>JAJXZK010000221.1 GCA_021780095.1 Acidobacteriota bacterium | reverse complement strand
TCTGACTTTCCATCCCTCTTCACTTTCCTGCTGAATCCATTGTACGGGCGTCTTCAGTCCGAGTTGTGACGCCCGCCATGCAACGTTAGGCAACTGTCGCGGCCGCGGCTTCGACCGGTTTCTCTTCCGGCTCGCGCGCATCGCCAATGCGTTTTTCGTAATGGCAAACGACCGTCTTCACAGGCGTTGCTGGCGGCTCTTCTTTCCCTTTCTTGCCTCGCCCCTTGCCGCGCTTTTCTTCCGCCGCAGTCTGCTTCTCATTATTCGGACACACTAGGTAGACGCCCGACTTCAGCGACTTCTCCAGCAAATACGGGCTGCCGCATTCCGGACACGCTTGCGGTACCGGCTTCAGGTTCGAAGTGAAATCGCACTTGGGATAATTCGTGCATCCGTAGAAGAAATTCCCCCGCCGCGCTTTGCGTTCGGCAATGTCTCCAGTACCGCATGTCGGACACTTCACCCCTGTCAGGTTCTGCTTGATGTACTTGCATTTTGGATAGCCGCTGCAACTCACGAACTCGCCATATTGCCCGGTCCGCAACACCAATTGCATGCCGCACTTCGGGCAGGTCTCATCCAGCGGCACCGCGGGTTTCTGCTGCTGCTTGTGCGTCAGCTTGCGAATCGTCTTGCAGGGCGGATCTTCGTTGTATCCCGGACACGCCATGAATTGGCCGAACGGTCCGTTCCGCAACACCATGACCCGTCCGCAATTTTCGCAGAACTCTTCCTCGGCCTCTGCTCCTTGCTCTTCCGCTGCCTGCAGGTTGGGCTTTCCTTCATAATTCTCGCGGGTAAATTTGCAGCTCACCTGCTCCACGACAAGCTTTCGATCCGGAGCCGCGACCCCCGTTAACCCAGCTTCCAGTTCTTTCCTGTTCTTCGCGGTTACAGCTGCCGGCGCAATCCCTGCGCCGCCCGAAGTTTTCACGGTCACTGGATAGTCGAGTTTGCTTTCTATCTTTTTGATCGCCTTCTTCGCATCCTTTTCCCATGCGGAGCTGGCAATCGTGACCGGCTTCTTTTTGTCATACGCCGAGCACGCATAGAACGAACCGAACTTGCCCCACTTCAACACCAGCGGCGCTCCGCACTCCGGGCATTTCTCCGTCGTCGGCTGCTCCATCCGCTTGATGTCTTCCATGTTCTTATCGGCGACCTTCAATTCCTCCTGGAAATATCCGTAAAAGCCGCTTAAGAGGTCCGTCCACTTCTCTGTGCCGTCTTCAACCGCATCCAACTCCACTTCCAGCTTGGCCGTGTAGGCCGGATCGAAGATGTAAGGAAAATTCTTGACCAGCAGATCGTTCACCACTTGTCCAAGCTCTGTCGGATAAAACTTCCCCGACCCCTTCGGCGGAACCTTCACCGCATATTCGCGGTCCTGAATCGTGCTGATGATTGAGGCGTAGGTAGAAGGCCGGCCAATACCGCGCTCCTCCAGCTCCTTTACGAGCGAAGCTTCGTTGAAGCGAGGCGGCGGCTCCGTGAAATGCTGCTCCGGCTTCAACTGTTTCAGATTCAGCGCCTGCCCATCGTTCAGTTCCGGCAAGCGATTGCTCAGCGCCTCATCATCGGCATCCTTGGTGTCTTTGGCTTCTTCATAAATTTTCAGGAAGCCGTCAAACTTCAACACCGAGCCAGTGACGCGATAGTCATAATCGCGGTCGGACTTGGCGACGATGTCCACCGTCGTCTGATCGAAGACCGCTTGCACCATCTGCGACGCGACGAACCGCTGCCAGATCAGCTTGTACAGCTTGTACTGCTCGTCACTCAGATAACGTTTGATCTCATCCGGCGCAAGTTCCACGTTGGTTGGACGAATCGCTTCGTGAGCATCCTGCGCATCTTTTTTGCCTTTGAATACGTTCGGGCTCGCCGGCAGATATTTCTCGCCTAGCTTTTTCCCGATATACGCGCGTGCGTCTTGCACGGCATCCGGCGAAACTCGTGTCGAATCCGTTCGCATGTACGTGATCAAGCCAACCGTTCCCTGGCTGCCGACTTCCACGCCTTCATACAAACGCTGCGCCACACCCATTGTCCGCCGCACATTGAAGCCCAGCTTGCGCGACGCATCCTGCTGCAGCTTGCTGGTAATGAACGGAGCGGTCGGATTCTGGCGGCGCTCCTTCTTTTCTACCGAGCGAACTTTCCAGTCCGCCGTCTTCAGAGCGGCGACAATCGCATCCGTCTCCGCCTGGTTCGGCAGGGAAGGCGCATTCACCGTCTCTACGGTAGCCCGTTTGCCGTCGATACCCATAAAGCGCGCGGTGAATTCCTGGCCCTGTTTGCCACCACCCAACACCGGCGTCAGTTGCGCATCCAGCGTCCAATACTCGACCGGCTGAAATGCTTTGATCAGTCGTTCGCGTTCCACAATCAAACGCACTGCTACGGTTTGCACTCGCCCTGCGGATAATCCGCGCCGCACTTTGTCCCACAGCAGCGGAGAGATCTGATAGCCCACGATGCGATCCAGCACGCGGCGTGTCTGTTGCGCATCCACCAGCCGCGCATCCACCTCGCCGGCGTGTTGAAACGCCGCCTTCACGGCCTTCTGCGTGATCTCGTTAAATGTGACTCGCTGAATGGTCGCCTTATTGCGAAGCTGTGGCTTCAGCTGCAACTCCAGATGCCACGCAATGGCCTCTCCTTCGCGATCCGGGTCAGGCGCCAGGTACACAGCCTCGGCAGTCGACGCCAGCTTCTTCAGCCGGTCGACCACCTTCTCCTTGCCGGGCATCACAATCAGCTCGGGCTCAAAGGAGCCATGTTCCAGTTCAACGCCAATCTTGCTTTTCGGCAGATCCATAATGTGGCCCAGCGAGGCCTCCACTACAAAATCCTTGCCGAGATATTTGTTGATCGTCTTCGCCTTCGCGGGCGATTCGACGATGACTAATGACTTTGCCATGCAGTTACACTTTCCTCTTCAAGTACGGACTCTCTTTTGCGGGTCGTTTAAAAACGCGTTCCGGCAAAATTAGGTAACAAGTGCGAAACTACCACGGTTTCGCCGCACGACACCAGTGACCCGTGTCACAACCTCGATTTCATCTACCCTCCATGGCCGGCCAAATCATTCCGCCTGGAGATGAGACTCGAGACGGCCGCCCGTTTCGAATTTGGCTTCCCTAACATGTCCTCACGTAATTTTTGCCCGGCATGGCGCGTACGCGTCCTGCCAGTTCCAGTTCAAAAAGCGCAGTAAAAATCTCCGATGAGCTCAACTTATCCTCTAGCTTCTCCACCAGTTCATCCAACTGCAACGCCTGGTCGGGGCGGAGTGCATCGAACACTTGCGCCTGGTCTTCCGGCAGGTTGGGCAAATTCGGGTTGCTGAATAACGATGCATCAGACCCGTCAGAGGATGCAATTCCCTGTCGCTCCTCCACCTCCAACCGGATCTGTGTCGGCAGTTCTTCCCACACATCTTCCCAGGTCGCGACCAGCTTCGCGCCCTGCTTAATCAACGTGTTCGGCCCCCAGGAATTTTTCGACGTCACGTTCCCGGGCACTGCAAATACTTCCCGATTCTGTTCCAGCGCACACCGCGCTGTGATTCGCGTCCCGCTGTTTTCGCTGGCCTCAATCACCAGAACGCCCACACTCATGCCGCTCAGAATGCGGTTGCGAATAGGAAAATTCTGCGGCGCGGGAAAGGTTCCCATGGGATACTCGCTGAGAATCGCTCCCCCGCCTTCGAGAATCTGTTCCGCCAACCGCTTATTTTCCTTGGGATAAATCACGTCGATCCCTGTACCCCATACCGCTACGGTCTTGCCTCGCGCGTCCAGCGCTCCGCGGTGGGCGGCGGTGTCCACGCCTCGCGCCATGCCGCTTAAGATGACCAGCCCATGCGCCGCCAGTTCGCGCGACAACATCTCAGCCATGCCGGTGCCGTACGGCGTCGGGTGTCGCGTGCCGACGATGGCAATGCCCGGCTGCGCCAGCAGCGTCTTGTCACCGCGCAACCACAACAATGTCGGCGGATCGAAAATCTCTCGCAGCCGCTCTGGATATTCTTCATCCGCCGGGGTCACCAACGTTCCCCCGCCCTGCTGCACAAGGCTCCATTCCTTCTCCGCTTCCGCCAGCGATTTTCCCGAGGCAATCGACTGCGCGGACACGGCCGGCAGCCGCAATCCTTCCAGCTGCGTCAGCGGCAGGCCCAGGACACCTTGCGCGGTGCCGGTGGAATTTACCGCCCGCCAGATGCGCGTGGGACCCAGCCCGCTGGTCATGGTCAGCGCCAGCCACGCCAGCCGCTCGCCTTCCAGGGGTTGAGGAGCGACAGTTGCAGCAGCGGTTTGTCCGGTATCAGCAGATTGTGTCGGATTTTTCATCGTCAACTTTATATAGAGGAGACAACATTTCCGCGGAACAAACCACTCCGCTGAAAAAATTGGCTCGATGTTGCGAGAGCGTATCCGTGGCCGACTCGAATGTCAAGCCGCGTTCCTGCACGGTCGCTATCGAAATTCTCTCGTCCACTCGCCATTTCAACGTGTTGCACCTGCTGGATTCCCGCCTTCACGATTCACCGATTATTCATCTCAGGCTCATCATGCTCTCTCGACATATGCTGCATAACTAGGGCATGAATGGGGCGACGTACGACACTATAATCCTGTCGGACATCCACCTCGGGTCCGAAATGAGTCGGGCACAGGACGCGCTCGACGTTCTGCAGACGTACAGCTATCGACGGCTGGTTCTGCTGGGCGATATTTTTTCCGATCTCAACTTTCGCCGCCTGACCAGCGAGCACTGGAAGTTCCTTTCCTACATCCGCAAACTTTCCAATCCGAAGCGCCAGGTCGAGGTGGTATGGGTCGAGGGAAACCATGACACCGGCCTCGCCAACCTGATGTCGCACCTCGTCGGCGTTCCCGTATACCAGCGCTACGTTTGGGAGTATGAGGGCAAGCGACATCTGGCGATGCACGGCCATCAATTCGACGGCTTCGTCAACAAGAATCTGTGGATTAGTCGGTTGGGCGAGTTGATCTTTCTGCAAATTCAAAAAGTAGATTCGCGAACCAAATGTGTCTCACGCTTCCTGGACCGCATGAATACTCGCTGGCTGCTGCTCTCCGACAAAGTCGCGCGCGGAGCTATCCATGATGCCCGCATCGG
>JAJXZK010000291.1 GCA_021780095.1 Acidobacteriota bacterium | reverse complement strand
AGCGCCATAGAGTGCTGCCGCGCTGGCGGCATTGGCAACTTCGATGGCAGCGTACGCGATGCGAGCAAGTTCTGCTCCCCCGACGAAGATCATCATTAGGAACGGGACGACGAGGGCTGTCTCAATTAAAGCCTGCCCGTGAACGGAACGGTATATACGTTTCGCGCTGTTAAGGTGTCTCGCCAAATGTCTCATTCCGCACATTCCTACTCGACCAGAGCCACGACTTTGATGGGTGAATATAGAGGGTATTTACTGTCGTAGCTTGGCAAGTTTATGGTGCCCGCCGTTTGGCACAACGATCCAACATAGAGGCCAGAGTACGTTACACCGCCGCCGCCTGCGTCCTGAATTTCCACCGTGGTGGTGGGAGCATAGATCCAGCCCGAGAATGTCTGTCCGCTGGCGCCCCATTGTACCTGCAGCACATTCTGATATGCATTCTTTCCAGTCGCGCTTTGGCAACTATAGTTGTTTGTGTATGTGGTATTACCGCCATACGTGCTGTTGTTGGGGTAAGTAACGTTTGTTCCCGGCACCATAAGGGCGATTCCATTGTTCCAGGCGCTGTTGTCCTGAGGCGCAGTGATGTTGAGTAGAGCCGTTGACGCCTGATCGTATGTTCCTCCATAGAGGTCCAAGGTTCCGTTGGTTATCGTTGCCCCGGTGCCAACCTGGACGCCGTTCTCAAACACGAACACACCATTGGTGAGCGTAGCACCGTTGATATTTACGTTTGTGCCAGTAAAACATACAACCTCAGTATCGCTCGTGCCCGTAAATGTTCCGCTATAGGAGTTTCCTGCGATTGTTTGGCCGCATGTTGGCGGGACACCGCTCGGCTGACCGTCCGTGATGGTGTTGTGGAAAGGATCCGGCTCGGGGGCGACGTTAAAGTTGGTGTTCGTATCTGTAATTGTGCCGCTGCCTTTGCCGCTGCTGGGCTGGGTCCCGGAGACATCGACATAGGCGGCATAAATATTATTGCCATTGCCGACGACCGAGAGGTTGCCGTTGTCCTGGACACCGCACGCATAGCCGCCGTTGATGGCATTGATTGTAGCGCTGCCCTGGAAGGTTATTTGCTGGTTCGCAATTACACACGGGGCATTCCCGCTGACGACACCAGCGACGGCACGGGCTGTGACGTTCATGCTGTTAAATCCGAACATGTTCATGAAGAAGGTCGGATTCGGCGTCGTTACGATTGCCTCTACATAAAGACCAGTCGTGTGATAGCCGTAAAGCGGAGGCGTATTAATAGTGACGGTCGCGGTGCTGGTTGAGTAGTTCAAGGCGGTCAGGTTGCTATTTGCAACATTTGCCCCGTCGGCTTTTACTGCCGCTGTCGCGGCGCCATTTTCTAAATCCAATGCACCGGCGGTAGCGGCGGCGTCGGCGGTGATTTGCAGATTGCGCTTGGCCCGGAAGAGGACGCCAATGTCGGTAGCGAATGCAAGAACTCCCAAGAGTACGGTCATGGATAGAACCGTGAGGATCAGCATTTGTCCCTGTTCGTCGCGCAGGATCTTCATAGTCGTTACTCCTGATGCGTTTTGGATTCAGCCCCGTTCCTGGCGGTTGGGGTTACGCGGCCAGGGAGTACATCGCAACAGATTCAAAGCCCGTCACAGAGGGTTTTGTCGCAGACGCTGTGATGATTCCCGAATTCTTGCTGCGATCTTTTTGCTGTTAACTCTCGGGTAACAGGTCTGCTCGCCGCAGCTTACACAACATGAACTCTACAACTTCTTTATAGATTGGGCTAATCCTATCTTTGAAAACTTTGGTAACCATGTAAACATTACGCGGTCCGCCTTCCGGCGACGGCTGCGGCTCCTGAAGGGCGGCGCGGCGTCTGGTTGACACGTCTTATAACCAGGTGCGATTCTCTAACGTTTTGCCGGAGCCGAATTGCCATGAATACCGAATCGCCGCAGCTGACCGTTGCCGAGCCTTACCTGATCCAGCAGGACTGGGCCGCCTATACGCCGGAGCAGCATGCGGTGTGGGCCGAACTGGTGCGGCGGCGCATGCCGCAACTGCGGGAGCATGCCTGCGCGGAATACCTGCAGGGGTTTGAGCAGCTGGGCCTGCGCGAAGACTTGATTCCCAACCTGGCCGATGTGAACCAGCGGCTGACTCCGCTGACCGGGTGGAACGCGACGCCGGTGAGCGGGTTTATGCCTCCGGACGCGTTCTTCGAGATGCTCGCGGCGCGGAGGTTTCCGACGACGACCTGGCTGCGGAAGCGCGAGTCCCTCGAGTATACGCCGGAGCCGGACATCTTCCATGACGTCTTCGGGCATGTGCCAATGCACGCGCATCCGGTGTTTGCTGATTTTCTGGAGCACTACGGCCGGGTGTGCGCGGCGCTGACGGACAAGGACAAGCTGGAGCGGATGGGCCGGCTGTTCTGGTTCACGGTGGAGTTTGGCGTGATCCGGCAGGAGGGCGAGATCAAGCTGTATGGAAGCGGGTTGATTTCGTCGCATGGGGAATCGACCTACGTGATTGAAGGCTCGAAGACGGGGCGCGGGCCGGAGATCAGGGACTTCAATCTTCAGCAGGTGCTGGATCAGGAATTCCTGGTGAGCGAGATGCAGAAGGTGCTGTACGCGGTGGAGTCGTTCGACCAGATCTATGAGGCGACGCGTGAGGCGGAAGCGATCTTTTGCTGATTGGTTATAAAAAACGCTATAGCTGAAAGTGAAACCTTCTCTTCTGGATCAAAGAGCTTAAGTTATTGATTTGAAGGAGAATAAAGTTTTGACTTTCGCTGGTAAATTACTGAATTTGCGGAACAAGTCTGCAAGTTATTGAGAACGCAGCTGATTCCGAAAAACGTAGCGCAAATTCCTGATTCTGCTGGGGAATCTCCGTAAGTTATTGTCAAAGAGCGTGTTGCGGTTGACCTGCCCTGAGCAGGTGGTGCAGCGTTTTGGCGCGGCTTTGTCCGGGGCGTTTCCGAAGGGGCGAAAACCGGCCTATTTCTAGTCTAGCAAATTCGGCCATAATTCCATGCAAGTGGAAGTGTATGATTTCAGTTGACTTAGAGGAAACAGGGGCTTGACAAGATCGGACAGCGGTTGAAGAGAGGGAACGCGGGCGGCGGGTTCGAAGAATCTTCGCAGCGCTGTAACACTTGATGATGCACAATGCATATTGGAGAGAGCTTTGCCCCGAATCCATTTTCATCAGCAATTGGCTGAGCTTAAAGACAAACTGCTGGCGATGGCCGCGCTGTCGCAGCAGGCAATGGAGGCAGCCGTCGAGGCCTACACGCACCGCAATGCGGCCCTGTGCCAATACGTGCAGGACAACGAGACGGCGATCAATGCGCAGCAGCGCGAGATCGACGAAATGGCCTACGACCTGCTGGCGAAAGAACAGCCGATGGCGATCGATCTGCGGTTCATCCTGGCGGTGATCAAGATCAACGGCGACCTGGAGAGGATTGGCGACCAGGCGATGAGCATTGCGCTGCGGACGCTGACGGTGCTGGAAGACAAACCGGTCAGCCTGCCGGTGGACATCTTTGGGATGGGTGGCTATGCAGCACGGATGATCCGGACGTCGCTGCAGTCGCTACTGGATGGGGACGCGCACCTGGCGGAGCGGGTTCTGGAGATGGACGACGAGATTGACCGGATGAATCGCGTGGCTCACGGAGAGCTGATCAAGCTGATCCAGCAAAACTCGGAGGTGGCTCCACAGGCGCTGCAGGCAATCATCATTTCGCGCAACCTGGAGCGGATTGCGGACCATGCGACGAACATCGCGACGGACGTGATCTTCTGGGTGCGGGGCGCGGACGTGCGGCACCAATTGAGCGCAGCGGAGTAGCAAGGGCGGCGTCTAGCTAAAGCCCAGTGGTGAATAGAGTGCCGTCCGGTCAGGGCGACGGCCTTGCGATGGGAAGGCGCCAGCCGCGGAAGATCGCCATCAGGCGGAGCCCGAGACAGAGCGCAAAGCCGACGATCATTCCCACGTACGAAGGAAGGTGGAGCTGAAAGCCGATGACGACGGTTGCGCCAGCGGTCAAAGCGGCGACCGCGTAAAGATCGGACTGAAGGACAAACGGAATCTGGTTCACGAGCATGTCGCGAATCATTCCGCCGCCGATTCCGGTGAGCATGCCCAGCAGAGCGGCCATGACCGGGTTGAGCCCGGCGGCCAGCGCTTTTTCCGTTCCGGTAACAGCGAATAGAGCCAAGCCGATGGCGTCAAGGCCGAGGATCAGCTTGCCCTGAACGTTAATCCTGCTGCTCCAGAAGAAGATGGCGACGGCGGCGAGGATCGAAATCCAGAGGTACTGCAAATTGACGAGAGCAGCGGGCGGGACTGCGCCGATCAGGAGATCGCGCGTGATTCCGCCAGCGTTGCCGGTCACGAATGCGAGCACCGCGAGCCCGAATACATCGAATCGGTTTTTGACTCCGGCGACCGCGCCGCTGAGGGCGAAGACGAAGGTGCCGATGAGGTCGAGGGCTACAGCGAACGTTCCGAGCAGATGGCGACCTTCGGTGAGGGCGTGGCTCATGCTGCCATCCAGGCTTGTGCTGCAACCACCAGGGCTTTGACTCCCGTTTCGATGGTGGGATGCAGGACGGGCGCGAAGCGCGGGTTGTGGTTGGTGGGCAGGGTGTTCAGTTTGCCTTCGCGTTTGGCGTTCGAGTAGGTTTCAGGATCGATCCCACCGAAAAACCAATACACGGATGGGACGTGCCATTGTGCTCCGAAACAGCCGAAGTCTTCACTGGCCATGGTCGGCTTGGTCTGTTCGACGGAGCCATCGGAGAAGTATTGACGGAATGCGTTCACGACTTTCCTGGTGGCGGCAGGATCGTTGGTGACGAGGGCATAGCGATCGAGTGGCGTGACTTCAGGCGGTCGGGGAGCGCCCGCTGCCTGAGCTTCAGCGTTGGCGATACGAGTGATGGAGGCGAGAACGCGCTGGCGGACATTCTCGTCGAAGGTGCGGACGTTGAGCTTGATGATTGCTTCATCGGGGATGACATTCTCTTTTGTGCCGGCCTGTATGGAGCCGACGGTAAGGACGACGCTCTGGGTGGGAGCGACCTCGCGGGAGACGATGGTTTGAAGACGCAAGACGGTTGAGGCGGCCATCACGACGGGATCGATGCTGGCTTCCGG
>JAJXZK010000027.1 GCA_021780095.1 Acidobacteriota bacterium | reverse complement strand
ACATCTCGGGGCTACAGTTTGCCGATGTACCTGTGCGCTCCTAAGTCGAAGCAGGTGTAACCCTCTCCATCCTCGACGGCGATCCGACGCCTCCGAAGGCGTCAGTGCGGCGATTGGGCGAAGGGAAACTCGACAATCTTGGCGGGTCAATACGAGAGCTGTTTTCGAGAACGGCCCGGGCTTTCCTCAGAAGCCGCAAACTGCGGCAATAGTCAACTTTCCATAATGACGCCACCCACAGAGAGTCGCGCCGACGCACTGCGGTTCGCGCTCCGGGCAGCCCGGGAGAATGAGAACAGGTGGATGGAAATGTCCCCGGAGTTCACTTCCGCGAGCGAACGAATGGAGCAGTGGGCCAGTACGGCCAAACTCCGGCGACTCGAAGTCGAGCGAATCGAGGCACTCTTGGCCGAGATGGAGAAACCGTCGGATTCGCCACGACCCGGCGTGCAGCCCGGCGGCTGATACGAAGTGCCGGCGCGCATGTAGTCAGAAGTATAGGAAAATGGACACAGGCCGGGTTAAGCTGAATCAGTAGCATCGCCGCAGGCGCACGATCTTATTCCGGTTTCTCCAAGCTTGATCGAAGCGGTTTGAAGCCCATTCAGATTGCCAATTGCGGACGCATACGCACTATCGTTCCGGAGATCATCATCAGCGGTATATCTGTCTGAATGCACTGCTCCTGGCTGTCCGCTTGAACCGATGATGTCTCGGAACGTCAGGGTTGAAAATTGCAAGTGTTTGAAAGGGTTTCGCATTGCCGGTAGATCTGAACCCGTGGTATCGCCGTGAAAGTTGGCATTGGAAACGGCGTCACAAGCAACCACAGGCGATGGATCGTACTGCTGGAAATCCGAAAAATTGTAAGGAACAGCAAATTGTGTACCCGAGATGTACCTGAACCAGGTGCATTCAGCACTCCGCTGCTGCTGCAGAAAGAAACGCGAGGAAGTGGTACCCTCGGTGAGACGGTTCACCCGGTTTTCCGTTTTACTTGGGTAGCGTATTCTGGTAGCACCTTAAAAGGTGCTTTGAATCGGAGGAGATGATGCTCGATATCACAAAAGACATCCAGTCATTGACCAGCTTCCGCCGCAGCTCCGGGGATTTCATGAAGAGGCTCCGGAAGAGCAAGCGTCCGGTCGTGCTCACCGTAAACGGAAAAGCCGCCGCTATCGTGCAGGATGCGGAAGCCTACCAGCGTCTTCTCGATATAGCTGCCCGTTCGGATGCGGAAGAAGGTATCCGCCAGGGGCTGGATGATGTAGCTCACGGACGCACCCGCTTGGCGAAAGAGGTCTTTGACCAGATCCGCCGCAAACATGCCGTACCACGTTGAATTCGCCGCGCGAGCGGCCCGCGATCTCGAATTTCTATATGCGGAAAAGAATGCCGCGGAATCTCAGGCTGCCGCTCGCTGGTTCAACGGCCTGGAAGAAGCCCTGTACACACTCGGCGAGTATCCTGAGCGTTGTCCTGTAGCCCCAGAGGCTCGCCGCGTGAGACGAAATATTCGGCACCTGCTCTATGGGAATAAACCTCACATTTACCGCGTAATTTATGACACCGACGAACGGCGAAAGACTGTCTGGATACTCACGATTCGCCACGGCGCAAGAAAGCCTATCAAACCGTCAGGCCCTACGTAAACTGTGAAAGACACCTGATCTATGCTTTGGTGCGCTGGCTGGCCGATATCGTGCTGGTGGATGTCATCGAAGGCGTGCCGGAGGGCAAAGGGCTGGATATGCTCGATGCCATGCTTATAGCGCGGGAAGACATTGTGGTTCTGAGGCACACAGAGCTATGCTGGTACCGCAAATTCCGACATGTGATCATCACTGCCGAAGCGGAGTGGCGCGCAAGCCCGGCATGAGCCGCGATGACCTTGCCGAAATCGGTGTCGGTCATGCCGGTGGCGCGCGCCAAAGACCGCGTGCTCCTGCCATGTTGCGACCGTGGGTGGTAGTGCGGAAACGATATGCTGGCATAAAAAATAGACCTCGTGCGGCGGCCTGGTAGGGAATTGCCGTTCCTTCCAGCACACCCGGCAGAAACAGGCTGCCATGTGAAAAACCAAACCGACACACATCGGAATACGCTGAAGTGCGGTGCCGAACGGGGAAGCTTTTGCCGGTGCGAGCGGTCACCGCGAGACGGGTGGACCAGGTCCGGCGCTTTTCCATCGGAGGAAAGCGGCGTGTACGCTGCCCAGTGTCGATCTGCAGCGGGCGAAAACTCCTCTCACCGTTCCATCGTGGCAGACTCGCGTTCGGTGGTTTTGCCCGCAACCACCTTGGCAACCGGCTTCCATGTCTATCGCATCCCCACATCCGATGCCACCCTATAACTTTGCTTGCTCCTGGCGGGCCTGACAGGAGTAACGTAAATCCAGGCACGATGTGGTCGCGTCTAGGCCGGGGCGATGCTATCCCCTGTGGAGGTCCCCCTGATGAGTGAAAAAAATCGGACCAGCCGCAGAGATTTTCTAAAGAAGGCAGCAGCGGGAGCAATGGCGCTGGGCGCGGACGGAAAACTGGCGCTGGCCGATGCCAGCCATGTTTCCGGAAATTCAAGAGTTGCGATTGCGCGGGACCAGGCCCTGCGCGGGCCGGACGGCACTCCGGCCGAGCAGCGTGTGGCGCAGTTGCTGGACAAGGCCATGATGGTCTTTTTCGGAGGTGCCGACCCGGTGCAACCCTGGAGACGCATCGCACGGTCTGGCCAGACCGTCAGCATCAAGGTGAACACGCTGGGGGGGAAGGGACTTTCCACCCATCTGACGCTGGTGCTAGCAATCTGCGAGCGGTTGCAACAGGCGGGGACCCATGCGGAAGACATCCTGGTTTGGGACCGCGACAGCAGCGAAATGGAACGTGCCGGATTTCAGGTATCCACCGCGGCGGACCGTGTCCAGTGTTATGGCACGGACCGCGTGGGGTACGAGGACGATCTGGTGGCCTATGGCAGCGTCGGCAGCCGGTTGTCGAGGATCCTGACCCAGCGCAGCGACCTGCTGATCAATGTGCCGGTGCTGAAAGACCACGACGGCGCGGGCGTGACCATCGCCCTGAAGAACATGTATGGCGCGATCCACAACCCAAACAAGTTTCACCCCAACGGCTGCAATCCATACATTGCCGACGTGAACATGCTGCCAGAGATCCAGTCTAAAATGCGTCTGATTGTCTGTGATGCAATGACGGCGCAGTATGAAGGCGGGCCCGGATATAAACCGCAATACGCATGGCCTTACAATGGCGTGTTGGTCGCGCGGGACCCGGTGGCGCTCGACCATACCGGCTGGCAGATCATTGAACATAAGCGGGCGGAAATGGGACTGAAGACGCTGGAGGCCGATGGCAGGGCGCCCCGCTACATCGCCACAGCCGCCGATGAACAACACCGATTGGGCGTCGATGTCCCGGGAAAGATCACTCTGTTGGAGGCATAGATCGTATCGATCGGTGCGGAATTGAGGTCCGGTATGGCAACAACGCAATATGCATGGGCCCGGTCTCCCCGCGTGGTGGAAGCAGATGGCAGCCCCTCCATTCTGGGTGGCAAACGGCACACTCTTCCATCTTCATCCATTGCAATGCTGGATCGCCGCTCGTTCCTGAAATGCGCCGCCATGACGGGAGCGGCCTGCGGCGTTGGGGCCTTCGATGGCGCCTCCGTTGCGATGCCGCTTGAGACCGGGCAACCCAACGGGGACGATTCAAAGTTCGTCGTAGAAGCGAAGTTTTATCAGAAGCTCCCAGACAAAAAGATCAAATGCAAGCTCTGTCCCCGTGAATGCGCGGTCGGTGACCACGAGCGCGGGTATTGCGGCGTCCGCGAGAACCGCGGAGGGAAGTATTGCTCGCTCGTGCATTCGCGCGTGTGCGCCGCGCACATCGATCCGATCGAGAAAAAACCTTTGTTTCACTATCTGCCAGGCACGATGGCGTTCTCGCTGGCCACGGCGGGCTGCAATGTCAACTGCAAATTTTGCCAGAACTGGGAAATATCGCAGGTACGCCCGGAGCAGGTCACGGCCTACTACATGCCTCCGCAAATAGTTGCCGGACTGGCCCGGCAAAATCAATGCCCGACGATTGCCTACACCTACAGCGAGCCGGTGGTCTTCAGTGAATTTCTGATGGACACCGCGGATGCCGGCCACGAAATTGGCATCCGAAGCGTGGTTGTGTCCAACGGCTACATGCAGGCAGACTCGATGCAAGCCGCCTACGGGAAAATGGACGCGGTCAAGATCGATTTGAAAGCATTCTCGGAAAAATATTACCGGGATGTCGTCAGTGGCGAGCTAAAGCCCGTGCTGGATTCGCTGGTCCGGCTGCGCAAGATGGACAAGTGGACGGAAATCGTCTATCTCGTGGCGCCGACCCTCAACGACAGCGACGCCGAGTTTCAGGGGCTGGCCCGCTGGACCAGGACCAATCTGGGCGTGGACGTGCCCCTACACTTCACGCGCTTTCATCCCGAATACCTGATGAAAAACCTGCCCCCGACGCCGGTCCCCACCCTGGAGCGCGCCAAGGCGATTGCCGATGCCGAGGGCCTGCACTATGTCTACATTGGCAACGTGCCGGGGCACCCGGCGCAAAATACTTACTGTCCCAAGTGCCATCGCATGCTGGTGGAACGTGTTGGGTTTACGGCGGACAAGGTGTTGCTCCACAAAGGACATTGCCCTTTCTGCCAGCAGCCGATTCCAGGGATATGGCACACATAAGGGCGCGCAAAGAAGGTACGTGGATGAGACGAATGAAGGTCCGTTCTGCAATGAATTGGGGTTTGGTATTCCTTCTCTCAATATTATTGATCGTCACGGTGCCGCTGGGTGTGCGCGCCGCCAATCAACAACAGAAAGTGAGGCAGGCTGGAGTCGCGGGCAGCTTCTATCCCTCAGACCCAGGGGCGTTGTCCGCGATGATCGACGATTTGCTGGCACACGCCAAGCCTCCGGCAATCGACGGCCCCATTTACGCCGTGGTCGCGCCCCATGCCGGGTACCAGTACTCCGGCCCCGTGGCCGCGTATACCTACGCCGCGCTGAAGGGTCGCAAGTTCTCGCGGGTGGTGGTGATTGCGCCATCGCATTACGTGGCATTCGATTTCACTTCGGTCTACGACGGCGACGCGTTCGGAGCGTTCC
>JAJXZK010000159.1 GCA_021780095.1 Acidobacteriota bacterium | reverse complement strand
AAGAGCGATCAGGTGCTCCCGGCCGGAAAAGGCAGCCTCCCCCAGGCCTGCCTTGCCTGTTTCCCGCAGCGCTTTTTGGATGACGGCGAACGCCTGCGCCTGGGCATCGTTCTGCGGGACGACAAAATATGGCTTCTCGAAAAATGCGGGATCGATTTCGTCGATGCTGATGAACTGCACAATCTCCAGGGTTTTCTTGCTGGGGATGCGGAGGTGCGCAATCTCCTCTGGCTCAATGGTGACGTATTCACCTTTGCGAACTTCGTAGCCCTTTACAATATCGGCGCGACCGACGGCTTCCTGATCCTGGGCGACGTTTTGGTGGCGAATTCGTTCGCCGGTTTTTCGATCGATTTGATGGAATGCGATCTGGCTAGAGGCTTCTGTCGCCGAGAACAAAGAAACGCCAAAGGAGACCAGGGAAATCTGAATTTGTCCAGACCAATATGGGCGTGCCATGGACGGTGCCTCTTTTTTGAAATGTCTACCAGACACTAGGATTCATGCGCGTGCGCTGAGGGTGCCAAGGGCGGCGAAATTGGCACTGAGAACGGGGGCGCGGGCTAGCGACGACGGCCAACCCAATAGCCCGCCACGCCAGCCAGCGTTAGCGCGACGAGCGGTAGCACGATTCTTGGCGGCGGCCAGCCGGGACCGCTGCCGAAGAGCGGGTTTGCCTGAGGAAGATCGGCTTCCTTGCCGAATGCGTCGGTCGCGGCGGCGATGGTTGCCAGCGTTCGGCGGCTGTTGCGACTGTTCAGGCGCTGTAGCGATTTCAACAGTGAAGGCGGCTCGCAGCCTGGTGCGTTTCCGCGGCATTGATCCTCTGTGATGGCGTTGGCCACGGCGTCGACCTTTTCCGGATTCAGGTTCGCGAAGACCCGCGACAAAGCGAGAAAATTGCGCATGGCTCGAACGCCCTCGGGCGTGTTGGCGAAATGCGACGCTTTGTCGACGATGGCATCACCCGCTCCAATGGCTCCACGCAGCGTGTCGAGCACGCCGTGATCCTGTGCCTCCTGCAGCAACTGGTAGGCGGCCAGCAGGGCCTTTGCATGCTGAACTGGAGCATTCTCCACCTTCGTACGCAGTTCTTCCTGCTCATTGCGGTGCGGAGTGTAGGTACGAATCGGCTGGGCCACGGCGTTCCCTCCTATTTACACCTGCGTGTTCGCAATCTGTACAAGCTTGTCGTCCGGTGCGGTTCCGGGCAACCGATAGTCCGCGCGCTGCCATTTGCGTTCGACCTCAACTCCGTTTTGCGGAGTGGGATGGCCAAAGCGGAAATTGATCCTCGGGAGTGGATTGGTCCCTTGCTCCACCAGCGGAATCATTTGCACCGTGGTCTCTTTGTATGCAGGAGTGTGGGTAGCGCGGTCGACGCCCGCGCCCGTGAGTCGATTCACAGGTTGCTCAGTTGAATTCAGCGGCAGGTAGATTTGTTTACCTTGAACGCGGTCGGTGACCAGAACCCGCACCTTCACCTGACCGTATTTCGATCGCAGTCGGACCCATCGGCCTGTTTCGACACCTCGATCCGCAGCCAACTCAGGAGAAATCTCCACCCACGTATTCGGAGTTTCTTCCATGATTCCTTTGGAGCGGAAGGTCATGTTGCCGGCTTCAAAATGCTCCAGCAGGCGTCCGTTATTCAGGTGCAGATCGAATTCATCACTGGCTTGCTCGCACGGCTCAATCCATTCCAAGGGATAGAATTTTGCCTTGCCGTCGGGGAACGGAAATTTCTCAGTAAAGAGCAGGGGCTGATCCGAACCATCCGCAGCTACCGGCCACTGCAGCGATTTGTAGCCTTCAAGACGCTGATAATTGACGCCGGCAAAGAGGGGCGTCAGCGAGGCGACTTCGTCCATCACTTCCGACGGGTGGCTGTAGTTCCAGTTCGCGCCCAGAGCGTTGGCAATGTCCTGAATGATGCGCCAGTCGGGTCTGCTTTCTCCTAACGGCTCGAAGACTTGGTAAAGCCGTTGAATGCGACGCTCGGTGCTGGTGAAGGTGCCATCTTTTTCCAGGCTCGGACTGGCCGGTAGCACGACATCGGCATAACGAGCTGTCTCGCTGAGGATGACCTCTTGCACAACCAGGAATTCGAGCTTTTCTAAAGCTTCCCGGACATCATTCTCGTTGGCATCGGAGGTGATGGTGTCTTCACCCTTCAGATACATCGCTTTCAGTTTTCCCTGACGGATGGCATCGATCATTTCGTGATTGTCGAGACCCTTGGTCGTCGGCATCTTTACATTCCATCCCTGCTCAAAGCGGGCGATGACCTCCGGGTCTTCCACCTTCTGATAACCGGACACGATATTCGGCATCGAACCGAAGTCGCTGGCCCCCTGCACATTATTGTGGCCACGCAGTGGGTAGGCGCCGGTACCGGGGCGCATGTAGTTGCGTGTGAGCAGCAGCAAATTCGAAATGGACGTAGACGTGTCCGAGCCGCCGCAGTGTTGCGTGACGCCCATGGCCCACAGGATGCAAACGCTGCTGGCCTGCGCAATCTCCTGGGCGACCTGCTGCAACATAGCGGCGGGAATTTCGGTCACTCGCTCCGCATATTCCAACGTGAACGGAGCCAGGCTGTCGCGGTACTCTGCGAATCCGTTGACCCAGCGATCGATGAATTCCATCTTCGCCAGACCATTGTCGACGATGTATTTTGCAACCGCAGAGAGCCAGACGAGATCCGTGCCGGGTCGCGGACGAAGGAGAACATCTGCGCGGCGCGCCATTTCATGCTCTCGCAGATCGGAAACGATGAGGCGCTGGCCGCGCAGTTTGTGCGATTGTTTGATTCGCGTCGCCAACACCGGGTGACTCTCCGCAGTGTTGCTGCCGACGATCACCACCAGGCCCGCGGCCTCAATGTCGCGAATGGAACCGCTATCGCCACCGTAGCCGACGGTGCGAGAAAGTCCCATCGTGGCGGGCGTCTGGCAATAGCGGGAGCAATTATCAATATTGTTGGTGCCGATGACGGCGCGAGCCAGCTTCTGCATCAGGTAGCTTTCCTCATTCGTACATTTTGAGGAGGCGATCAGCCCAATGGCGTCAGGACCATGCTCGCTCTTGATCGCAGACAGTTTGTTCGCGATCAGATCAAGCGCTTCCTGCCAGGTGGCTTCGCGAAAAGTTTCCCCAGTGCGGATCAGCGGCTTCGTCAGACGATCGTCCGCATTCACATAATCCCAGCCAAACTTTCCTTTGACACAGGTGGAAATGCCATTGGCAGGTCCCTCGGCCGGTTCAACTTTCAGGATGTGGCGATCCTTGGTCCAAATGTCGAAGGAACATCCGACGCCGCAATAGGTGCAGACGGTCTTGGTCCGTTTGACGCGCTGGTCACGCATTCTCGCTTCCACCTGAGACACGGCAAGAATCGGGCCGTACCCGGTTTCCGGCTCGACTCCCTTGACAACATCGATCATGTTGTCGAGCGCCTTGGTGGGCAGGCCGGTAAAGTACCCAGCGTGTCCGATCATCGATTTTTCCATGAGCGCATTGCACGGACAAACGCTGATGCAGTGGCCGCAGGAGACGCAACTGGAACCGGCAATGGTTTCCCCTCCGTCCCACAGGACGCGGGGATGCTGCGATTCCCAATCGATCGACAGGGTCTCATTCACCTGAAAATTCTGGCAGGCTTCGACGCATCGTCCGCACAAAATGCACTGGTCCGGATCGTAACGATAAAACGGATTGCTATTGTCAATTGGATACGGTTTGGGAGTGTACGGGCGCTTCTGATGCTTTACGTCGAGCAGCGCGGTGGTGTTGTGCACGGTACAGTTTTCGTTGTTGTTGTCGCAGACCGTGCAATAGAGCATGTGATTGCCCAGGATGCGATCAAAAGCCTCGCGCTGGGCCACGTCCACCAACTCGGATTTCGTGACCACAATCATTCCGGCGGCGACGGGGGTTCCGCAGGCACGGGCCAACTCTCCGTTGACTTGCACCATGCAGGTATCGCAAGTTTGGATGGGTCCGAGCTGCGGGTGATAACAGACCTGAGGAATGATTCTTTCAATTCGGTTGAGAACATCGACCAAGGGCTCGCCCACGGTAGCGGTACGCGTGACACCGTCAATTTCAAGAGTGCCGGAGGCGCCAGAGGAATGAGCGCCGATCTTGTGATCCAGGGAATAATTGTTCATCTTGGATGATCCCGGAACGGGTTTGAGGTGCCAGGAGCCTATTATCCGCTTCTCAGGATTTAGATGCGCGAGTGGCGCGTGGGGACGCTTTCCTTCGCAAAGTCGATCCGCGCGCGCGTTCGCGGCGGGCGGACGTACCGCGATACTCAACGCAAACTATATTGCTAGAGTGCGGATGAACCTAGTCCGTAAATGCTGCACAGGCCGTAGCCTCATCCGGATGCAGGCGGGTGTACTTGTTCAGGCCGACCATGGTAAAAACCTTTTGAAAATGCGGCGACAAGCCATAGCTCTGTACCGCTCGATCGGCTTTATTGGCAGCCATCAGCAGTTCAATAATCAGCGCAATGCCGCTGGAGTTCATGTATTCCATTTTTGAAAAGTCGAAAACAATCTTGCGAGCAGCCGCGGGCACTTCCTGGTAAGCGCCGAAAACAACATCACGGGAAGTGCTGGTGATGTCGCCAGCAAAACGAAGCACGGAGACGGGGCTTCCGTCGGATGCTTTCACCTCATCCACATGGGCGCGGGTGTTGAGTTGCGGTTGCATGGCCATATCGCTATCTCACTCCTCTTCCTTGTCTAGGCGAATCATCAATCGTACGCAATTTCCACCGTGCGGTGTCTGTGTCCATTCGGCTTCATCCACCAGCGCCTGCATCAAAAACATGCCCATACCGCGCGCCTGTTCCTCACCATGCATTTTCCGATCGATATCCGGGGCGTTAATTTTCTTGTGGAGGCCCGATCCTGAATCCAGGATTTTCACTTCCAGTTTGCCATCTTCCATGGATAGAACGATTCCGATGCTTAGCCGTTCGTCAAAGCGGTTGCCGTGTTCAATGGCGTTGATGCAAGCCTCGGCCACCGCCGTCTTCAGGTCTTCAATCCGGTCGTCGGGAAACCCCATCAACCG
Organism: Acidobacteriota bacterium; assembly: GCA_021780095.1. The sequence continues at coordinate 91 of JAJXZK010000159.1, read as the reverse complement.
GGCAACACCTGAAGCAGTTTGCATCGCAACCTTCTCAAATCCTAATTTGGAAGGAAGCCTCAACTCAACCGCGGATGCTATTTCCTGCACC
>JAJXZK010000378.1 GCA_021780095.1 Acidobacteriota bacterium | reverse complement strand
TCCGGCGTTGTCCATTTCGTCAGTTCCAGCCGCTGCGAGATGCGCATCACGTGCGTATCCACCACCACGCCCAGGGGGATTTTGTACCATGATCCCGAAACAACGTTGGCCGTCTTGCGCGCCACGCCGGGGATCCTCAACAGTTCCTCCATCGTCTGCGGCACTTTGCCGCTAAATTCTGCGACAACCGTCCGCGCTGCGCCGATGATGTTCTTCGCCTTATTGCGGAAGAATCCAGTGGTGCGGATCATCTCTTCTACTTCAGCCTGCGAGGCTTTCTCCATCGCCTGCGGAGTCGGGAAGCGCTGGAACAGCGCGGGCGTCACCATGTTCACGCGAACATCGGTGCATTGCGCGGAGAGAATCGTCGCCACCAGCAATTCCCACGCGTTGCGATGGTGCAGCGCGCAAACCGCGTCGGGATAATGTTCTGCCAGGCGTTGCAGGATGGTTTCCACACGCTGCGGATTTGTCGGATCGCCCGCGGACTTTTTCTTCGCAGTTTTTTTCGCAGCCCGGGTCGGCATCGCCTTCGCGCGTGTCACCTTCTTCGTAGCTGTTTTTTTCTGCGGACGCGCGGTCGGCACGGCCTTATCCGACCCGATCCAGCATCTCCTGCGCGCTCATGCGCACGCAGGTAAAAATCGGATAATCCTTCAGCGTATACGCGCTGATTTCCGTGCCCCGCAATTGCTCGACCAGGTCGAGGAAGTCTTCTGGATAGTTCGTCTCGAATGCCACCACAAACTCCTGATCGTCCAGTCCGAAGGAATAGGTCGTGTTCAGCTTCACGCGCGGGTATAGATGCCCGACGCGAATATGCTCCGTCATCAGGCGTTGTCGCTCATCCTTGGGCAGCAGGTACCAGGCACGCGTCTTCCAGAAGGGATAGACGAAGATATATTTCTGGCGTCCTGGCCGCAAAAAGCCGCGCGAATCCGCCTGTCCTTCATGCTCGTGACCGATCAAATATTGTGAGCGCTTGGTCATCGCCAAATAGCTGAAGGCGGTTTCGAGATAGCCGCCCATCGCCGTCGCCATCAGTTCAGCGGTCATCTGGTTCAGGTCATCGACGGTCGTACAAATGCGCCACAACATCATGTCGCATTCGCTGCGTGTTCCCACCGTGGAATACGGCAGCGTCAACATTCGATCTGCCTGATTCCAGCGCTCCAGCACGGCAGCCACGGCGCTCTTGTGCGCAGCGCGCTCCGCGGCGGGCAGGCGACGCCATTCCGGCATCACTTTCAAGAATTGGAAGGAGACAATCTGCCGCTTCAGCTCTTTTTCTTTGGGAACTTCCTTCGCGGGAGCGGTCTGGGTGGCAGCGGCATGTGCCGTCTCGGTCGCGATTTCAGTGGTCACAGCGTCGGTCATCGATTTCTCCTGGTTGCTATCCATCATGCTAGCAAAAACCGCTCGCGCTCTGCTCCCTCCTTTACACTCTCCAAAGATTCAAGCGTCGACCGCTATACTGCTGACAGGCCGCATCCAAACGCTCGATGACAGAAAAAATTCTCACCTTCCTTGTTCCATGGATCACCGCCATCATTTCTCACATAGGCTATCCGGGCGTTGCCCTGTTGATGGCCATTGAGTCGGCCTGCATCCCGCTGCCGTCGGAAATTATCATGCCGTTCGCCGGATACCTGGTCTACACGGGCCGCTTCAGCTTGTTCTGGGTGGCCACGGCAGGGGCGATAGGCTGCAATGTAGGCTCTGCGGTTGCATATTGGATCGGAGCCTACGGCGGTCGGCCACTGGTGGAGAAATACGGTTCCTACATTTTGCTCGATCGGCATGATCTCGACCGAACCACCCGATTTTTTTCGCGTTTCGGCCCCATTACCGTGCTGCTGGCGCGCCTGCTGCCGGTGGTACGTACTTTTATCGCGCTGCCCGCTGGAATCGCGCGCATGCCGCAGGTGAAGTTTCATATCTATACGTTCGTCGGTTCTTGGCCGTGGTGTTTCGTTCTCGCCTATGTGGGAATGAAACTCGGCAATGCGTGGAACACCGACCCGCGCTTGAAGCATATCCTGCACAAGTCGGACGCGGTCGTCGTGTTGCTGCTGGTTGCAGGTATCGTCTGGTTTATCTGGACACACTGGAAACATCGAGCAGCGCAGAATGAAGCCTAAGCTGGATTAGCGGAGACGATGCGGTGTGGGCGCACCGATCTCGCAGCCGAAGAACGAATCTATCCGCCCGCCAGCAGGATCGGCAGTGTCGGCGTCGTCGAGCCGCCGGCGTTTTCCATGGTCACTCCGAAAGCCTTCGCCTCCACTCCCTTGGGTAAATGAGGAAGCAAAACGCTTGCCATTCCGTGCGCATCCGGCTGGAAGGTGCCCGCGGGAAGGGGAGCAGCGCCATTGGCAGGGATCACCCACAGCTCATAGGTCTTGTTCGGCGGCAATGGTGCCAGGTGACTGGCGGCAAACACCAGTGCCCCCCGTTCCTTCAGATACACGGCGTCGCCAGAAGGCTCGGGCTGCGCATGGGCGGAGACAAGGGTGACTCGCTGCGATTCCGGCGAAGTCAAGACTTCAAGTATTTCTCGAGATCTTTCCGCGGCTGCGTTGGTTTGATTCAACTGCGCAGTTTCGAGAGCCAGGCGACGTTCCATATTCTGCTTCAGATCGCGAACGTGAACCGCGTAGAACAGTAAGACCAAAGCGGCCACCCATCCACCCCAGATCAGCCCCGGGTTGATACGCTTGGGTCGAACTGCAGCACTCCCTCGGACGCCGGATGCAGCTCGAACCGGCTTCGGGAAATCGCGAATGGATGCCGACTTGGCTGCGCCGGCGCTCGAAGAAACTCCTGCAGCCTGCATCAGGCGTTGCTTGGCTTCCGCCGGCGGCGGAACCTGAGGAACAGACATCGCCACCAGGGCGAGATCGGCGCTCAACTGCGCGACCTCGGCGGTGCACTCCGGGCATCGCCGGAGGTGCTCCCGCACACGTTCCATGATGGCGGCATCCTCCTTCGATTCAGGCGCGCCGGCAGGCGTCCCCAGGCGGAAGAGGATCAGGTCATCCATATCGGGATGGAGTTCAAGCGTCATCCAGAGACTTCCAATGCCTTTCGGATTGAGATCAAGGCCGACCGTATGCGCGTTTTGACTGTTCCCAATGGCTGCCCGGTCTTTGCTGCGATTTCCGTGTGCGTCTGTCCTTCAAAAAAGGCCATTTCCAACGTCTTGCGCTGATCCGGCGGCATCGTGTCGAGCACCACTCGAACTTTGGCCAACATCATATTGCGATCGGCTTCGCTTCCCATGTCCACCGAGTTGGCAAGCTGCAGATCATCAACATTCTCAAATCTTCTTGCGCCCCGGATGCGGTCAATGGCTCGATTCCGGCTCACGACCGCAAGCCATCCGCAAAGGCTGCCGCGATGGTCCGCAAAGGCCTCCGGTTGCTGCCACAACTTCAAGAACACTTCCTGCATTACGTCTTCTGCCGCAGCACTGTCTCGCAGCACACGCATGGCCACGGAGTACACCATGGTTGAGTACTGGTCGTACATACGCGACAGCGCGTCAGGCTGCCGCCTCCGCAGTTGGTCCATCAGCTGACGGTCGGTCAATGCCTGGTCCGTCAGAGTGCCGTCCTGCGGTGGCGTGTCGGGCAAAGTAATAGCTCGATTAGAAAAGATTGACTCGCGTGTCTCTACACACGGTCGACACTCCAACCTACACGGTTCAAGTTCCCCGCGCAAATGGACAACCTCTACAACATATGTACGAAACAGGTTGGCTGCTGGATGGGCCATAATAATTCCGCCGCACTGCGGTAGAAATCGGGGGCCACGCGACGCTCCATCAGGCGGCTGTCCGGCAATGATCCGTTGAAAATAGAACGATTTCCGCTCGCCGTCCTCCAGTGTTCGCATCCTACAATTGAAAACATTTTGCACTGTTGCCGCGTAGCGGTACTCCTCGTGAACATTGTCCAACTGAAAGGATCCATAATATGGCGAAATCTACGGTGAACGAACCATTTTTGACCGATGTGAAGACGTTGCGTGAGCGCGCCCGCAAAAGCATTGCGAAAGGCGCAGTCACCCAAAATTACGGTGGCGACGTCGGCCAGACCATCGACATTCTGCAAGCTGTGCTGGCGACGGAAATCGTGTGTGTTTTGCGGTATACCATGCACGCCGTTTCCGCCAGCGGAATCTCCAGCGACAGTGTCAAGGAAGAGTTCGCACAGCACGCCAAGGAGGAGCAGGAACACATGATGGTCGTGGCGGAACGCATCAACCAGCTCGGCGGCAAGCCGAACTTCAATCCGGAAGGGCTGGCCAGCCGTTCCGCTTCTCAGTATGCCGAAGGCGACGACCTGATCGGCATGATCAAGGAAAATCTGATAGCCGAACGCATCGCCGTGGAGCATTATCGCGAGCTGGTCCGCTTCTTTGGTGAAAAGGACACCACCACGCGAGTCATGCTGGAGCGTATCCTCGGCAATGAAGAAGAGCACGCCAACGACATGCATGATCTGCTGGTAGCCCATCAGGGCCGCCCCATGTTACCGCAGGATTAAAACGCTATTGGCGCGTATTAGAGCAGAATTAATGAGGCCAGAAATCGCTGGTTCTGCTAGATTTATCCCTACATTGCAGACCTAGGTCGCAGCCGTCTGCAAAAGTCCGATCGAACGAGGTATCGATATGTTCATTCTCTGGTGGATCATCGTTGGGATCATCGCGGGTTGGATCACAGGCAAGATCATGAGCGGCGGAGGATATGGCGTAATCATGGACATGGTGATTGGCATCATTGGCGCCGTCATCGGCGGTTTTATCATGCGATCTCTGGGCCATGCCGGCAGCGGTGGCTTTATCTACACGATTGTCGTCGCGGTTGGCGGAGCGGTGTTGCTGACCCTTTTACTGCGGCTTGTCACTCGTGGCCGGGTGAAACAGATATAGCCGAGCCTCTCGCAAACTGTCTTCGGTTATCGGGCCTGGAAGTTCCAACGATTCTCGTGTGGACTTCCAGGTCTTTTATTTTCTGGCGTAACTCAGCGAAGCCTGACGCGACGACAGCGAGGCTCTCCGGTCAGTTCCTAACACTTTCTAGCGCGCACAGCAGAATCTTTCTGGCTGTCCTCCCTGTTGCATCTAAGTCACTGGCATTGACTGGTCCGCTATAGGCCTTGGGGTTTTCAAAGG
>JAJXZK010000041.1 GCA_021780095.1 Acidobacteriota bacterium | reverse complement strand
GAGGCTCTGGCCGCAGACGACAAACCCGGCACCGTCGTCGTGGCGATCATGACCGATGGCATGGAGAACGCCAGCAGGGAGTGGCAGGCACCGGCCATCAAAGCCCTTATGGAGCAACAGACCTCACGCGGGTGGGAATTCCTGTACATGGGCGCCGACCAGGACGCTGTCGGGGTCGGCCGGGGCCTCGGCATCAAAGCCGAGCAGGCCATCACCTACGCCAGAGGCAAATCCCGCGAAGCCATGGCCACCGTGTCGGGCAACGTCCGCGGCTACCGCAGCGCCAAACTCGCCAACCCGGCCGCCGCGATGCCGGCCTTCACCGCTGAGCAGCGTGCCGACCTGGCCGAGGACTGACGCCCCGATCGAAGCCGGCGCATTTTGCGATGACGATCCACCGCTTTCGGCCGGTCTGACCGAGCCTGCCGGCGCCGCGGTGAGTCGTGGCTCGGCGTGCAGTGGTGGGATCGATCGGCGGGAGGTTCGTTCCCGCAGTTCGGACGTGGGAGTGGCTTTTGCTTTGCTGGCCTCCCACAAACCGTCGCGGCGGCAGCGATCGTCTTCGGCTGAATGTTTGCGGGTATTCGCAGGTCATAGGCCGCCGCTATGACTTCATAGGTAACAAGTATTGGACGGGCCACAAATCCGTTCCTACTCTCACGGCATATCACGACTGAAAACGGTCGTTGGAGGTGCCGATGTCCAGCAAGATTCGTTCCATATTCCGTCTCCGTATCGCTTGCCAACTCGCGAAGACACTCAAGCCGATGAGCTTCGTGGTCCTCGGTCTATGTCTCCTCCCTTTGGCGGCACATGCGCAGACCGGTTCGCCATTCGATACCGGTTTCACCAATCTGCAAAACCTGTTTACAGGTACGGTCGCCAAGGTCGCAAGTCTCATCGCCATCGTGATTGGCGGTTACGGCTTTGCGCACGGAGAACCAGGCGCGAAGAAGGCTCTTGCGGGTGTCGCTGCCGGAACTGGCATTGCCGTTCTCGCTGTGAACGTCCTGAGTTGGCTCTGGGGGGTGTAAGCACGCCTCGCCCGTCCACTCTCAACCATCCATCGCAGCGAGCACAACGAGGGGATTATGGCGGACATGAAGCCACAACCAAGACGCAGCAATCGGGTCTTCAAGAGCCTGCATAAGCCCCTCACCTACCTTGGAGTCGAGCGGACACTGTTCTATTTCGTTTGCGTCGGAGCCGTGGGCGCATTCAATCTCTTTAATTCGATTCTGGCTGGCATTGCTGTATTCATCGGCGGCTTCGCGTTTGGCCATTGGGTCACGAACAGTGATCCCGCGTTTCTCCGTATCCTCGCCAAATCCGAAAAGTACAAACTGCGCTACGACGCAGCCAAGCAAAGTGTTCCTGTGGAGGTGGTTTGATGTTCCGCATCGACAGAGCTATCAAGCCGTGGAGTGAGGCTGCAACCTTGAACTCCCACATCAATCTCTATGGCTTTTGGAACGAGACGACCTTCCTCACCAAGTCCGGCGACCTCGGTATGGTGCTGCGCGTTCCGGGCGTGGACTACGAGAGCCTGGACCATGCCGGACAGGAATATGCGGTCAAGCGGCTTGAGGCCGCGCTGAAGCATTTCGGCCTCGGCTTCCATGTGTATCAGTATCTCTTCAAGCAGAACCGGCCTGAGATTCCCTTTGCCAGCTATGACGATCTCGTGGTGCAGGCGGCCATCGAGCAGCGCAAGGAGTTCTTCGCACAGAAGCGAGACCATCTCTATCAGGTTGAAATCTTCTATTGCATATTGCTCGAAGGCGCACGTTCGAAGACCGGCTTGAGCGCTGCGCTTAGTCGTCTTCTCCGCGATCCGGCCGGCGCTGTGGGCGAGCTGCGGGCACAGTTCACCAACAACAGCATGAAGACGCTGCTGCGTTCGCAGATCGAGCAGGACCTTGCGCGGCTGGAGCAGCGCTCGCAGGCATTCGTTCGCCAGCTTGCTGACTTCATGCAGATCGAAGTGCTGGACCGCGAGGGCCAGTTCACTTTCTTTCGTAGGCTACTCAATTATGACGATTGGCGTATTGCTGGAAGTCCGCAGTCCACGCAGTTTCTTGACTATCAGGTGGTCAATTCCAACATCGAGGCCGAGCGCGATCATCTCCGAGTGGGCGATCACGCCGTCCGCGTGCTGACCATGAAAGAAAGCATCACGGAGACGCGGCCTTCGTCGTTTCTGCAATCCAATGATCTATCTCAGATGGCTTGATCTGGTCGGCTGGGCGCTCTCCAAAGTCTTCGATGATCCGGTTCAGCCTCGATATGACATTCCGCTTGTCGCGATGGTGCTTTTCGCTGTAGCTAAAAATATCATTCGCAATGATCTTGAAACGCACGGAGGCGTGCCGCATGTTCTCCGGCATCTTCGAGCCGGCACGAAGCTCAGACTTACGCTTCTGATACAGGGCCAGGGCATCGCTCTTCCGCCCCACCTTTTCACGCTTGAGGACACCATCCACACGATAGCGAATCCACCATACATTGCTGCCAGACTCTTTTTCCCAGACACCTGTCGCTTTCGCCGTGGATCTGCGGGGCATATTTTGTCCTCCCATAACCACGGTACCAAAGTATCCCCATAAGTATCACCAGAACTTTTTGGACGCGAAAAAGCCTCTCGGGTCGAGAGGCTTGTGTCTTCATAACTTATTCATTATATTATACTTATATTGGTGCCCGGAGGGGGACTTGAACCCCCATGGGATTGCTCCCTGCGGATTTTAAGTCCGCTGCGTCTGCCGATTTCGCCATCCGGGCCAATGGGTCGGGTAGGTGCAATCCCGATTCTATCGAATATTACGAGCGATCACGGCCGACGCGATCAAATGGAACTTGACAGCCCAACATTGAACAACGCACTCACTGCGCACCCGCCGCGTCACGACTGGTGTGAGTGGTGACCGGGACTGTCGTCGAGTCCTTGGAGGAGCTGGCCGTCGATACGCTGTACAGACGCCGATACATTTCCCGGTTACGCATGATGGCTTCGACGTATTCGCGTGTCTGCGTGAACGGAATCGACTCCACAAACTCCGGCAGGCTGCCGTAGGGACCGTTCGCGAGCCAGGCCTTCACGCGATCGTCGCCCGCATTGTAGGCAGCCAGCGCATATTCCGGTTGACCATTGAACTCATCCATCAGCTGGCGAAAATATACGGTTCCCAATTTCAGATTCACCCGCGGGATCAATAAAAATTCAGTCCGGTAGGGACGCACACGCTGCTGCCGGGCCAGCGCGCTGCCGACTCTTGGCAACAGCTGCATCAGCCCCCACGCGTTGGCGTAGGAGATCACGGTGGGATTAAATTCGGATTCCTGACGAATGAGTGAGGCGACGAGAAACGGATCGAGCCCCTGTTGTTGCGCGTCGCTTTGCAGCACCGGCCAATAAGGCTGTGGAAAGAGCAGATCCCAGTACGGCCGCGGAATCGAATCCATCGGCAGTGCAAAATAAGATTGAAGTTTCTGCTTTAACACGCGCATCGCGCGCCAGTTCTCTCCGTAGGAGCTATAGAGCTGGGCTTCCGCGTAGGCACTCCATGTGCTGCTGTCTGGGCTGTCGCCAATTTCCGAAACGATGTATTGATTCAGCCCTGCATTGGCGAGCAGCTTGGCGCGTTCGACATGGACATCGTCTTCCGGAATGTCCGTGGTCAAGTCAGGAGCTGTCGGATCGCCGAGATGCGCGAGTTGCGGCAAGGTTGCGGGGTCGACCGCACCGAGGGCGTCCAGGCGCTGCTTGGCCAGGTCCGCATAGTAATACTGGCGAAAGGAGCGGATCAATTTCTGAAAGCAAGCCGCCGCTGCCGCAGGGTTTTTTTCGTACTCCTGATAGACGACCCCGCGCCAGTAGATTGCAGCCGAGATATGCGTGTCATCTGGATAGCGCGCAATCTGCTCATCGAACAACTGAGCCGCCGTCTTCTTGTCGCCGAGCCTGTAATTCAGCCAGGCCGCGTGCCAGTGACTCGTCGATGCCATGGCGCTGTCGGGAAACCGCTGCGCCAGGTCGCCGTAATACTGAATCGCCGACGGCATGTCGTTGGCCACCAGCGCCATGTTGCCGGCGGAAAACAGAGCTTCCGCTGTCCAGCGACTGGTGGGGAAACGCTGCTCCAACTGGCCGATCAGCGCTTTCACCTGGGCAACATCTTTGGCGTCGCGAGCCACCTCCAACATCAGGTAGAGACGCGTAGCACCAGCTTCATTATCCGTATCCGACAGGCGAACCAACTGCGACGGGTTGACGTGCTTGGTCTGTCTAAAGGTCGCGACCGCGGCACGCGCCAGCAGTCCGTTCACCTGCGCGGTGCCGACCACTCCAGGGTCCTGCGCCAGCGCCTGATACTCCGCTGCGGCGGCTCCGTACTTTCCGGTCAGGTACAATCCATCGGCGTGACGGGTTCGCTCGGCAATGGTAAACGGCGGAGTGATTCCCATCTGCTGCATCTGGGCTGGAACCTGCGCGGACTCACTACTGTTGGGGTCACCGACGTAGAGGCGCGTGTACATCTCCTGCGCCAGATTTCGATTTCCCGCGAGTTGGTTGGCCTTGGCGGCGGCGAAAAGATACTCCGAAGACCTGGCAAGGCGGGCGCCATCAAGCTTTGCGAGTTGATGTAGCGCAGACTGCGGATCGCCCTCTCCGACCTTGACATTGGCGAGAAGCAGCGTGGCACGGTCGATGAGGATGCTGTCCGGGTGACGCCCCGCAAATCCCTGGAGCAACTGTTCCGCAGCAGCATACTGCTGTTGCGCAAAGTTCGCTTTGGCACCCAGGTAATCCGCATAGTCGTCGAGGGCGGCCGCATAGCGGTTCGCCAGTTGGAATGATGACGCGGCTTCCTTGAACTTGCCATCTTCCATATAGGCCTGCCCCAGAGCCATATAGGCGGCCGCTGCTGCTGCTCCCGTGTGGGAACGCGCATAGCGAAGCACGCCGGCATACGCCTGTGGTGTGCGCTGCTGGATCAATTGCTGCGCCATGGGCCGCAGTTCAGAGGATGCGACAAATGCATGGTGGAGTTGATGGGCTCGCGCCAGTTCCCTGGCGGTGACGTGGTGACGACGGTGTCGAGTGCGCGCCGTCTCTTTTTTACCGGCGTGACGCTTATGTCCCGACTGGTTCCCTTTGCTGGAATGCGCCGCGGCCTTATGGCGGGTGGTGTGATTACGACCGGAGG
>JAJXZK010000019.1 GCA_021780095.1 Acidobacteriota bacterium | reverse complement strand
GCCAGCGGCGCCAAGATCGCATTGGACGGCGTGGGAACTGCGTACTCTTCTTTATTGCGAATGAAGCAGTTTCCGGTTGACATCGTCAAGCTGGATCGCAGTTTTCTGGCTGGACTGGATCACCAGCCGAAGGAGCTGAGATTCCTGATGCAGCTGGTAAATCTGGCTCGCTCTCTAGGTTTTGAGCTGGTTGCCGAAGGTGTCGAGAACGATGCGTCCTGCGATGCGCTGGCCGCCATGGGTATGACGTACGCTCAAGGCTATGCAATAGCGATGCCGATGGCTTTGGAGGATTTGGAGAATTGGCTTCAACATCATCGGCCTGTTCCCTGGACCAGACCGCGGACCCTGCTTGGAATTGTCGCGCTGCAATTGATCGGCCTCGATGCAACCGCGCGCATCCTGCCGCAGCGCCCGGACTTTCTGGCGTACATGCAGGACTGCGATTCCAATCGAGATTGCGAGATCGGGCGCTACATGAACGCCCTGGAACCACAGTGCGCCGACGCCATCACTGCACATGGGGCATTCCATACGGCCTTATCGCTGCATGCGCGGGAGTCGAATGGGATTGTCAAACCTCCTGACTTCCAGGCCGCACGCGTCTCCTATGAAGAAGCCCTCTTCCGCGCTGTGCTCGATGCATCCTCGACACACGAATAGCTCGTCCATCTGAGCGATTGCTTACACTGATCTGGATGACAAATTTATCGCAGACGGCCTCAGACGAAGTATGGTTGCGCGCAGCACTCGCGCAGGCTGAAGATGCGGAGGCGGCGGGCGAGGTTCCAATCGGAGCTGTGATTCTGGGGCCCGATAAAGCCGAGATTGCCCACGGGCAAAACCGTGTTATACGCGACCATGATCCAACCGCGCATGCGGAAATCGTCGCACTGCGCGGTGCGGGATCGGCGCTGCAAAATTACCGCCTGGAACAATGCACGCTGTATGTCACGTTGGAACCTTGCGCGATGTGCGCCGGAGCCATGATTCACGCGCGCATCGGCCGCCTGGTGTTTGGAGCCTTCGATCCCAAGGCGGGCGCGGTAGGAAGCGTCCTGAGCGTGTTGAATCACCCGCAACTCAATCATCAAATCGAGGTCACGGGCGGCATCCTGGCAGACGAGTGCGGCGACCTGCTGCGGCGCTTTTTCCAGTCTCGACGATAAGGTTCAATGAATCGGCGGCGACGCGCACAGCGTGACCCTGACTGCGGCCTTCCCATCAATGCATCGCGTTGAGGTTCGCCTGCGCTTGAGGCACCAGACTTTCATAAGCTGGCGGAACATTGGACAGGAAGGCTTGAAATGCGGTGCGAGCGCAGGGAGCATGGTGCGTTTCGGCGCAAGCCATGCCCAGGTTGTATTGAGCAAGAGGCACAAGACTCTGCATCGCCGGGGGAGCTTTGGCGAGAAAGGATTGAAACGCCGCGCGAGCACATGCAGCATCGTGCAATCGCGCGCATGCAACGCCCAAATAGTATTCCGCTTGCGGCATCATAGCCTGATACTGCAGCGACCGGTGGGCGACGAACGCTTGCAGCGAAGACCGGACGCACGGAATGTCTTTCGTTTCCGCACAGGCCATACCAAGATCGTATTCGGCCTGCGGCATTTCATCCCGATACTCTGGAGATGCCTTGGCGAGAAATGTTTTGAAAGCGTTCACGACGCAGGGAAAATCGCGCGTCTGCGTACAGTAGAGACCGAGATTGTATCGGGCCTCCATGTTGAACGGATCGAGTTGTAGCGCACGATCGAAATCGGTGCGCGCGGCGGCAAGGTTGTGGCGACTCATTTCGATGGTGCCGAGCCCGTTGTAGGCCGGGGCGTTGGGTTGGATTGCATTCACGTGCCGGAATATCTGCCCGGCCTGATCCAGTTGACCATCCTGGCGCAAGGCACTCGCCCAATTTGTCTGTCGTTCCAAATTGAGTGGGTCCATATTGACGCCCTGCTGCAGAAACAGGATGGCCTGCTTCGTATTTCCCTGGTGCATGTAGAGCGTTCCCAGCAGCGAAAAGATGACACCATTGCGGACGCCGTGGTGCAGCGCCGAGAGGCACGTCTGCATCGCCAAATCGTTCTGACCCATTTGGCGATATTGCTCGGCGAGTGTCGAGTAGAGATACGGATTCGTCGGGTCCTGCGCAATTGCTTGCTGCAACGTTGCGATCTTGCGCGTAGGAGACAATTTAGCGCCATCCGGGCCAGTCACCCGTTCGAATATCTTTAAAACGCCGATGCGATCCTTTGGGTCCGCGCCCTTTCCGTTCAGTTCGACATTGCTGTCGGACGATCCGCCGACATATCCCAACGACCGCAATTGATCGATCGTCTTCTGATCCATCGGCTGCGTCACGACCGTCTCCGTATTGTTGCTGCCCATACGGCTCTGAAGTTTCAGCTGCGCTTCCAACTCGCGAAATTCTTTTGGCTGTGCGGCGATGACATTATGCAACTCGCCCGGATCCTTGTCGAGATCGTATAGCTCTGGCTTGGGCGCGCGAACATACATCCAATGAGCGGTGTGAATGCCGCGCAACTCCGCCCAACCCATGTTGATTTTTGGATACAGCGTCTCTTCGTAGGAGTAAGTAGTCGGCACCGCTTTACCGGAAAAAGCCGGCACCATACTGGTTCCTTCAATCGCGGAAGAAGCCTTTCCTCCGAGAAGGTTTAGCACGGTCGGCAGCGCGTCAATCTCACGCGCCTGCTGCTGCACCCGAACGCCGGCAGGAATGCCGGGGCCGTCCATGATCCACGCGATGCGTACCGTGGAGTCATACAGAAAAATCCCGTGGCCATCTTCCCCGTGTTGTCCAAGCCCTTCGCCGTGGTCTGAAAGCAGCAGGATCAAAGTTTTGCCGACGGGAGATTTCTTACGGACCACATCCAGAAACCGCCCGACCTCGTGGTCCTCGAACGCAATCTCCGCGTCATACGGATCGCCTGGATACTGCCGGCGAAATTGTGCTGGCGGGTTGTAGGGCTGGTGCGCGTCATACAGATGCAGCCACACCAAGAACGGCTTGCTGGAGTGCTGATCGAGCCAGTGGATCGCGTGATCCACGGTCACTTTCGCCGGTCGCGCAGCAGCCAGCTCGCCAGTGCTCTTGTCGACGACCTCTGCAATTTGATCGTCATACGTGGCGAAGCCTTGATTGAAACCGAATTGCCGATTCAAAACCGAAGCACTGATAAACCCAGCCGTGTCCCATCCGGAGCGCTGCAAAGTGGTCGCGAGAGTCACTGATGAGGGCTGCAGCGCGAAACCGCCGGTATCGCGAACGTGATGCACATTCGGATTTTCGCCGGTGAAGATGCTGGCATGGGAAGGTCCGGTCAGCGGCGTTTGCGTGACTGCTCTTTCAAATAAAATGCCATCGCGCGCCAGGCCATCGATCACCGGCGTTTTGATTTTGCTGTCGCCATAGCAGTGCAGATGGTCCGCGCGCACGGTATCGAGCGTGATCAGAACCACGTTCACGGATTGCGGGTTCACTGTGGAGGTTGCAATCTGCGTAGCCGGAATGGGCGGCTGCGTGGCGGAATCGGAGATGGAGCGGGACGAAGACTTACATCCCGCCAGCGTGAACAGCGCAAGCGCGCCCAGGACGGCGCCAATCCCAGCGTGAAACTGCTTCGAGGAGGGTGTTCTCACGGTCAACGAACGTATGATACCGAAGATGCTCCTCCAATGGGCCGCCTTTAGTTCTTGACGCGTATCGAAGGAGTGACGGACATGCCTGGCCGCAACAGACGGTCGTTGTCCTCCTGAGGATTAGTAAGATCCAGGCGGACTGGAATACGCTGGACAACTTTTACATAATTGCCGGTGGCGTTTTCCGGTGGAAACAAGCTCAACATCGATCCCGTGGCTCCGCCAATCTGCGTGACTTTGGCATGGTAGGTACGGCCACCATACGCGTCGACGGTAAATGTTGCAGGCTGTCCAATGCGCATATAGTCCAGCTGCGTCTCCTTGAAGTTTGCCGTCACCCAAATGTTGGTGAGCGGAATCAGAGTCATGAGCGTCTGACCCGCGCTGACATTCTGACCTACTTGCACAGTCTTCTTGTTTACGATGCCGGAATCGGGCGCGACAATTTTCGTATAGCTAAGACTCAGGCGAGCCGTCTCCAGTTCTGCCTCCGCTGCCTGGACCTGGGCTGCAGCGGCGTCGGCTTTGGCTCGCTGCGCCGCAACCTGTTTCGGACCGCTCTGCGCGGAGTTGTAATCCGCGCGTGCTGCCGCAAGTTTGTCATTGGAAACACGCACCTGATCGCGAGCGCCCTGCAGATTTGCTTCCGCGGCAGCCACCTTTGCTTTGGCGCTGGCCGCCGTCGCAACAACGGCATCGTACTGCTGCCTGGATACAACATCGCGCTGCACCAGCGGGGTATAGCGCTTCAGATCGAGTTGGGCCTTGGTATTGTCCGCCTGGGCCGACAACAATTGCGCTTGCGCCGCATCCAACTGCTTCTCTGCCGCAGCAATTGTTGACAATGCAACCTGCACCCCGGCGGCGGCTGAACTGAGCGTAGCGCCCGTAGACGTAGTGGTGATGGGCACATTTGCCAGCGCCGCTTCATAATTCGCTTTCGCGGTGGCCAGGGCCGCTTCTCCCTGGTCGAGAGCCGCCTGCGCATCGCGGGGGTCGATTTCTACCAGGACCTGACCTTTCTCCACCTGCTGGTTATCTTGAACGTTCACGCTGGAGACGTATCCCTTAATTCGAGCGCTAATCTGCACCAGATTCCCATCGATCTGCGCATCGTCCGTGCTTTCGTAATAGGTGGAATGCCACCAGTACAGCCCCACTCCAATCAGCACCAGAACGACGGCTCCAATAATAAAAAAGCGCTTCCGTGAACGGGGTACCTCGTGGTGGAGTTCGGTGTCCTCCGACGACGCAACCTTTTGAATGCTGTTTGTATCCGAATGAAGGTTGTTCTGCGCAGAAGAGCGATCGTCCGTCCGCTGATTCTCTTCCGGTCGACCGTTGGCCGAGTCGGCTTGCATGGTTCCTTCGGGTCTCGATTCCGCCACGATTATTGTCCTCCAAGATAAGTCTTGTACTGGGTGCGGGCGAGGCCTACGGCGCGCGCCAATGAGAGCTTCGAAACGTTCAACTGATACAGGCTGCTTACGTATCGGTCATTCGCCTGGGCAACGGATGACTGCGCTTGCGACACCGCCAGGTTGTCCGAAACTCCCGCGTGAAACCGGTCTTGCGATTCCTTGAGCGCCTCACTTGCCAGGTCGACATTACTTTTCGCCACGCTGACCAACTTCTCTGAGGATTCAATATCCAAAATCGCATCCTTCACGTCGGCGCGGATCTGGCCCTCCAGGTTGTTCAGCTGGGCGCGAGCCTGTTCCAACTGAGCATCGGCAATCCGGGCATCGCCCCTCAATTTACCTTCCTGAAAAATGGGCCCACTCAGCTTGCCGGTGGCATTCAGTGTGGCATAGGAATTGCCAGAATTGACTCCAATTTCGCCATAATCTACTTCTGCGGTGAGCGCCGGATACCGCTCCGCGTGCGCCGCGGATAAGGTCTTCTCGGCGGCCTTCACCTGCTGCTGCGCAGCTTGCAGATCACTGCGATTTCTCAAGGCTTCCGCCATCGCTGATTCCATGGTGGGAACATCGAATTTGGCGTAGGGAACCTGATCGGTCAGCTTGAATTCCTGATCAAGCGGCAATCCAATGGCGCGTGCCAGGGCGATTCGATCTTTCTTTTCCTGCGCCGTCGCCGCAATGAGGGATTGCTCCTGCGTCTGATAATCCACGCGCGCGCGAAGTTCGTCTAGTCGGGGAGACACGCCGCCTTGATGATTTTGAATCGCCTGGTCAAGAGAGACTTTGGAAGTTTGCACCTGGGCATCGAGGGCCGAGATACGCGCTTCATCCGCAAGACATAACAAATAGGTGTTGCCTACGGTGAGGACGACCATGTCCTGCGAATCGTTGGCTGAAAGTTTACTCGACTCGAAATTGTGTTTCGATGCCAGATAACTTTGTAGCGAAGAGACATTCAGCAGCGTTTGATTGAGCGTGGCGCGAAAATCGGTATACCCGAAGGGTCCGATCACCGCGGGGAATCCGGGGATTCGTAGGCCTTCCGCCTGTAGGTTGACCTGTGAGACCGCCGCTTGGGCGGTGCCTGTCGCGGTCGGCAGCAGCGTCTGCAACTGCTGCAGCTTCGCTCCTCCTTCCGACTTGACGTTGTTATTTTGCAGAATCGCGCCAAGATTGTTTTTCAGACCCAACCGGATGGCATCGTCGAGCGATAACGGCAATTCTCCAGGGGTGGCTTTTTGCTGCACCGCGCTGCCATGATAGGAATCAGATGTCTGCGCTTGCGCGCCACGATGGACGGCACCGACGACAAGAACCGTCGACATCACCAATTGCAGGCACACCCAAAGTACTCTAGGAGAAGTTTTTGACATTTCTTTCATCAGACGATTTGCGTACGGAGCAGTGTTGCCGAGTTGTAGGTGCTAGAGAATAGATGACAAAACGGGCAGAAGAGTGCAAATTCTTTCCCCACATGCGCATCTTTTTTTTGTCGTCGGTTGAGTGCCGGGCCACGTCATGCTTCGGCAGTCGGTTGTACAACGAAGTTCTCTGCTTTAGGATACCGGATTGCAGTTCTTGAAAGAGATTTACGTGACCGTCATGCCCGCTGATACCCTCGGGAGCAGGGATTTGAGACACTGAGAGTCGACTTCACGCGCCAGGATGTTGCGATTGCCTCGCTGGAAGAAGACCACAAACGCATGGCACTGAAAAACAGCCGCGAAACTCCGCTCACGACCAAGCACTACTTCAACCGGGACGCGTCCTGGATGGATTTCAACCGTCGCGTGCTGGAAGAAGCTCAGGATGATTCCAATCCGCTGCTGGAGCGGGTGAAATTTCTCGCCATCACGGCCAGCAATCTGGATGAATTTTTCGAGGTTCGCGTCGCCGGAATTTTGCAGCGCATCGAAGACGGCTACAACGAACCGGGCCCAGACCTGATGACTCCGCAACAGACGTTGGATTCGCTGGCGCAAAAGACGCATGCCTTTGTCTCCGACCAATACACATGCTGGAACAAGCAGTTGTTGCCGGCACTCGCCAACGCTGGCATTCGCATGCGGGCATGGAAAGACCTGACCGAAGACCAGCGCAAATTTGCGATCTCCTTCTATCAAAGCGAAGTTGACCCGCTGCTGACTCCAATCACCATAGACCCAGCTCATCCGTTTCCGCATGTGCTCAACAAGGCGCTTTGCCTGGCTTTATTGCTGCATCGCAAGCGCAAATCGACGTCGACGCAAGTGCTGGGCGTGGTGACTGTGCCGCGTGCGCTGCCACGCTTGGTGGCCTTGCCCTCGGCTCCAGGATGCTTTGATTACATCTTCCTGCATGAACTGATCGAATCTCAGGCCGGAGCGATGTATCGCGGATACGAGTTCTTGTCTCGCGCGGCGTTTCGCGTCACCCGCAACAGCAACCTTTACCTGCAGGAAGAAGAGGCGCGCAGCTTGCTGGAAAGCGTGCGTTCTGAGCTGCACAATCGCCGTAAAGGAGATGCTGTCCGGCTAGAGATTGCCAGCGACGCTGCGCCTGAAATTGTGGAGGAGTTGCGGACGAACTTTGAGCTGGAGGATTTTCAGATTTTCTATACAGACGGGCCGGTCAATCTCTCCCGTCTGCTGAACCTGCACTCAAAAACAGACAAGCCGGAACTGAAATATCCTGCCTTTGTGCCGCGCGGTCTGCGGCTGCATCGCGAGTCGGCAAATCTGTTTGCGGAAATTCGCCGTCATGACGTTCTGCTTCACCATCCATATGATTCCTACAACGCCGTGGTCGAATTTATCCGTGCGGCGGCGGAAGATTCCGCAGTACTCTCCATTAAACAGACGCTGTATCGCACCAGCGCCAACTCCACCATTTTCCAGGCCTTGCGTGAAGCCGCCCAGACCAAAGAAGTGACCGTGGTAGTGGAACTGATGGCGCGCTTCGACGAGGCATCAAACATCCGTTGGGCGCACGATTTGGAAGACGCGGGAGTTCAGGTCTTCTATGGCACCGTCGGACTGAAAACACATTGCAAGTTGGCGTTGCTGGTTCGCCGCGATCCTGAGGACGGTGTGGTGCGACAGTATGCACACCTGGGGACCGGCAATTACAACGTGGAGACGGCCTCGTTCTACACCGACCTGAGCCTGCTGACCGCGAATCCGACCCTGACCAACGCGGTGCACAACGTATTTAATTACCTGACGGCACATTCTGAGTCGGACGACTACGCCCCGCTGCTGGTGGCGCCGTTAAACCTGGCGGAAGGATTTGCGCAGCGCATTCATCGCGAGGCAAAACATGCCGCCGAGGGCAAGCCTGCGCACATTGTTGCGAAAATGAACTCCCTGCTGGAGCAGGGCGTGATCGATGCTCTCTACGCTGCGTCTCAGGCGGGGGTGTCAATCGACCTGCTTGTTCGTGGTATTTGCGCCTTGCGCCCAGGAGTGAAAGGCCTGAGTGAAAATATTCGGGTTCGCTCCATTGTCGGCCGGTTTCTGGAACATAGCCGCATTTTCTACTTCCTGAATGGCGGCGACGCCGAGATCTATGCGGGAAGCGCCGATTGGATGCCGCGTAATCTGTTCGAGCGATGCGAAGTTGTCTTCCCGGTGCTCGATCCGCAACTGCGGCAGCGGATTCGCGACGAGATTCTGGGCGCCTATCTTGCCGATACCGCCGAATCCCGGTTTCTGCTGCCTTCCGGCGAGTACGTTCGCACCAAAGATCAACCGGGGAGAACGGGGCCTCCCTTTCATGCGCAGGAATTTCTGATTCGGCTGGCGGAAGACAAAGCCAGCGTCCGAGATATTCCACCGGAGCCAGCCTCGATCGCCAGTCCGCAAGTTTCCGGCTCTCCACTCGATGGCTCTCCTCCGTCCACTGCGCACAGCCAACCCTCAGAAGAAGATGGCCAACCGAAACGGCCAAGCAAGATTTCGGCGACCGAAAAAAAATCCCGCACCATCAAGCGCGCTCGCGAACAAAAAAAGGCTGCCTCTTCTAAATGAGTTTCACCATCTTCTTGGAAATGAATTCTGTTGCATCGGAAACGCCAGGGTGGCGGAGCGCGTCGAATACAGGTAGAGCGGTACCGTATCGACGGACAGCCGCAAACATTTCTCCTTCCGTGATGAATTGACATGTCAGCCACCCCATTGACCAGCGCTCCTGCGATTCGAAACGCCCAGATTGAGCAGGGCCTCGGTACATTGTCGGCCCGACGCTTGTGGGTCTGGTGGCACTTGCTGAGTCTGGATGCGCCAACGGTCGCAGTGGTCTGGTGCTGGTTTTTCGCTGCGGCTTTCGGCGTGAGTCTTCCACCGACGGCCCTGGTTACGCTGGCGCTGGGAACCTGGTGCGTCTACGTCGCGGATCGTCTACTCGACGGTTGGCGCTCGGTCGATATGACCCATCTGCGCGACCGACATTGGTATTACCTTCGACACCGCAAGCCATTTTTGATTGCGTGGATGGCAGCCGCCCTACCCTTGGCCTACCTGATCTTGTTTCGCGTGCAGCCGGGAGTGCGGACGGACGATATTGTTTTGTGTCTAATTGGAATCGGGTATTTTCTGGCGATCCATCATCGTTCCGAGGGCGATCGCTTCTCGAAGGAATTATTTGTCGGATTCCTTTTTTCCATCGCAACCGGGGTACCCACCTGGACTCGCCTTCACGCTGGCCGAGGGTTGATGGTGGTAGGGATACTTACGTTTGGAGCGGCTTGCTGGCTCAACTGCGTTGCGATCCAAACATGGGAAGATGCGGAGGCAACGCGCGACGCGGCGCAGAAGACTTTTGCCGCGGGTCGAAGGCGTGAACTCCGCGATCAACAAAATAGGGCGGCGCGCCATGCCCTGACAGATTTCCTGGGAGCTCATTTGACTGCTTTCGCCGTCGCGATTGGGGCTCTGGCTCTTGCGCTTGCCACC
The DNA here is from genome assembly GCA_021780095.1 of Acidobacteriota bacterium. Next base: position 11,110 of record JAJXZK010000019.1, on the reverse strand, counting down.
GTCCCCGCAGGTAGAGTTGTGTGGCCCCTCTTTATTGCCGTCGCCGCTAGCTCTCTGGTATTTCTCACGTTGATCCGCCGAGCTGCTCAATTGAGCGCACTCTCGCTCCGCATCCTCGCCGATGGAGCCCTGTTGACGCCTCTACTATTCCTTTTTCACGTACGTTAGCCGCGCCACGTTTTTCACTCCAACTCAATGGAACCCGACACACCGAATTTCGATTCCCTCGCCCGCGCCTATCGCTTGATGGAATATTTCAGTTTTGGCCGCGTGTTGGAGCGCTGCCGGTTCCACTTTTTGATGCGATGTTCGCACTCCCGCCATGCGCTGGTCCTCGGCGACGGGGATGGACGTTTTACCGCGCACATCCTGGCATCGAATCCCACGGTGAAGGTGGATGCAGTCGATGCAAGCCCGGCGATGCTCGCCGTTTTGCGCGAGCGGGCGCGACAAAGTTGCCAGAATGCGGATACCCGGCTCCAAACAATCCAAGCCGATCTTCGCCGATTTACCCCGACGGACAATGATTACGACCTTGTCATCTCCCACTTCTTTCTGGATTGCCTGACGGATGGCGAAGTAACGGCTTTGATCGCGCGGCTTTCCCCGTGTATATCCCAGGACGCGATCTGGCTGGTATCGGAATTTGCCGTGCCAGAAAAGGGATGGCGGCGAGTCAGTGGGCGGATGGTGATTCGTGTTTTGTATTTTGTATTTTTTGTTCTCACCAGGCTGCATGTTCGCCAACTTCCTGAGTACACCAAGGCCTTCCATGAGAATGGATTTCATACGTCCGAGAAAGCAACTTATCTGGGCGGGATGTTGACTGCGGAAGTGTGGGGGCGACAATTCAACTAGAATTCCTAGTGCCGGGCAGTTCCCGCTGCTACAATTTCGCATGATTCAGAGGCGGCCTCCGCGGTGTCTCTGTGCGACGCTTCTGTGCTTCCAGCATCCAAACCTGTAGTGTCGCCGGAATTTTCCAGTCATTCTCACGGGTGGACTCCTTATTTCAAGCGGAGCGGACGCGATAGAAATTGAACCACTAGGACGGTGTATGAATTTGTATTTATTGCGTCACGGCAGCGCAGGTCAGCGGAAAATGAACCCCGTGCTCGACCACAAGAGGCCACTCGACAGAGAAGGAAAACAGCAGTGCATTCTGCTGGGCCGGGCTCTGAATTCGATGAAGATCCAATTCGATTCCGTCATTTCCAGTCCGTTGAAGCGGGCCCTGCAGACGGCCGCGCTGGTGGGAACCGAGACTGGCTACGAAAAGAAGATTCAGCTATCTCAGGCGATGGCGCCGGAAGGAACATGGACAGATTTCCAGCGGCTACTCGACAGCGTGGCGGAACAGGAGGAGGTGCTTCTGGTCGGTCATAATCCTAACCTGCCGGTGTATCTGAATCGCCTGCTTTCTCCGTCGGCGACCAGTCCTATTGCGCGAGTTCGCAAGGGCGCGATCGCAGCGCTGTCGGTACAGCGCGGATCAGCACGACTGCAGTGGCTGCTGGATCCTCGGCTGCTGCGCGCGATTCACTCCAAAGACACCAAGAGGTCGCGGGCAAAAACCTCGCGAAAATAGTCGGCCTCTTTACGCAAGGCCCACAATTCCAAGTCCGCCTCTTTTCGTCCCGGCATCAGCATAATGGTGACCTTCCTGGGAGTAACGCGGGTGCGAAAACGCGCCACCGCAGTTGACTGATTCTGGTGCAGGGCGGCCGCCATGCGCAGCAACATAGCCGCGTGCTTCACACTCACATGCTGTTCCACGGGAATGTACCGTAGCACCCGATCGCCGGGCGCGGGCCTGGATTTTCCCAGGTAGCGCGCGATGGCAGAAACAATAAGCCGTTGCTCCGGCGTGAATCCGTATAACTCTGAATTGGCAATGATGTATTGCGTGTGGCGGTGATGCCCCTGGTAGTTCATGAATTTACCCACGGAGTGCATCATGGCCGCCGATTGTAGCCACAGCTTATAGTCCGGCGACAAATGATGGACATTCTTCAAGTCGTCGAACAATTGGGTGGCATCGCGGACCACAGGCTCCTGGCGCTTGGGATCGATCCCGTAGTGGCGGCACAGCTCCAGCACGCTGGCCCAACGTTCTTCTTCAAAGTGCTGATGGGCCGAAGTTCGCGTGTCACCTTCGGCCAGCATCAGCGCCAGAATGCCATCGCGCAGACCCATGGGAGAGTAGCGAAAGCCCGGTAGATGAAAACGCTCCAGCAGATCCGCATACACGTATGCGCCAGCCACGATGATTTCCGAACGTCTGGGCCCTATGCCGCGGATGACGCTGCGTTGCGAGGCGGACATGCGCTTCAACTTGTCTGCCAGTTTGCGAACCACTGCCGTCGGAGTGCGGTCCCACGCTCGGACGCCCGGTCTTGCGTCGGGCTTGAAGGTGGACTTGGTCGCAGCTCGCGCGGCCGCAGCCAGCGCCGCGGCGGTCCCAGACGTAGCGAACACGCTGACCCGTTCGCATCCAATCTCCTGTTCCGCACGATGCAGTTCTCGCCGAATCCACCCCTGCATGCGCGCGATCTCCTCCGCAGTCGGAGGATCGTGCCGGAGAAATTCTCGGGTTAACCGGACCGCCCCTAGTGGAAGACTGACGATCTGGCGAATTGCACTATGGTCGGAAAAAGTCACCTCACAACTGCCACCCCCCAGGTCAACCAACAAGCATCGACCACGAGCCGCAGGTTCGTTGGAGACGACCCCCAGGTGAATGAGCCGGCCTTCTTCCAGGCCGGAAATAATCTCGACCTTCCAGCCGGTGGCGGAATGCACCCACGCCAGAAAGGCCTGTTGATTGCGCGCATCGCGAATGGCGCTGGTCGCCACCACGCGCACCTTATCGACCGCATGGGCCTGCACGGATCGATGAAATCTGCGTAACGCTCGGATTGTGGTGGCCATCGACTCCGGCGAAACCACAGCGCTCTCAAACACGCTTTCGCCCAAGCGAGTAATCTCTCGATCTTCATGCAGGGTCTTTAGTCGGTGGTTGTGAACGGCGGCAATCTTCAGCCGAACGGAGTTCGATCCGATGTCGACGGCCGCGTACGTCGTCATTTCTTTTGCTCGAACAGTACCCACATTGGCAGAATGCCACGAATCCAGGAAAAAGTGGCGGAGATTGGACTGCTATTCTAAGTTTGCTTCTCCATATGCAGATGCAACCTTCCAATTCTCCTCACCAATCGTCCCTCGCCAGCCTTGAGGCGACCGATGCAACGCCCGCATTTCCGCTTTCCCGTCGCGCCGAGTGGGTGCTGATTCTCGCCGTCTTTCTGGCTGTGTATTTTGCGGCTTTGTTCACGCCGTCTTTGATGGACGATGCCGATGCCACGCACGCGCAGGCGGCGCAGCACATGGCCTTGACCGGGCACATTGTGACGTTAATGGTGGATGGAATCCGCTACCTGGAAAAACCACCGCTGCCGTATTGGATGGTGGCGATCGATTTCAAACTATTCGGCTTCAATGCCTTCTCGACCCATTTGCCGGAGGCCCTGGCGGTTCTGGGATGCGCGATTCTGGCCCTGTTGTGGGGTCAACGGGCTTATTCTGAGCGCGCCGGATTCTATGCAGCGCTGGCATTTCTCACTTCCATCGGAACATTTTTATTCACCCGCTACTTCATTCCTGAATCGATCCTGACGCTGCTGATCGCCTTAGGCATGTACTTGTTCCAGACAGGATTGGAGGATCACCAGCCCGCTCGCATCTATTGCACCTATGTTCTGCTGGCGCTGGCCATGCTGGCCAAGGGACTGATCGCCCCGGTGTTCTTTCTGGGCGGCGTGATTCCGTATCTGCTGCTGACCGGGCAGTGGCGTCGCTGGCGAGAGTTTCATCTGTTCGCAGGCGCTCTCCTTTTCCTTGTGGTCGCAGCACCATGGCACATTCTTGCCGGACTCCATAACCCGGATCAGGGTCATCCCGTAGGCAACATTCCTTCGCCGGGCAATGTGCACGGATTTTTTTATTTCTACTTCATCAACGAACATGTTCTGCGTTTCCTCGGCAAGCGCTATCCGCACGATTACAACAAGCTGCCCGGCTACTTATTCTGGAGCCTCCACCTGGTGTGGCTGTTCCCATGGAGCCTGTATTGGCCGGCAACGATATACGAGACGTGGCAGAAATCCCGCGGCTCCGGACGACGCTTCGGCTGGCAGTCTTGGAGGCATCTGGATTTCCGCGGCAATACTTCCCTATTGCTGGCGTTGTACGCCGCTTTTATCCTCCTGTTTTTCTCGCTGTCGACGAACCAGGAGTACTACACCTATCCGGCATACTTCCCTCTGCTTCTGTTGACGGCCGCAGGTCTGGCGAGTCTGGAAACGGACCCGATGGCCGCATCGACAACCGACCGGTCCACGATTACGCGCTGGCTGGAGGGCGCGCAGGCGTCGTTCGCGCTCGTGGGCGCGGGCGCAGCCGCCATGCTGGCATACGGGTTGTGGGCCTCCCGACATTTGGCCTATGTCGCCGACATAGGAACCCTGCTGGCCCACCGCGATGTCGGCGGCTATTCGCTCTCGATGTCGCACTTTATGGATCTGACAGGGCCTTCGTTCGCTGCCTTACGTCTGCCGGCGATCCTGGCTGCGGTAACGCTGCTGGTGGGACCGACCCTGGCGTGGCGAATGCGCGTACGCCGACAACATTTAAGCGCAACCTTCACCACCGCGATGACAGCAGCCATGTTTCTAGTAGCGGCCCACATCGCTTTCGTGCGCTTTCAGCCGATGCTTTCTTCCCGGGCGATGGCCAACACGATCAATGCCATTGCCAGCCCACAAGACACACTGATTCTTTACGGCGATCAATCGTACGGATCGTCCATCGTTTTCTATACGCAGCGGAGCGCCTACGTGGTGGATGGCTGCGAGACGACCTTACTATGGGGTTCGGATTATCCCGACGCTCCACATGTTTGCCTGGATGACTCACAGTTGCTGGCGATGTGGGGAAAGGGACCGCGCACGTTCTTGTTTGTTCCGCCTGATTACCGGCAACATGTTGAAGCGTTGCTGAGGAAGCGCACGTACCTGGTGCAGGAGCTTTCCGACAAGGAATTGCTGACGGATCGCCCGTTGAACCGATAATGGCTGCGGCGACACGGCGCTTCGGCCTACAATACAGGGTTGCGCTATCTGCAGTTTCCCGGGACCCTGGAGAACCCCATGACGAAGATGATCGCCATTGATCGCGCTGCTTCCGCAAATATGTCTGCCAGCATGCAAAGCACAACTCAATCGCGAAGTGTTTCTGTCATGCTGCGAAGATTTGCGTGGTTTGTCCTGGTGTACAACGTCATCGTCATTCTATGGGGAGGGGTGGTGCGGGCGACCGGGTCCGGCGCGGGTTGCGGCGATCAATGGCCGTTGTGCGATGGAGCTGCCATTCCGCAGTCGCCGCAATTTCATACACTCGTCGAATTCACGCATCGCCTGATGAGCGGCGGCGCGTTGATCCTGATTCTCGCACTGCTTGTGTGGACGTGGCGGGCCACCGGCAAAGGGCATTTGGCGCGTTGGACTGCCGGCTTGGCGTTAGTGCTGGTGATGAATGAAGCGTTTCTCGGCGCGCTGCTGGTCACCGTGGCGGCGCACAGCGCTTCCGTCGCGACTGGAGTGCTTCTCTTCTCGTGTCACTTGACGAACACTCTGTTATTGGTTGCGTCGCTCGCGTTGACGGCCGAGTTTCTTTCAAATCCCCGCTTCGGCGCCACTACCCGGCTACTTCGAGGCCGCTTAGTGTTTCCGAGCCTGGGCATTCTGGCGACGCTGCTGGTCGGTGTAACGGGTTCGCTGGTGGCGTTGGGAGATACGATGTATCCGTCCTCAAACCTGCTCGACGCGATTCGTCAGGATTTTTCTCCAACTGCCCCGCTGCTTCTTCGTCTGCGCTGGATACATCCGGCCAGCGCCATTGTCGCGGGAGCATTCATCGTGTGGCTGCTGGTGCGGGCTTTTCGCCGCGATGCACCAGCAAAGATGCACACCCTCGGCATGGCCGTACTTCTAACCTTGCTCCTTCAATACCTGCTCGGCGTATTCGATGTACTAGGTCAGCAACCGACGTGGCTGCAGATTCTTCATTTACTGGGCGCCAATGTGTTCTGGATCTTCCTGGTACTGTTAACCGCAAATTGTTGTCTGGTTGAAAAATCAAGCGCATGAATCTTTGTCCGACGACTCGGGCTGTGCGAATCAAAGTAACAGAAAACTTTCGTGTATTTTTGTAATGCGATGAAAAAATCCCCTCCGATGGAGTGAGTCTTGAAGCCCACGCGTAGCCCATTTCCTCTTTGTTCCTTGGCGTTCGGTATCGTTCTCCTCGCTGTACTTCTTCAGACAAACAAGATGCTTGCCCAAGCCGGACAGGTCAAGCCCTATGCCTTCTCACCGCAAGCGAAACAGGTGATCGATCGCCTCGGCACATTCGACTCCATTCCCGCGGATACATGGCAGTACCATCTCGGCGACATCGCTCATGGCGAACGGCCCGACCTCGACACCGGAGGGTGGCAAACCGTGCATCTGCCCTTCACGGCGCCTCATAGCGCGGTCTGGTTGCGGCGCTGGGTGGAGGTGCCGAAAACCTTGAATGGCTACGACCTGGCCGGATCTCAAATCTGGTTCCACATGCAGGTTGGCGCAAATGGTCCTGTTCCGACGATCCTTTACTACAACGGCAGCCGCATCGCGTTGGGAGACGACCTCGAAAAGCAATTGCTCTTCAATGAGGCCAAACCGGGAGAGAAGGTGCTGATTGCCGTAAAGCTGCTGCAGACCCAGGACGACAAGGACATCCACGCCGCTGACCTGAACGTCGTTTTCTCCAGTAATCGGCCCAACCCCGCAAATCTTCGCGATGAGTTGATTTCCGCTGCTCACTTGTTGCCCGCCATCACGGCCGACGCCGCGTCTCTGACGTCGCAGGAAAAGACTTTAGACGGTGCGGCGACGGCGGTGGATCTGGCTGCGCTGGACAAAGGCGATCAGTCCGCGTTCGATGCGTCGCTGCAGAAAGCGCAATCCGCACTTGACCCCCTGCGACCAGCGTTGCAGGAATACACCATCCACATGACCGGGAATGCGCATATCGATGCGGCGTGGCTTTGGCCGTGGACTGAAACCGTCGACGTGGTGAAGCGCACGTTTTCAACGGCGTTGCAGTTGATGAATGAATATCCCGACTACACCTACTCCCAATCGGCAGCGCAATACTACGCCTGGATGCAGAACAAATATCCGGACATCTTCCAGCAGATTCAGCAGCGCGTCAAACAAGGCCGCTGGGAAGTTGTCGGCGGCATGTGGGTCGAGCCAGACCTGAATCTGCCGGATGGCGAGTCGACAGTCCGGCAAATCCTGGTCGCGAAGCGCTACTTCCAAAAGAACCTTGGAGTGGATGTAAAGGTCGGCTGGAATCCCGATTCCTTCGGCTACAACTGGCAACTGCCGCAGATCTACAAAAAATCTGGCATCGATTATTTTGTGACCCAGAAGATGACGTGGAACGAGACGAACCAGCTTCCGTTGAAATTATTCTGGTGGCAATCTCCGGATGGCAGCCGCGTCCTGACGTATTTTCCGCATGACTATGTCAACCAGATTGAACCGGTTCGCATGGCCAGTGATCTGGCGAGCGCTGTCGATTTGAATCCGGGACAGAAACAGATGATGCACCTTTACGGCATCGGTGACCACGGCGGCGGCCCAACCCGCGACATGCTCGACAGCGGCATGCGTTGGATGGAACCGAACAAGGTGTATCCGCATGTGGAATTTGGTCCGTCGCAAACCTTCTTTGAAAGCATGGCGAAGCGCGTCGACACAGCCAATGCTCCCAGTTGGAACTATGAGACTCTGGCTGCAGGCAACACGAAATTGTCGGCTCCCCCCGCGGGAGAAATCAGCGTTCCGGTGTGGAATGACGAACTCTATCTGGAATTTCATCGGGGCGTCTTCACGACTCAGGCCAAGCTGAAGTGGAACCTGCGCCACGGATCGGAATGGCTGCTGAATGCCGAGAAATATTCATCGCTGGCTTGGCTGGGCGGACTCGAGTATCCCAGCTCGCAGCTGAATGCCGCGTGGAAATTGCAATTGTTCAACGGCTTCCACGACCTGGCGGCAGGCTCGGGCATCGGCGTGATCTACAAAGACTCGCAGAAGCAATTTGACGTGGTGCATTGGACATCTAAGGATGCCACCCACAATGCGCTGGCAGACATCGACAGCCACATCGATACCGATGCGCACGCCGGTGTTCCCATCCTGATCTGGAACCCGTTAAGTTGGACTCGTTCCGATGTTGTCGAGGCAACGGTACAGATGCCGCAGGCAGAGCCGAATGGCATCTCGGTGCTCGACGCGCAAGGCCGGCCTGTGTTGATGCAGGTTCTTTCCACGGACGAGGGCACGCACACGTATCACCTGTTATTGGAGCCGAAGGACGTTCCCTCGGTGGGATACACCGTGCTGCATGCGGTTCCCGGTGCCCGCAAGGTCGCCAGCGACTTGAAGGCGGATGGCGATACGCTGGAGAACTCCGTTCTGCGTGTGGTGGTCGACCCGAAGAACGGCTGCATCGACAGTCTCTATGAGAAGCGGTCCCATTTTGAGAGCCTAACGAACGGAAGTTGCGGCAACCAACTGGAAGCATTTGCCGACAATCCGAAAGAATACGACGCCTGGAACATCGATGCTGATTTTGTGAAGCACGAAACTGACATTTCTGCCGCTGACAGCGTGCAATTGGTCGAAAAGGGGCCGTTGCGCAGCGTGGTTCGTGTGACCCGGCACTGGGACAAGTCAACCTTCGTCCAGAACATTATCCTTTATGCCGGCATGGACCGCGTGGATGTCGTCAACGATGTGGATTGGCACGAAACTCACGTTCTCCTGAAGGCTGCGTTTGCCCTGGCCGCCAGCGGACCCAAGGCGACGTTTGAAATTCCTTACGGCGCCATTGAACGTCCTACCACGCGCAACAATTCCGTGGAAGATGCCAAATTCGAGGTTCCCGCAGAGCGATGGGGCGATCTCGGCGACGGGCAGCATGGCTTTAGCCTGATCAACGATTCAAAATATGGCTACGATGCAGTCGGCAATACGCTGCGGCTCTCCTTGCTGCGTTCGCCATTATGGCCCGACCCCAATGCCGACCGCGGCCCGCAGCATTTTCAGTATTCGCTCTATCCGCATTCAGGCGGATGGCGTGAGGCGAATACGGTGCTACATGGCTTCGACTTCAACCTGCCGCTGCATGCCATGCAAGTGGCCGCGCATACCGGGGAGCTGTCAGCCACGCATTCATTCGTCACCGTAAAACCCGAAAACCTGGTGCTGACCGCGATGAAGAAGAGCGAGGACGGCAACAGCCTGATCCTTCGCTTTTACGAGTGGGCAGGCAAGCAGACAACGGCGGACATCTCCGTTCCCGCAGGCGCGTCCGGAGCCACTGTCACCAATCTGATGGAAAAGCCGGAGGGCACCGCCCTGACGGTTACCGGGGATCACGTCAGGGTGCCAGTTGGAAAGTATTCCATCAACACAGTGCGGGTGGATTATTCCAATCGCGGGTCACAGTTCTGGCAGGCGCAGAAATAGAAACTCTTCCCGTCCAGAGTGAGACGAAGGCCTCGCGGTTGTAACAACCGCGAGGCCTTTCCATTGACGCGTTACAGCCCTTTCTCCGGCAACGAGAAAAGGCTTCAGCGTACAGGCTCCGTCCGCTTTGCGCGCCCTTTCACAGGCGTTTGACATAATCCGGCGAAAGTGGAATTCTGGTCGTCCCCGGGTGCCGCTGGAAATCCACGGCGTCAATTCACACACAATCTAAAGCGACAACGATCCGCAGCCGAACTGCGGTTGACGGATCATTGCCATGGGGGAAGGTCGCGACGTGGCAGTTGAAAGAGCATCCCACGCCATCCGCTTCTCGGTCGAAAGAACGAACTGTCAGGAGCTAACCATGTCCCACAATCTTCGAAATATTTCCGCTCACCAACCTGGACATCAGCCTTCAAAAATGCTCGCCGTACTCGCCGTGTTCCTCGGCTGCGGCGCGCTCGCTTCGGCCTCCGCCAGTATCTTATGCGTCAGCCAGCAGAAGGTCCCATGGTGTACAACCACCATCGGCGGGGCCGTCTCGGCTGCTTCCCCGGGAGATACCATCCTGGTCGGTCCGGGCACGTATAAGGAGGACGTCATCGTCACCAAGTCGCTCTCGCTGCTGGCGCTTGACGGCATGCGAGCCATCATCGATGCGAGCGGCATGTCGAACGGAATTTTCATCAACGGCATGTCCGCCATGCCGAATACCGGGGTTTCCAACGTTACGGTGTCCGGTTTCACGGTCGAAAATGCGAATTTTGAAGGCATTCTGGTAGCGAACGCCTACGACGTGACCCTGACTAGCAATCGCGTCGTCGACAACGATAAGGCGCTTTCCGGCAAGGCCTGCCCGGGCCTGCCCGCCTTTGAGACCAGCGAGGGAGAGGACTGCGGCGAAGGCATCCACCTGATGTCGGACCTGCACTCCTCCGTGGTTCGGAACACTGTCGAGCACAACGCCGGAGGCATTCTCATCACCGATGAGACAGGCGTCAATCGCGGCAATCTGGTCAGCGGCAACGTCGTTCAAGACAACGTGTGGGACTGCGGCATCACCATGGCCTCGCACCCACCCGCCCCCTCCGTCGTGCCGGGGGCTTCAGGTCCGTATGGTGTATTCAACAACACTATTTCCCACAATATCTCGGCGCGCAATGGAGTCAGCGGATCGGGCGCGGGAGTGGGAATCTTCGCTCCCTTCCCCGGCACCTCAAACTCCGGCAATGTCGTGATCGACAACATTCTTATGGGCAATGGGAACGCGGGCGTCGCGATGCACAACCACGGCTTTGCTCCGGCTCCAGCGCCTGGTGTCGATCTCAACGACAATGTCATCATCGGCAACCATTTCTCGGGCAATGGAGCTGACAGTGGCGACGCAGCGACTCCGGGGACGGTCGGAATTAACGTCTACAGCGTTGCCCCGATCACCGGAACCGTGGTCTCGCAAAATACGTTTG
>JAJXZK010000420.1 GCA_021780095.1 Acidobacteriota bacterium | reverse complement strand
ACCTCCTGATGAAGGCAAGTTTCAGGGCAGGAACCACGCGAGTTCACGTCGACAACAGCGATTTGGCGACGGAGGTCGGCAGTACCGCTGCCATCGAGGCAGACCGTACAATTTTTCTTGTGACTCGCAACTGTTCCTTGAAGTGGCAACAAATCGAAGTCGGTGTAGCTTCGGCGCCAGGTTCAACCGGGCCGACGGCAGCAGGTGTGCAGTTTGAAGCACTGGCGTCGCGCATCGAGGCGTGTGAACTTTGTCCGCGCCTGCGAACCTATTGCGCGGAAATCGCGCGCGTACGGCGGCGTGCGTATGCTGACCAAACGTATTGGGGGAAACCCGTTCCCTCCTTTGGCGATCCCGACGCGCGCGTTCTGGCGCTGGGGCTCGCTCCGGGCGCGCATGGCTCCAATCGCACGGGCCGGCCGTTTACCGGGGATGGATCCGGAAATTTCCTGTACCCGGTGTTGTTCGAGACAGGATTCGCGTCGCAGCCGCTCGCGCAATCCCGCGAAGATGGAATGCGGCTGAAAGATCTCCACATCACTTCTGTCGTTCGCTGCGCGCCGCCGGGCAACAAACCTTTGCCAGCCGAGATAAAGAATTGCGCGACGTTTGTCGATAAGGAAATTGCAATCCTGAAAAATCTGCGGGTCGTCGTGTGCCTGGGCAAAATTGCATTTGATGGATACGTGGCGCACCTTCTGCGGACTGGAAAAATCTCCGACCGCAAAGGATTGGTCTTCCGACATGGCGCAGAATGCTCGCTGCCTGAGGGCCAACAGGTTTTGGCGACCTACCATCCGTCGCTGCAGAACACGAATACCGGCCTGCTGACCCGCGCGATGTTTCGAGATATCTTTTTGCGCGCGCGAGTGCTGGCGCAACTTCCGCATCTCGCCGCCTCGCTTGAAAAGTAAGACAGGCGAATCCCAAAGAGCAAACTGAATGCAGAAAAAACATGGCGAGAGCCATCGCCCTCGCCACGAATTACTCCATTATCTGTTTTAGAATCATCGGTCTGACTTGCGGAAGCTAAACAAATCCATCAAGTCTCCAATGGCAGGGCTGTTGCTGGGGACATAGGGATTGACGCCATCCTGTTTTGGGTTTGGAAGATTGTCGCGACTGCGCTTGGTCAAGGGATCAAGTTCCCAATTTGCCTCAATGAACTTGAGAATGGAGACGTGATCGTTGTACTGGTGAGAGATGGATCCAGGCTTGGTATAGGGTGACACGACGATCATCGGTACGCGAGTCCCGTCGCCGAAGAAGTCAACTGGCTGAACGTATCCAGAGTCGTAGTAGCCGCCGCCTTCGTCGGTCGTGATGAAGATTGCAGTGCTTTTCCAGAGTTCCGGATTGGCCTGGACCTGGTCAACGATCTTCTTCACGAAGCCTTCAAACAGATCGAGTTTGGACGATGCGGGATGCCCATCGACGTAGCCGCTGGGCTTGACATACGACACGGCGGGCAAGGTGCCGTTCTTGATGTCGGCGTAGAGGTCGATCGTGTCTTTCAGGTGCGCATTCCTGACGGTCGCGTTGGTCATGATGGACGTGGAATATTGGAAGAAGTTGCAGATGTTGCAGTACAGGTCCGCCGCAGTCGCATAGTTGGAATCGGGATTGTTTTTGTAGGTGTTCCATTGATCGCCGAAGTAGGCCCAGGAGATATTCGCCGCCAGCAGCGCATCGCCAATATTGCGAACCGTCGAAGGAGGAACGGTAAATACAGTGTTGCCCGCGCTGGTGTCGGTGGAGGCAACCACGCCATTGCCGTAATAGCCGGGGTTATAGTTATTCAACAAATAGTAGTGGCCGGGGTCGCATTTTGGATTTACTTCATAGGGCAGCGAACTGAGATAGCCCAGGACCACGCCGACGCCGGGCGAATCCGAGTCAGAGCAATTGACGTAACTGCCTCCGCCGTAGGAAGGCGATCCATAGGAACCGCCGCCGTAGCCGTCCTCGGTATACCAGTTGTTGGTGCCTTTCGCGGCGTTGGGATTTTCGATTTCGTCCACCACGCCGGCATTGACCGTTCCGGCAGCCACCATTTGATTGTGCGGTGGACGTTGGGCATTGCCATTGCCATCGCTATACCAGATGGCATCGCCGGTACCCATCATGATGTGATTGGCTCCGGTCCCTCCCATGACCGCCTGGTGATAGTTATCGCTCATGGAGTAGTTGTTCGCCAGGTAAGTCAGATAGGGAGCATCTCCCTGTTGAACGTTGTAAAAGCCCATGGCGGCTGAACCTTCGCGCGTCGACTCTTCAGTGAAAGGCTGGGGTTGCGGCTTGCCGTTTGTCCCCGCTCCGACACTGGTTTCAACCCAGGGAAACAGGTCCGCTTTGCAGCCGCTGGGGTTCCAGCGAGTGGAGTACGCAACGTTGCAGTCGAGTTCCTGCCACATTTGAAAAAATCGATGCACGGGACTGGCGGCATAGTCGTCGTACGCGACCCCAGGAGTTAGCTGGAAGGGTCCGGGAGGAAGGTCGTTGAAGTTCAGCACCCGAGTATCAGGAGTTCCGCCCTTGAGGCCGGTTCCACCCGTCGTCAGGTATTCGTAGTATCCGGCCGCCAAACCATTTTCAACAGCTTTGGCTTGAGCGATTGTGGAGACATAGGGAGTTGTGGGTCCACCGGCCAGGGGAACAGGAAGCAATGGGTAGATCGATTTGCTCATCGGGCTGGCGTCATATCCATCGCGATGCAAATCGACGGCACTGAATTGGGTGCCCAGCGCGTAATTGGGTCCGGGCGTTCCGTCGGCGTTGACGATGCCTTCAGAAAGCAGATTGTGAACTTTTTCACCGCGCTCGGGCTTATAGGTGGCGAAGATTTGGTCGAAGGTGCGATTCTCGCCGATGATGACGATAACGTGTTTGATTGGGGTTTTGGTTTTGATTTGATCCGCGGCATCTTGCGCCTGCGCGACGAACGTGCAGCTGGCAAATGTTTGCAGACCGGCCAGAAGTACGGCGCCGCATTTCAGGGACCAACTGTGGGAGGTGATTCTCTTTCGTTGCATGAGGAGGGTCCTTTTGAGGAGTGAATGACGCCGCGTTCGCAACGGCAAGGTGCATGCGTTCGCGACGTCTCAAACTTACCCACCTGAAATGTTTTTCCGTTAAACGTTCGAAGAATTGACGTTGAACATTCTGTTACGAGCTGCGCGGAAAATCTCTTTTGTCGCGCACCCCTTTGAGCCTTAGCTGAGCGCTTTCTCCACGGCGCTGGTCAGGTACTCAAGACCGGCTTCAACATCTTTGCCGACGTGGGCTCGTAAGGCGCGACGCTCGCGTTGCTGCAACACGCTCAAATCGCCCGCAGCCTGGGCATCGATGACCACGCCGAATGTGTACTTCTGATCCGGAATGGCAAGATCCTGCGCGTGATCGCCAGTGATTTGTAGAAATACGCCAGTGTTGGGACCGCCCTTGTAATCCTGGCCTGTGGAATGTAAAAAGCGCGGACCAAATCCGAGACACGTGGCGACCTTCTTGTTGTCGCGCACTTTGTGGCGCATCTGCTGCATGGTCTTTTCGTGTTCACGATTGCGCTGGAGGAATCCAAGCACGGCAAAATAATCTCCAGCTCTCAGTTGGGCAAGATGGGCGCGCAAATATCCGGATAAATCCGGCTGGCCAATATCCTGGCCCCCGTGCAGAACAGCGGCATACTTTGGATCAGCGAACAATTTCACTTTTCCGTCGTCGAAGATCGGTGTCTGCTCCGGTAACTTGCCGGTCTTGTCATATTCATCGGTCAGGCGGCGTGCTTCAATTTTCGCCGCTTCCACATCCGGCTGATTAAAAGCATCGATGCCGATGACAGAGCCCGCAACTGCCGTCGCAATTTCCCAGGTAAAAAACTGCTCCGCTGCATCGTAGACATCGCGCATGTTGAGACGCACCACCGGCTGGCCCGCCTTCTCCAGTTTTTCGACACCAGCGTCCAGGTGGGCGTTATCTGCGCCTTCCAAACGAACATAGGCAAAGATGCGATCCCCACCGTACTCATCGGGGTCGGCAATTTCCTCCAGATCAACCGGGGTAATCCCCTTGCCCTGCTTGCCGGTCGATTCCGCAATCAATTGCTCAAACCATGCTCCCATGTCGTAGATGGTGGGCGAAGTGAAGAAGGTGATCTTGTCGTGGCCGGCATTCGCTGCGACTCCGAGAATCAGGCCCAACTTCACGCCAGGATTTTTCTTGATATCGGCCGAATGGCATGCGTCGACAGCAATCTTCGCCCGAGTTAGCAATTTCTCCACATCGAGGCCCATGACGACGGCTGGAACGATGCCGAAGTTCGAGAGTGCGGAGTAGCGTCCGCCAATCTGCGGATCGCCATAAAAAATATGGCGGAAGCCGCCTGCCTTGGCGACCTGTTCCATGTGCGAACCGGGATCGGTGACTGCGATAAAGTGGTCCCCGGCTTCGGCACCGACCGCCTCTTTCATGCGAGCCATGAAGTACTGCTTCAGAATGTTCGGTTCCAGCGTCGAGCCGGACTTGCTGGACACGATGATGATTGTCTTCTTCAGGTCGACACTTTGCTCGGCCGCACGCACCTGCGCCGGATCGGTGGAATCGACGATGGACAGACGCGGAAATCCTTCCTGCTGGCCAAACGTCTCCGCCAGAACTTCCGGACATAAGCTGGAGCCGCCCATGCCGAGTAGCAAAGCGTACTGGAAGCCGGCGGTCTTGATGTCCTGGGCAAGCGCGCGAAATTTCTCCAGGTCCTTCTGTTGGCGCTCGACGATGTCGAGCCAGCCCAGCCACTTCGACTCGTCCTGATTCGTCCACAAGGAGGCGTCGCGAGCCCAGAGACGATCGACATTTCCAGTATTCCAATCTGTGACGGCAGTCGACAAATCCTGTTCAAGTTTTGCGGGAAGCGAATAGCGAAGTTCCATGGTCTCGACTTCTTTCATACGTTGGATTCTGATGCGCCCATCTCGTTCACTTGATCATTATGATAGATGCCGGCAGCGACGGAGTGGACGCAGCCATGCATTCCTGGCTTGCGGCTGTGGGTGCCGCAATGAATCCTTTGTCAATTAAAGCCGAAAAAGAATGGCCCCCACGCGGTGAGGGCCATTTCAAGCACGACAATTTTTACTCGCGCAGAGCTGCGAACAGCACAATCAGAACTGATAGGTGATCGTGCCGTAGACCATACGGGGAGCACTGGGATAGGCGTTGATGTAACCCTGGGGGTAGGACGACGATGGAAAAAGCGGCGAAAAATATCCGCCACTGGAGATGTATTCGAATTGGTTGTTCTGCGTATTGCCGAGGTTCAAAATATCGAGGCGCAGGTTGAATGCCTGTTTCTTGAAAACAACGGGAGCGTTGAAAGATAGATTCGCGGTTGTGTACGACGGCATGGTCTGTTTGGTGGGCTGGCCATTCGTTTGGCAAACCCCGTTCACGATCGTTCCGCAGTTCGACCAAAGGTATTGCGAACCGGTTGAATCTAACCAGAAGCGCGGCTCGATGATCGTGCGGTTGTTGTGCTGGATACCGTAATAGACGCCGGCATTCAAGGTGTACTTGGGGACGTAAGACACAGGGAGGCCGTTGTAGAAGGTGCATCCAGGGGCGGGATTCGCGGGTGTGCCGCAGGCAGCGAGTGGACCACCCGTGACGAAGGTTGTAAAGTTGGAAGCCTCTCCTGAGAAATTTAAGAAGAAATGGAGATTGCTGCTCGGATCGGCGTCAAAGAACGCATCGACGCCATGATAGGTGGAGTTGCCGCCGCTGGTTTCCTCGACGCCAAGAGCGGTTTCGACGTCGATTTCCTGGTTCGTGTAATTGTTGTGGAAGTAGCTCACCCCGGCAATGAAGTTCCTGAGCACCGGCGCGTTCGTGAAGTGAATTTTGCCGCCGAACTGACCGTAGGCGCCCTTCGCCAGTTGGTAGTAGGTGGGGTTCACAGCCTGGAACTGGCCGCCGCCGCCACCCAATTCGGGGGAGCGATAGATGATGTCATAACCGCCATAGATCATGAGCCAGTCATACGGCATTACAGAGGCGTCAATGCCGGGCTCGACGGCCGAGCGGCTCTCATGCGCCCCGCAAAGAGATCCCTGGTCTTTTGTAGAGCTGCCATCCGGGGACGGCGCGGGATTTCCCCACAGGTTGTAATAGGGGTCTTGGTTCGGAGTCTGACCCTGGGGGTACAACGAGCAGTGAGTCTGATAGACAGGGTAGGGTGATGCGACGATCGGACTGGAAGAGTTTGCCTGGGAAAAGTACGTTTGGGGAGCGAAGGTGAAATCACGCGCTGCCTGGTCGCTATAGCTGGTGGAGAAACCGTCGACACGTACGCTGGGAATGATGTGAACGCGGGCAATGGGGTGAACATCGTCCTGGGCAAAGAAGGTTACGTTGTCCTGCTGGAAGTATCCCGAGCGGAACTTCGATCCCACACCGACGATCTGCTGCGCACCGCTTCCTCCATCGGAGGGATTATAGAAAAGGTTGTGTGTGTTATAGACCTCGTGAATGAGGTAGCCGCCGAAGCTGACCGTATTGTAAGGAAGGACCTGAGTGAAGCGGATCTGGTCCCCAAACATGTTGCTATGCGGGTTGTTCCACTCGTCCACCTGGGCGCCGCCGGAGAGAGCATCGTCGTTGCGCCGGTGAAAACGGCGAATGTGCGTGTACCATGCCGAATTCTCAAGAGTGGAAGTAGGGCTAAGGTCCATTCTCTGGCGCGCATATGCCATAAACATCTCATTAGTGTCGTACTTGTTATAGGAGGCGTACGGCAGAGCGCAATAAAATCCGCATCCTGGCTGGCTGAAGTGGATGCTGCTGGTTGGGTCCACGAGTCCGATATCCGTGGTGGGAATCACCGTGGGACGATAGCCGCCGCCCTTAGCGTACAGGACGCCGAAGGCGAGACTGCCCGCTGCGGATGTCTTGACGGTCTTGCCGAAGACCGAGCCGTTCTTGGTGTGGTTGCTGAAGCCGTCCGGAGCAATGCGGAAACTGTCGCCCCGCCCCAATCCGCCGCCTAGAACCGTAGACCATCCCTTGAAGTGGCCAGTATTGCCCACGAACGCGAAGTTCTGCTGATTGTCTGGGCCTTGCGTGGCGGCAACGCTTAGGTGGCGTTCTTCGGTCGGCTGAACAGGCGTGAACTCTACTCGTCCACCGATATCGGTGTACCAGCGGCCATCCGACGAGCCAGGTCCGTAGTTCACCTGCACATCTTGGATCACCAGGTTTTGCGGCATGGTCGCCGACTGCCACAAACCAGTGGCCGGGTCTACTACCGGAATGCCGTCATACGTAACGCCGAGCGAACCGGCCCCAATGAAGCTCGTCGCCTCGCCTGCCCAGCCCTGCTGAAGGCCATTCAGGATGACCGTATATTTGGTTGAGCCTGTCTGGCCATAGCCCATCACATTTGCGCCGGGCGTGTATTGCAGCATCTGCGCTCCGCCGGCTACCGGGCCAGCCGCGTCCAACTGCTGGCGATCAAGCACGCGCACCGTCTGCGGCATCAGCAAGACGTCTTCCCGGGAGGGCACAGGTGTGGCCTCGGGGTTAACGGTTCCACGAACGACCACGCTGTCGTTCAATTTCGCCACTTGCAGCGTGGCCGTGATGTTGTTCTGTGTCGCCGGCGAGATCCGCTCTGAGTAGGACTCGAATCCCGACTTCTCGATGGAAATAATATGCGGCTCAGTGGATACACCGCTGAAGTCGAAGGTGCCGTCTGACCGGGTCGTCGTGTGATTCGCGGTGTTCGCTGATAAATCGGTTAGAGTAACAGCCGCAGAAGAAACTGCGGCTCCTGCGGCGTCAAGCACTTTCCCTTGGACCAGCGCCGATTTAGCGGGCGGAATGCTTCCTCGGGCACTGGCACAAAATAAGCCGCACAGCACGATTCCATACACGACAAGTAACTTACGCACTCTTTGAATCCTCCTTGAAAGATGAGACCTGGTTGGGAATGACGACTGGATGGGTGTTTTCTTCTTCCACCGCTCGCGCAGAAAGCCAAAGGCGGCAGATGTGACGACCATCACCGTTATCGTCGCTGCATAAAGTTGCGTTGGAGTTACAGCCGAATGAACATCCGGTTACGATTTTTCGTAAGTGATTGAGAGGCATGTGGAACGAGGAGCGCGGAAAACCGGGTTGGATTTTCGCGCCTTACAATGGGGAAATGTGACAGCCTTAGGCGTCGCGTCGCACACGCCGAGCAGTAACGGTTCATCGACAATTTGAAGAAAGCAGGAACAGAAGAATGGATATTCAGACGATCGATCAGCAGTACAGCCAGCTACAAAATGCATCGCAGCAGGTGGAACAGGAACTGAAGGAGCTGGCGACAAAGTTGCAAGCTGAGTCGACCAGCGGGAACGCGCAAGCTCGCGAATGGGTGTTGGATTTGAAAGAAATCGCGTTAGCTATCCAATCGCAGCAGCAGCAAACGATGAATCTGCTACAGGCGATCCACGGCTTCGTGGCCAATCAAAATCAGGCGTACGGTCAGGGGTATCCGCAGCCCATGCAGGCCGGCTATCCGCAGCCTGGATATGGCGCGGGGAGCGGACCCATGCCAGTGCAAACGACCGGTGGCCTGGGCGGATTTTTGCAATCTGGATTTGGTCGCGCCATGGAGATGGGTCTGGGATTTGGTCTGGGCGATGACCTGATGCGGAAGATATTTTAGGTCGCGGGCGAGAGGGCCGAAGATGGTGAAAGAAGCTGCGGGGGGTGGGATGCGCTAGAGCGCACCCCCGCACGCGGCTTGCGAGGGTCACTCCGGCAGGAAGCCTGGAGCCGGGTTTCTTTGGGGGAACAGCGGGGAATGGCTTCCGCTAGGCTCGCCGCACCAGTTGCCGGACGCGACCACCCTGCTCGGTAATGCCGTCAAGGACGCCTTCGAGGCGACCCAACATTTCGTGACCGTCCGTTAACAAATCGGGAACGTGCTTCCACAGCTCCTTCATTGCTTCCGGATCCTCGGATAGGATGACTGCTGCTCCCAAACCCGAAGCTGTCAGCGCAGCCTTCTTTCGTCCGGTCAGCAACAATGCAGCACCGGCAACCAAGGACCCTGCTGCCAGCGCTCGCAACCAAGTCATTTCCTGTTCCATTGGGTTACTCCTTTCGCAAACTCTATCAGATTAGAGATGCGTTCGGGAGTCATTTCAGTTGCGGAAAACTGGTACAAAAATCAGAATTCCGGGGAAGGTCGTCTTTTCAAGAGCTTGGAGAAGTCGTGTTTATGTATACGCAAACGCCTGCATACTGTTCGAGCTTGCGATGTTTGAGGCGCTTCATAGCGCCGTATCTACCGCGAAGATTTCCAAACATCGCTTCCCAGATTTGCCTCGCATATGGCGATGCCGACAATCGTGAGAAGCATCGCTGAAACAATAGGATAGACGGTCGATCTACTGTAATACCGCAGCAAACTTCCGCCCGTCGACACCTGCGCGGCACGCCGCAGAAAAACTCCAACGGCCATCGTGAGCAGGCAGCGCCAGTCAGGCTTGCCGCACATCGGCGGCTCTGCTACGCTCAGGCGTTACGATTTTTTATATTGAAAGGTTCCTCTATGAAGATCAGAACTCTGGCTGTACTTTCGGCAGCCCTTGCCTTTGGCGGACTGTGGACCATGCCTCCGATCCAGGCGCAAGCGGATACCACTGCCGTTGCCGCAACAACCTCGCCAGCGCAAGTAGTGGATCAACTGTTGAGCATGGTCGAGGGCGAAATGGTTCCGCTGGTGGAAGCGATGCCCGCTGACAAATTCAGTTTTGCCCCGACCAACGGGAATTTCAAGGGCGTTCGCACTTTCGGTCAGCAGGTGCAGCACGTGATCGCCGCCAACTACTCTATGTTCGGCGCCGCCGCTTCCATCCAACCTCCGGATCGGCAGACATTCAAGGCAATGAAGACCAAAGAACAACTGGTCCGCGGACTAAAGGATTCTTTCGCCTTCGGACATCGCGCGATTGCCACATTGACGTCGCAGAACGCGATGGAAACGGTGAAGCCTGTGGATGGAATCTCGACGCGCGGCGGAATCATGGCATTCGCCATCATCCACATGAATGATCACTTTGGTCAGATGGTGGAATACCTGCGCATGAACGGTATCGTGCCACCGTCCAGCCGGCCGACGGCCAGATAAAGAACATAACCGAGCCTGGAACCAACGCCATTCGAGGATCGTATAGGTCCTCGTGTGCGGGAAGTTCTTGGCCCGGTAGCAGTAGGCAGGGGCCCCGCAAAAGAACGGAGGGACCATCATGCATCTTCGCCGAACACTCGTCATTCCAGCCACAGCGCTCACCATGCTCGCGCTGACTCCCGCGGCACTGTTCGCCGCTGAGGGAACATTCGACAAAACACTCACCGTCAACGGGGCCGCCACCCTCGCCATCAGCACTGGCTCGGGGTATGTCCACATTACGCCCGGACCGGCAGGATCCATCCATATCGTCGGCCATGTCCACTCGTCCACGGGCTTATTCTCCGGCTCGCCGGAAGAGAACGTTCGCCGCGTCACCGACAATCCTCCCATCGTACAGAACGGCAATGACGTTGAAGTCGGCCTGCACACCCACTACAACAACGTGTCCATCGACTACGTCGTCACGGCGCCAAGCGGCACAAACGTAAAGGCCAGTTCCGGCTCCGGCAACCTTAACATCACCGGTCTAGGCTCGCCTCTCAAAGCCTCAACGGGATCCGGAGACATCTACGCCAACGACCTCACCGGCGACATCTCGCTCAGCACCGGTTCAGGCGAGATCCATGCATTGATGAAGGGCGCGCATTACACCAAGGCGGAAACGGGAAATGGCGCCATCCAGCTCGAAGGCGTCACGGGTGGCCTATATGCCCAGACTGGTTCCGGCGATATCACGATCTCCGGCCAACCGACTGACAACTGGAAACTCGAAACCGGCTCGGGATCCGCGACTCTCAACACCGGACACAGTGCCTTCAACCTGGATGCCAGCACCGGTTCGGGTGACTTTCACAGCGATCCTCCGCTCACGACTCACGGGACCATGAATTCTCACCACGTGGCCGGAGAGATCAATGGGGGTGGCCCCACCGTGCGCATCAGCAGCGGCTCCGGGGACATTCGCATCCACTAAGCGGCAAGGCAGGAATGCGCGGCTGCGGCCTCTCGTTCCTGCCAACCGCTTTTTTTCCCGGTAGTGTTGGGGAACCTCCCCGGCAAATCGCCATGCCAGGATCTCGCGGGGAGAAACCCATTTCTTGTAGAGGTTCTGGCTACTTGCAAATCAATTCCCATACAAATGAATCATTCGCCGGCATGCGAGCGCTTCAGCTAACCTTGCGCTCCAACTCGGCGTCCAACTCTACGAGAACGAAAATAGAAGTTCGAGGCAGAATCACTTCGGGTTCGCTGCACAAAGTTGTGTTCTGAGATTTCCTACCTACTTCTCCTCTATAGCGAAGGAGTTCCACCCGGCATGCTGAGTCAATGCGCCAATCCGAAATGCAACAAAGAGCTTCATTATTTACGCGAAGGTAAGGTATTTCTGTTCTCGCCCAACAATAGTTCGAAACAACCGTCGAAAACATTTCAGCTGCTGAAACACTATTGGCTTTGCGGAGAATGCGCACGTAATTGGACGCTAGCGATGGATAGCGAGAACGGCGTTCAATTGTCAGAAAAGAAGCCTCGCCGGTTCCGCAACACGTATCGACGACACGCGCCGTTGCCCGCTCACTAAACTTTTGTTCTCTTTGAGCCGGCTGGATTATTCGATTGGAGAATGCCGGTCAGGTTTTGGCGACGCGAGCGGCGCTCTTTTTGCCGCAGCCGCAGCCTCCGAGACCATCTCCCTGGAGTGGATCGGCGCGATAATATCCAGCCAGCGAGTAGAAGCGAACTTTCAATAAGTCCTCGAGCATTTTCAAACCGTCTTTGAGGTAGCTGATGCGCGAGCGTTCATCATGTCCCCAGGTGACGGGCACCTCATCGATCCGCATTCCTAATCGCAGGGCAATGTAGAGGATTTCTGGATCGAAGCCCCACCGTTCAATCCGCTGCCGCAGGAAGATGGTTTGCGCTGCTTCCCTGCGAAACGCTTTAAAGCCGCATTGCGTGTCGGCCAAGGGAAGGTTCATGATCAGCCGCGTGAGCCAATTGAAACAGCGCCCGAAGAAGCGGCGATAGAGCGGCTGGCGAAGCGTTTGACGAGACTGGTCTAACCACCTCGACCCAATGGCGACGTCGGCCCCGCTGGCAATGGCGGCGAACAATAGCTCCGCCTCCTCAATCGGCGCGGAAAGGTCGGCGTCGGTAAACATCACAATCGCGCCTCGCGCCTGCAGCATCCCGCTGCGCACGGAATAACCTTTGCCGCGATTTCCGGGATTCTCGATCAACCGGATATTGGGATGCTTCAGCGCCGCTGCCGCCACAATGGACGCCGTCTGGTCGCGGGAGCCGTCATTGACCACCAGTACCTCAGCGGTCCAGCCGTGTGCCTGGATGCACTCCGTAACCCGATCGAGGGTCGCGCCGATGCGCGCCTGCTCGTTGAAGGCGGGAATCACGATGGTGTATTGCAGTTGATCCATGGTCGCCAAATGCCAGTCGTCACATGCCAAATTCAGGCATTGCAAATTTCACGATTAGAGGAATATGCCGCATGCCGGGCGCGGAGTCTGCACCAATTATGGTGGAAGCCGGGTATTTCTGCAATCTCGTTTGCGGAGGTCAGGATGTTCGATGAATGTGATCGAGCAGCCTTCCGGTGCTACACTCCCCGGTATGGACGTTCAAACCAAGACGACATCCGGACATTCCTTCTGGTTTTGGCTCAGCCTGGTGGGAGGGCTTTTTCTGCTTTTCGTGGTGCTGTTGTGGACGGCGGCATGGCACGTGATGCGATCTTCCGGTGGCTCTACGTCAGGTTTTGATGGATTCGGCTCTGGCGAGATTGCCGTGGTCGACCTGAAGGGCGTGATTCTTTCGGCGGACAAAACGGATGACCAGCTGGAAAAGTTCGCCAACGACGATTCCGTCAAGGCGATTATTCTGCACATTGATTCGCCGGGGGGCGGCGCGGCCGCGTCGCAGGAGATTTATCACGAAGTTTTGCGCATCCGCAAGCACCACAAGAAGCGCATTGTTGCCTCGATTGAGAGCGTGGGCGCTAGCGGCGCCTACTATATTGCAACAGCCACGGACAAGATTTACGCCAACCCGGCAAGCATCGTCGGCAGCGTGGGCGTCATTATGGAGTGGATCAATTACGGCGACCTGCTGAAATGGGCAAAACTGAAGAATGTGACCCTAAAAGCCGGCGCGCTGAAAGATGCCGGCTCGCCTACCCGCGATCTGACACCGGCGGAGCAAGCCTATTTCCAGGGTTTGATTGACAACATGCATGCGCAATTTATTCACGACGTGGCAACCGGGCGACGTCTCTCGGTCAGCGACATTCAAACCCTGGCGACGGGGCAGGTTTGGACCGGCCAGCAGGCCCTGGGACTTCATCTGATCGATCAGTATGGTGGTTTTCGGGAGGCGCTTCTGGACACGGCTCACGCTGTGGGGATCAAAGGAGAGCCGGTGATCGTCCGCCCGCGCCAACGCCATCCCGGCCTGTTGGACCTGATGGTCGGGGCCGACTCCAAGCTGGCTTTCCCCAATCCGGAGGAGTTGCAGTCCCTGCTGGAGAAGAGTCCCGGGTTTTATTTTCTGTGGCAATAAGTTGTTGCGATATCGATGCGCAAACCCCCGCATGCATCCTATACTCTGAAGGAGAAAGGGCCTGTTCATGACCAAAGCCGATCTTGTAGTGGACGTAATGCGACTAGGGGATCTGACGCGTACCGACGCGGAAACGATCATCGAGACCATCTTTGATTCCGTCGTAGCTGCTTTGCGCTCCGGCGATAAGATCGAAATTCGTGGCTTCGGCAGTTTTCGCACGCGACAGCGCAACCCCCGCATTGGCCGCAATCCTAAGACCGGCGCGCGCGTCGAGGTTCCTTCGAAACGGGTTCCCTACTTCAAGCCCAGCAAGGATTTGCGTGACCTGGTGAACCATCAGGAAGCCAAAGGCGAAGAGCAGAGCGCTCGGCCCGCTGCGGAGCAATCGGCCGAAGGCGCTGTTTCCCCGTAGCGCCACTTCTTTCAATCCGCCACCAGCACATTTAAAGCGCCTCCGCGCGTAAACTTTCGGCACCACAGTGTCTTCAAATTTAAGGACGTCATGGAATCAGGAGAATCTTCGAGACTCCGCCAGCTTCCGCTGTCCTTTGAGCATCGCGAACCTGCGACAACTTCATTTTTTTCGCGATGGGAATCGAGAACTCATCCTTGGCAACGGCTTCGGCCAGCTCGTGCAAGCGTTTGGAATCTGGATGAGCCCATACCGGATGTACGCGAAAGCCTTTCCCCTCTGAACCCGAAGGCGCGCCAACTACGGTGGCAAGCACTCCATCGGGGCGAATGTGCGGCATGAGTTTCTGGATGACATCATGACCGACAGTATCGGCGATGGCATCGACTTGACCCAACGCCGCGATTTCTTGGTCGTCATCGATAGCCAGGACTTGATCGGCCCCCAGCGTCTCGGCTTCTTGACGCTGACTGGCCTTCACGCCGGCAATCACTTTCATCCCACGTTTCCTGGCGACATACACCGCGGCGCGCCCCACGCTGCCGATGGCGCCCGTAATCAACACGGATTGACCGGGCTTCGGCTGTACGCCGTCTTCAATTAATTGCGCGCCTGTTAGAACCACGAGTGGCAGGGCAGCGGCATCTTCAAAGTTTAAACCCTCTGGAATGCCCGTCAAGTGCTCCGGTTTGGCTACGAGAAATTCAGCATAGGCACGGTTGACCAGACCCATCACGCGATCACCGGGCTGAAATCCCTGGGCGCCGGAGCCGAGCGACACGACGGTCCCTGCAACGTCGCGGCCCAGGATTGCAGGCAGCTTGAGAGGCATCGCGCCCTTCAGGTCTCCACGGCGCAGTTTCCAGTCCACAGGATTGAGACTGGTCGCGGCCACTTTGACTAACACCTCGCCGGCTCCAGGCGTCGGGTCGGAGACATCTTCATAAAACAGTTGCTCGACTCCGCCATAGGCGTGCAACTGAACTGCTTTCAATTTCGTGTCCTCCCGAAGCGGTCGCGCTCCGCTCCTCATCCAGTAGGAAGCTCGCGGACAATGGACTGTTGCTTGCTCGAGGAGCATTGGAACTGGTAAAACGCGTGTTCGAGGGGAGGGTGAACGCCGCAGACGCGGTGGACGCCGTATCATTTTTTATGCACCTCGCCGTCCTTACCCTCGAGCTGAGACTGGAATACGCCCGCTCGCTGAAAGATCGGCGACAGTGTGTTCGCAGCTTGAAAGATGCACTTCGCCACGCGTTCAACGTTTCTGTGGCGGAACTGGATGAAGTGATTGTGTGGCAGCGCGCTAGCGTGGGGATCGCTGCGATCTCCGCATCCAGAGACTATCTTCGCGGCCAGATGGAGCAGGTGGAGGAAGCCAGTATTCGCATTGTGGAAACACATGGAGGACAGGTGAGCGACAGCTTCGTGGAGTTCTTCCCTGAGGAATAAAGCGCCCGGATGGTTGATTGGGTGCAATTTTGATATCCTCATTCGTTTGCTAGATTCTTCGCAGCAACCGTGTTGGTGCGATGGAATGGAAAGGGGTGACACCATGCCAGAACAACGCGGACGCACTTATCACCAGAACCGCGTAGCGGAAACGCTGCGCGAGGAAATCAGCGCCATGCTGGAGGGTCAGCTGAGCGATCCACGCATCAATTTCGGCTATGTCAGCGAGGTGGTGCTCGCTCCAGGCGGAAAGTCGGCGCGGATTTATGTATCCGTGGACGGAGACAGCAAGGATGAGGCGGATATGTTGGCGGGCCTGGAGGCGGCGCGCGGATACATTCGCCATCAACTGCTGCAGCGAATGGGGGTACGCCACATCCCGGAGTTGTTCTTTCAGGTAGACCACTCCGAACCCGTACGAGCCAGAATTGACGAACTGTTGGGAAGAGTGGAACGACGGAATCGGCAGAAGGAAAGATTGCAGCAACAGAACGCGGAAGCCGCCGCGATTGCCAAGCCAACATCGAGCGAGCCCGAATAAGGATGACAGAACCCTCCAGGTCCGAGCGGCAGACGCCAGCCAATCCGATGACAAACAGCGGACGCATGGAGACGCTGACACGCGCCGTGCCGCAGGGGTCGATCATGGCAGTGTTGGACGCGATCCGGCAGCGGCAGCGCTTTCTGCTGACATCGCACGCGCGGCCGGACGGCGACGCGGTGGGTTCCCTGCTGGCGTTATGGATGACGTTAAACGCGATGGGCAAGCAGGCGGAAATGCAGCTGTTCGATCCCGTCCCTCTTATCTATGGAACTCTTCCAGCGGCGGACCAAATCCGCCAGTTTGCGGGCCCGATGGTTGGATTTGAGCCCGATGCGGTGATTTTCCTGGAGTGCGACTGCGTTGGGCGGTCACGCCTTGAAGGTCTCGAAAATCGGTTTCTTATCAACATCGATCACCACACCAGCGGCACTCCGTTCGCCAGCGTGAACTGGATTGATACCAAGGCAAGTGCGGTGGCGGAGATGGTGTATCGGCTGGCTGTTGCCGCCAAGGTAAAGGTGACGCCGGGAATGGCGATATGCCTCTATACTGCCCTGCTGAGCGATACCGGTTCGTTTTGCTATGAAGGCACGGACGCCAATACATTCGCGCTGGCCAAGGATCTGGTAGACATGGGAGCCACCCCGGCACGCATCGCCGAGGATTTGTACTTCAGCAATCCGCTCTCGAAGATGCGTTTGCTGGGGGCGGCGCTGACAACATTGCAGCGCGACGGCCGTGTGGCATGGCTGTGGGTCACGCATGACGATATGACTCGCCTGAGCGCCAGCGATGAAGATGCGCTCGGCATCGTGAACTACGCCATTGGGATTGCAGGGGTCGAGGTTGCAGTCTTTCTGCGCGAAATGTCGGATCGGCGCATCCGTGTCAGTTTGCGCAGCAAGAGCACGGTTCGCGTCACTCATGTCGCCGAGCAGTTTGGGGGCGGCGGACATGAAAACGCTAGCGGCTGCACCCTGAACGGACCCATCGAAGCGGCTACGGATCGCATTCTGGATGCGGTCCATCAGCATCTGCGCCTGCACGCTGTCAGCGAAAATGCTTGAATAAAACTAAGACCGATTGCCTCTTGCGCGGCGCCAATGGAAACCTCTTGACCCCAACATGAGCTAGACATCGCAGAGATTCGCCGCCTGCAACAGCGCGGCGTAGGGATCGCCGGCGGGGACAAACTCGTGCGCCACATATCCGTGGAAATTCGTGGCCACGATTCCGCGCATGACGCCGTCCCACTGCACCTCCTGCTGCTCGTTCAGTTCATGACGCCCAGGAACACCGCCAGTATGGAAGTGACCGATCCACTGAATGTTCCCCTGGATGGTGTCGATCAGGTCGCCTTCCATAATTTGCATGTGGTAGATGTCGTATAGCAGCTTGACATTTGGGGAGTTGACTTGCTGCATCACTTCCACTCCCCAGGCAGTGTGATCGCACATGTAATCCTTGTGATTCACCTTGCTGTTCAGCAGTTCCATACAGATGATGACACCATGGTCTTCGGCAATCTTCTTCACTCGATTCAATCCAATCACGGTGTTCTTCGCGCCTTGCTCGTCTGAGAGGCCGGCACGATTGCCTGAAAACGTAATGACATTTGGCACGCCGGCTTTGGCCGCCAACGGAATATTTCTGCGAAATCCACTTTCAATGGCAGCGTGATTCTCGAGGCGATTCAAGCCTTGGGCAATCTCACCACCGCCGGCGTAGCCCATGGTGCAGATCAGTCCGTAGCGTCGGGGAACCTCATACTGGTCGGGGTTCAGCAGATCGATGCCCTTCAATCCGATTTGCGCCGCATAGGCCGTCAGGTCAGCCAACGGAATATGTGGATAGCACCACTGGCAAACGGATTGCTGAATTCGTCCGCGCCTAGCGATTGGAGCATCCTTTGCAGACCATAGTGCCGGGCCTCCGGTCGCAACCGCGGCGCTGGCGACGATGCTTTCCAATATGCGACGTCTGGAGATTCTCATTGCAACTATCCTGCCAGATTCAAGCGATCCCTTGCACGGGATCGTTCAAGCATTTTCGTCCCCCCAACGTTGGTCATCCGGCGCATTTTTGCTTTCCATCGTCATTCATCGCAGCTTTTGGTAGGCTGGGGAAGGTCTTCGCATGTATCGTTGCGGAGCTGAGTACCCAGGACGAAGTGATCGCAGACCAAAGCAACAATTGGAGACAATACCTGCCAGGTGGAACGTTCTGGCAGAAGCTCACCACCGCAACGGTGGCTGAGTTTGCCACGCTGGTGGGTTTCACGACCTTCTTTCTTGGTTATGGACTCATTCCCTACCTGGGTGGGTCCGTGATCGGCCTGGTCGGCGCCGACGAGCCCCGTTATGCGCAAATCGCGCGGGAAATGCTGGTCCGGCATGACTTTATCACTCCCGTTTTGTATGGCAAGCCGTGGCTGGAGAAGCCTGCGCTCTATTATTGGCGCGCCATGTTCTCCTTCAAAGACTTTGGCGTTCACGACTGGTCCGCAAGATTGCCTTCGGCGGAATTCGCCTTCATTCTGATCATCCTGATCTATTTGCACATGCGGCGGTTTCGCCCGGGCGGCCAACTGGATGCTGCGCTGATCACCGTATCTTGCGCCGGGATTATTGGATTTGCCCGCGGCGCTTCGACCGACATGCAATTGGCAGCGCCTTTCTGCATCGGGATGCTGGGCTGGTATGCCTGGTATGAGACGGACAAGAAATTCTGGCTATTCGATCTATATTTTTTTGGAGGCGCCGCCACCCTCGCCAAAGGCCCCGTAGCGCCCTTCATGGCGTTCGGAATTATTTTTCTGTTCGCGGCTCTGCGCAAAGAGTGGTCGCTACTGCGCCGCACCATCTGGATTCCCGGGATCGTCTTGTATCTGGCGATGGTGTTGCCGTGGTTTATCGCGGTGCAGCATCGAAACCCGCAATTCCTTCGGGTATTTTTCTGGGAACATAATCTGGAGCGCTTTGCGACCGACCGTTTTCGTCACTCGCAGGCAATCTGGTTCTACCTGCCCATTATGGGCTTGGCGCTGCTGCCATGGCTTGCGCTGGCGTGGGCGGCATGCTGGGACGCGGTGCGAGATTCCATCGATGAATGGAAGGTCCGGCGCAATCCGGATCGCTACATCGGCAACCCCAGAGCGGGCGATGCATTCCCTGAGTTCCTCGTGCTGTGGGCGGCGTTCCCAATCGTATTTTTCAGCTTCTCGCAGTCGAAACTTCCCGGATACATTTTGCCGGCGGTGCCGCCGATCACCATTCTTTGCGGCGACTATCTCAACCGCAGACGAAAACGCGGACTGAAGATGCCTTTGCTCACGATTCACTCTATCGTGGTGGGTGCGCTGGTGGCAGCAACGCTGATGCTGCCCATGATTCTGATCCATCCGCACCAATGGCCGCCAATGCGTATCATGCTTGCCGCGATGATGGAGGGCACCGCCGTTGCGATCGCGATCCTGGTGGTGGTCGTGCGCTTTGGTTTGAATCGACTACGGGTGGCGACGCTGGTGCCGGTGGCGCTGGTTCTTGTGTTCCTGCTGGGAACGCGCAACGGCACCCTGCTCGATCAGAAATATTCCGCACGCACCCTGGCGCGCGAGATCGCTGCGTTGCCGGATGTTCCGCATCTCGTCGCGGTGTATCAGGCGCGCCGCGACGTGCAATATGGGCTGGGCTTTTATCTGAATGAGCGCGTCACCAACTACCAGCGAGCTGGAGTTCCGCCGGACGCGCATCTTCTGGTGGTGCAGGACTTTCCCAATCAGGCGGAGGAACAGCATTCGCAGGATGAGCTAAAAAAACTGCTCGCAGATCGTCCGTATGAACCGCTGTTTTTTTATCGCCCCCAAGATCTGACTGTTTATCGGGTCAGCCCAAAGTCGCAATAACTGTCGAGAACATATCGCTTACAGCTTTCGTCCAAAGGGTGTCAGGTGATGTACACCCTCGAAATCCGACGCGATTTCTGGATTTGCGGCTTTTCGATTCCACCCACAATGCCGTACACTCGCGCCATACGGTTGATATCTCCGGCCGCGTGTTTTCGCGAATTTTCTTCCCCTGGATTCAACCGCGAAGTCGATCATGACCTCCGCACTCGAGCTCGAGTTTCTAGATTTGCGGCATTTTTCCGCGCAGCATCTTCGTCCGCTGCTGGAGGAAGAGAGTGCGCTTTGGAGCCAGCGCCTCCACTGGGACTATCGCAGTTCGGCCAGCCTGGTACTCCAGTACATCGAATCGCATTTGTTGAGCGGCTATGCAGCTCTCGATCAGGGCCGTGTCTGCGGATATATCTTTTGCGTCTACGAGACCAACAAAGCTGTCATTGGCGATGTATTTGCATCGCGCCAGGGTGGAGACGAAACCGCTGCCGTCGCGGTCGAACTGCAGTTGATCGATCGCCTGCTGGAAACGCTGCAACACTCGCCCGATTTGACCCGCGTCGAAGCACAACTTCTGCTGCACCCGCATGGCCTGCATCGTGAACCGTTCGAGCGAGCCGGCTTCCAACTGTATCCGCGGCTGTTTATGGAGTTGGAATTGAAACCGCCGGAGACGACTGCGGCCGTTGTTCCCGCTCGCCCCGAAGAATTCGCAGGCCCCGGCGGCGGCCATTATCGTTGCTGGAAGAACTCCGACTTTGAACTGTCTCCGCAGGTGATTACCGCGGCCTACGCGGGACATATTGACAGCGAAATCAATGACCAATATTTGTCGCTGGGCGGAGCGCAACGATTTTTACATAATGTCGTGCGCTTCCCGGGATGCGGAATTTTTGAAGAGCAGGCCTCCTGGGTGCTGGCTTCGCCGAACAACGATCGGCTGCTGAGCCTTTTATTATGTTCGCGAGTGAGTGCAGGTGTCGGCCACGTGACCCAGGTATGCGTGTTGCCGGAATTTCAGCGCCGGGGAGTGGGCGAAAAGCTGCTGGAGTTGTGCGCGGGCTCTCTGCGGGCCACTGGATGCACCGCCGTCACGCTGACGGTCACTGAACGAAACGCGGGCGCCGTCAACCTGTATCGGCGGCTCGGCTACCACGTGCAACACCGGTTCGACGCAATGTTGTGGGAGAAGCGCTGGCACTAGAGCATTTTCTGTAATGATGTAGACTGTCTCTGGCGAGACTCTGCGGCGATGGAATCGAT
>JAJXZK010000151.1 GCA_021780095.1 Acidobacteriota bacterium | reverse complement strand
CGATCCAGACCGTGAGAATCCACCAGATGCACCGAAACCCGCGTTGTGTTCGGCGGCGCATGCAAGGTGGTGTGCAATTGCACGGGCTCGGTGGGAATCACAGACATAATTTTCGCCGTGCTTCCATCGCCTCGCCCGTAGAAGTGGGCCACCAGATCGCCGGCATAGAACACCCCAAAGCTACCCGAGAGAGCCAGCCCGGCGGGGGTCGTGGTAACAGTCAGCGGTGTTCCGATCACACCACTGTAGGTCGTCGTCTTGAAATCCTCTCCCATGCGCGTCGGATACCACTGCGTATCCATCGCGTAGCTTTCGCCGGGTGCCAGCTCGACCATTGGACTGTTCATTTCCGCCTCCACGAACGGTCCCTCGCGGGGCTCCGTGGCCTCCCCCTTCGCCGGGGGTGGTGTTGGCTCACCGGTGGAATAAAAGATGATCGAAGCCTTTCCGGGATACCCTGCGGTCGGATCGATACGATGGCGCTCAACCATCGTGTATCCGGTCGAACCATCCACAGCAGCCAGCCATCCCGATTGAGAGTCGATCCATACCTCCTGCATAATGTTGTTCCAATGCACGTGGAACGTGCCCGCGCTCACCGAGAAAGCCGGGTTGTCCGCCGGGCCGGTGCGCACATGATAGCCATTCAGATACGCGCTGGCGGGGTTCACCTCCGTTACGCCCCAGAATTTCTGGTTGAAATTGTCCGAGCCAGACGGATGGGAGGTGGGATATTCGGTGATCGTCTGTTCCGACCACGTCCGCGGATAACCGCTCATGTTCTGCATCACCACGTGAAACGAGATGACCGGCGTGTCCGCTCCGATGCTGATATCGCGGATATACCTCTGTCCGATCTCGGGATCGACCGGCCCGGTCAGCCGCACCGCACACGTGGGACCGCTGGATAGAACCTGCAGGGTAAATGGAGCACCATCCAGGTTCCCCCCGCCAGACCAATGCTGTTCATCCCGATTCCCTTCAGGGAGCGGCCAGATCTTATCGCCGCCGTAATTGCGATCGCCGTACCCTTTGGCTCCTAGCGGAATCACCTGCCCTTGCAGCAATGGATTGATATACAGGAAGTCATGGCCGCCGAAGGTGACCTGGATCAGCCGGCCGCCGATCTGCGGAACGATCTCCAGCTTTACCCACGGATTGGACAGTTCCTCGGCCTTCCATCCCAGGTAGTTTGTTGCACGCGCCTCGCAGGTGGGCACGGCAGTCGTCTGGCTCTGCAACGGCAAACCCAACAGGGCCGGCAGCGCCATCACAGAAAACAATGCTGAAAACCGCGCTTTGGTTTTGACAGAACCGAACTGCACACTCTCTCCTCAGTGAAGCGGCTGTCGCACCGCAATAAAGGAAATCTGCTCGACATCTTCCGACTTCGTATCAAAATTCTGTTGTAACGTCGTCCGCGCTGGAAAATTGTCTTTGAAAAACGTGGCGTAGAGTGACGCAACCGGGCCCTCGTCCTTCACGTCACGCAGATAAATAGTTGAAGAGACGACATTCGAAAAATCCATACCTGCCTTCTGCAACCCATCCAGCAGGCTGCGCATGGACATGCGCACCTGAATGCCCATCTCCGGCGAAAAGAGACCCAGGCCTGGGACGTACGCGTCCTTTGCAGAAAGATACAGTGTATCTCTATACAGGATGCCGGGGCTTGCGGTTGGGCTGGGCTTCTCGTTCCTAGGACGAATCGACATACGTTTGGACAAATCGGCGCCGGCGATGCAACTGAACACGATATGCGCATGGTTCGGAAGGTCCACCACCTGAATCGTTCCTCGCCCCGGAGTATTTCCAAACTCGAAATATGTCGCATAGATCTTGTTCATCACGTGTTCTGGATCGCCATTACTACTGAGATACGGATTGACCCAGATGACATTCGCCATGCTCATGTCGGCAGCTTTGGCCACCGCAGCAACATTGTCGAGAGCCTGCTTAACTTCTCCGGCATAATCCGCTGCGACCTTTCCCGTCAGCGGATCGGCGCCCTCCTGCGCCGACATGTAGAGAACGTCGTCGGCCTCGATTCCGGCGGGATCGATGTGTCGTCCCTGGGGCCATCCCCCCGGATGGATCACGCGTCTGCGGGCGGCACTGCTCACCGCGATACAGTTGATTTCGATATTCTCGCCGTTCGGCAGACTCGCTACTCCGAGCACGGTACGAGCGGGCGCGTCTTCTCCGATCATCTTCCAATACACCTGATTCATCCCGTCCATATTCGACAGATGAGTCAGATAGATATTCATCCACACCACGTTGCCGAAATCCATTCCTGCCGCCCGCAGCACGCCTTGCACATTGTCCAACGACTGGCGGACTTCCTTCTGAAAATCCTTCGGAACCGCGCCACCGTTGCTTCGTCCATCCTGACCGGCAACGTAGAGCGTGCGATTCACCAGAACGCCGGCGCTCGACGCCGACCCAACATGATAGCTATCAACCTTGATAACTTTGAGCGCGCCGCCAGTCTGCGCAATCAGCTGCGTGCCCCCCGCAGCCAGCAAACAACCTAAGACAAGACATGGGCAGCGCCTTAATGGAAAACCCATTTTTCCTCCCTGAAACCATCTTTCTTTTTCTTTCTCAACAAAAACATTCACGCGAGAGCAATCCATGATCGTGCCGATGCAATATTCCCTGACTACTACTTAATGTTGCGCTCCCTTTTGTTGCATGCCCGGATACCATGAGCGTACGCAAAGTAGTCGCGATGTAACATCGGGCGCACTGTAGTACCCAACCGTGGCATTGAGCCGGAAAAAATAAGCGTCTCCGGTTTTCGCTGGGTGCCGTCCTGCGATTCCGTCCATTCCTCCGCCAGCCACGATTACACCGTGGCCACTTAGTATCAGGTAGATCTCCTCTTCACGCTGGTGATGGTGGGGGAAATTCGTGCCACCGGGCGCGATTTCCATCAGGAACAGGCTGGTCAGGACGCGGCCAGCCGCAATGCGGTCACGCTTGCTATCCGAGTCTCCCATCAGCAGACGGAAGCGGGTCGAATCCGGGTGGCCATGCACCAGGGTCGTCGGCACGTCTTCAATGTTGGCCTTCAATGGATGCGTAGGCGGTGGAGTCGTGTCAAATCCTTGGGTGTAAAACCCCATGACGACCACAGTCAAAGGCTCGCCAGACGAATTCTGTAAAGAATGCGGAACGGTCGAAGGAATATAGAGATAGTCCTCAGTCTTCAGCGGTACCTGTTCCCCGCCATACTTCGCGGAGCCACTTCCGTCGAGTACAACATACACCTGGTCTTCCTGGGGATATTGAACGGTAGCGCACGCGCCATGGGGATCGATGACTGCCTCCCCATATCGTGCGACGCCGACCACCACGGACGTATCCGGGTCCCCCTTGCCGAACAGGGGTTTGTAATGACATGTCGCCGTGGTGATGTCGGACGGCTTCTCCGCAGCCGTTGTGGTGTCGCGATACAAGAAGGTGGGATC
Organism: Acidobacteriota bacterium; assembly: GCA_021780095.1. The sequence goes on along the minus strand of JAJXZK010000151.1, from coordinate 17,946 downwards.
GATCTGGCGATGCTCGGCATGCAGCGGAAGCGCACAGAAAACCCCTGCTAGCAGGCCGACGAACCCGCCGGCGTACCGTTGACTGGGATGCATGAGATACCACCTCTCTTGCAACGCGATCGAATACGTTTTCTTGAGGTTCGAGTCTTTGCCTGTCTTTCTATCTGCCGGATCTACCGCGCCTTCTGGTGCACGTCGTGAGATCCGGCCCAGGATGTAACTTTGCAGGCAGGCGTCATGCGGCAAAAGATGTGTCCCGCAACCGCCTTCCTGTCGTTTGAAGCGCCCACCTCATGCAGGTTGTTTGCGCGCCTTGTTGAGAACCTGGCGGAGGCGATTGCCAACGATCAAGTCCTCCCCAGGCTGCAATGTCATGGAGATAATCTGCAAAGGATTCGGCTGGGACCGCCGATGCCTTTTCGGATCATGCGGGATGCGGTCCAGAACGCCGCTGGGATTACTATCCGTCAGCACCTCAATACGAGGCTCGCCGTCGCGCAACTGTTGAGCGCATTGAGCAACCGTCAGTCCAAACTTCGCTTCGTCCCACATCACCGACAATGTTGGATAACTGTTCCCGTCTTGCGGGGTCATAATATTCGTCGTCACTCCGGGCACTGTTTCTACTAGCTTCTGGATGCGTTCGACCCGGCTCTGCCACTCCTTATTTAAAAGGCCTTGATCCGCGCGCGACCAATATTCGATCGCCGCCAGTATGCCCATAATCTCTTCTTTGCCGACCTTCATGGGACGACATACGGCGCCCTCCCAGGGGCTGGTGTTGTACAGCGCTGCATCAATCAGATCCTTCCGCCCTAATAACACTCCGGAGCATTGCGGGCCAGATAGTCCTTTCCCGCCACTGAAGCAGAAAAGATCGACACCGAGTTTGGCGTAGCGGGTGAAGTAAGAAAACGGAGGAATTCCGGCCGCATCGTCAACCAGGAGGGGAACGCCGGCGGCTTTGGTGATTTTTAGGATGCGCTCAAGCCGGTCGTCACGCCAAGTCGTGTAGACCATTGCGGTTTTGGCAGTCAGGGCCGACGGCAGATCTTCCACGGTCTGGGCAATCACCAATTTACCTCCGGCGAGCCGAATGGCGCTGTCGAAAGGGCTTCGGCCTTCCATCATCACCACTTCATCTTTCAAGCCAGTCGTGTCGGGCAATTGCCAAACATTCTTCGGATCGGAACCGGCAATGCACGCCGCTGTTGCCGATGCCATTGCGCCCGCAGAACCGGAGGTCACCATTCCAGATTCAGCTCCAGACATCTTTGCCAGGTAGCGGCCTACGCCAGCTTGCAGCTCAAACATGTCGACGAAATAGTGAGACGCCTCCTCCGTCGCGCGCCGCGTCTCGGGCAGCTCCAGAGACCCGCACACGTACGTCCAGGTGCCGCGCGCGTTAATTAGGGGACGAACTCCCAGCCGAGTGTAGATATTGTTGGAGAAAGTACTTCTGCCGGCTGATGCAACAGTAGAGGCAAGGCTGCGTGTACCAATCGTGGCAAACAGCGGAGCCGCTGCCAGCAGTTTGATAAACGACCTTCGGTCATTCAAATGAGGTTGAATCTCATCCACGGCTAACATAGCGCTCCTTATCTATCTATCGCGGGAAACAATATCACAGTACATCTCCACAATCGGCAACGGTAGCCGACGACCTTGAGGTCAGGGTGGATCTCTACGCAGCCATTACGGGCGTGCTTTGAATGGGACGGCATGCATTCCGGCTTGAAGCTGATGGAATCCTGTCCCGGCAGTGCACCTAAATATACATAACGGTAATAGGTAGAAACAAGTTATAAGGTCCAAGCGTAACCCTACGCAGGGCACGGAGTGAGCAACCCAAGTGACAGCACCTCCGATCTGGCCGCACATAGTCATAATTCTGGAGAAGGTGTGGAATGATCGTCACCGATATCCGCCGAGACCGAACTGAATGAGCTCTGCGAGATAGACAGTGTGTCTGCTGGTCCGGCAAGACAGCACACTGTCATCGACAAAACCGGCATCCTTGCGTAACGATTCCCGGCACAAAGCGCACCCCAATCAGCAGCAACACCCCTCTGTATTCCCGGCTGACATCCAGCCCACCTATCGAAATATTTGCCCGTCCAAGAATGCGAACTGCTAAACGGACCATCCACTCCGAAATGAAAGGGCGTCCGGCTGGCAGTCACTATTGCAATGACGCGACCGAGTCGAGCGAACGTATACCCGTTGTTCAGGAACTAGCCGACGAACCTAGAACAAATATTTCAGCGCAACTTGCATAATGCGAGGAGCGTTTGCAGCGGTAACAATCCCGAATGTTCCCGGATCGTTGACATTTCCTCCTGGAGTTTGGAACTGTGCATGGTTGAAAACGTTGAATGCCTCGAAGCGAAACTGCAATTGAGTTGTTTTTGGCAAAGCCAAATTCCTGAGCAGCGCCATGTCACTGTTGTTCATCCCAGGACCATGAAAGAAGCGCCTTCTGGAGGTACCAAAGGTCCCGAGGTTCTCAGGTGTAAAAAGATTCGTGTTGAAATAGGGCTTGCCGGTGCGGGGGTTCTGGCTACTGCCCCCGCCAAACAACGAACCACCCTGCCGATCGTAGTTAGGAAGGTCGATATTTTCTCCCGCACCAGCAAGAGATCGGTCATCCGTCTCGGAAAAAGTAACCGGCAAGCCACCCGCAAGTGTCGTGATATCTGAAATCGCCCAACCTCTTGTAAGAGCATTGGCCCATTTGGCGCCGGAAGCGTTCGTCGACGGTAACTGGACAGTGCCGCTTACCACCAAATCCTGCTGGACGTCCGCGTGACATAATCCGCGGCTCAAAGCGGGATTCGAAAAGTTGACTCCGCCCGTAAGCGCTGAACCGTCATCCATACATTTGGCGAATGTGTAACCCAGCAAATAATTCCAGTGCGCGGCTGTTTGCTGGATACTCACCTGCAATGAGTTATAACTCGAGTTTCCTTTCGTGATCATGTAGGGATTGGGTCCGAAATTATTCCCTAATGGCCCGCGTGTTCCATTCACTACTTGTCCGTCTGCCAAAACAAAAACATTGTTCTCTAGGAATGGACCGCATGGCTGCTGTCCCGGCGCAAGTGCTGCTGGGTCGCTCAGTTGTAAACACAGAGCAGAATTACCCGGATTGGCCTCCTCGGAAACTATTAGGTGATGCCCTTGGTTCGCAACATAACCTGCACTGACTACCATATTCTGTCCTACCTGCCGTTGAACCGTAAGCTCCCATTCCTCCGTGTAAGGAACTACGTTCTTGTAGTAATACGCGAGAGAGTAGGATATTGGTTCCACATTCGCCCAATTGAAGCTGGTGTCAGGGTGGGAGGCGGAAGTATTCTTGGGTGGAAAGACAAATGGAAATGCATTCGACTCGTGAAATCCCGTGCCTCGATCAACGTAGGGCGTATCAAACAGAGGAGGCGCCGGACTTGAATAGAACTGACCGTACGGCGCATCGCCGACTTCTTCAAAGTTCGAGAGATCTTCAATCGCGGTATAGAAGATTCCGTATCCCGCACGAATACTGGTTTTTCCCGGGCCACCTGTGATTTTGGACCACAATCCGGTTTGGACACCGGGCGAATACGCCATTCCGATCCTTGGGGCAAAATCCTTATAGTCGGTCGGCGCTAGCGTCCTAGGTATACCGGGATCTCCTGGAAAAACATATCCCTTCGGGGCTCCTGGAAATACTACAGACTGCAGGCCCGGCACAATAGTCTCAAGCTTGTTCCCAGTGTCATAGAACGGAGGCATAATTTCATAGCGCAATCCGTAGTTCAGCGTGAGCGTCGGCGTCGCACGCCAACTGTCTTGTGCATAGGTTCCAAAGTAAGTGTTGCGCGAGTCCATGATCTGGATACTTGCCTGCTGGAAATTGGCAGGAGCACCTAGCAGAAAATCTGCGAAATCATATCCAGTTTCGGAACCGTTAAAATTAAATGATCCATTTGGCACGTCATAGTTACGTTCCGCGATTTGATCGTAGTGAAATTCCACGCCAAATTGGAGGGTGTGGGTTCCAACGATCCGGGTGAAATGATCAAGGCCTTGAAAGGTATTATCAAGGTTTCTCATTGTGTCTTGCGGAATCCCGATTGTATAGTTATTGAAAAATATGGGCATGACTCCTTGAAACGCGGGATTGTTCAAGCCCACACCGCCGGATGGCCCCCAGGGAGTGACGAATCCCTGGGATTCCAATGATGGCCCAAGTCCGCTGCCAGGCTCGTCGTTATCCCAGATATTACGCAAATACGATAACCGCGCGTCATTCACGGAATTTGAGCCGTGCGTAGTCGTAAGACCTATGTTTGCCATCTGCGCCCTTCCGACCGTGTTCGCAGTGAATCCGGGAACGTTCGCATCGCCAGGTGCAAACGGATTGCTTTGTGTATACCAATCCTGAAAATAGTATGCGAATAATTCACCGAAGCGTGTTTTTATATCTGCGCGAAGACTTCCCTTCTCATCGTTTAGCGTCTCTGGGTACGATGAAGTCTCAAAATAATTCGACGGCTTGTTTGGGAGTGGGATATATTGCAGCAAATTATTCGCGACCGGAGAAAATGCAGTGGTCGGAATGATTGCATTCGGAAATACGCATTGCGTTGTACTTGTACAACCTTGGGTGTAGTAAGGCTCTCCGGAGTTGACCGCATAACCCAACCGCTGAGAAAGAATGTTTGCCCAGTAGGGTCCCGCGACTCCCGTCCCCCCGTTTGCAGGGTCTGACGCTAGCAACGCCGCCGTTTGATCGCTAAGATCTCCTCCGCGGTCGGCCACGGAAGGGACCGGATAGTTCACCGTCGCCCCAATCGTATTTATGGTTCCCTGGTAGTCGCCGAAAAAGAACATCCGATCCTTCTTGATCGGTCCGCCGATCGTTCCCCCGAACTGGTTCTGCACGAACGAACCGCGCGTCGTGTCAAAGTAATTTTTGGCGTCGAGGGCTGTATTGCGGATAAAATCGAAGGCATCCCCGTGGAATCGGTTTGTTCCGGACTTGGTCACGACGTTGATCTGACCGCCGCTAAAATTCCCATATTCAGCGTCGAAGTTGCTTGTAAGGATTCGAAACTCCTGGATCGAGTCCAGATTGGGCATCAATGCTGTTCCGTTCGCGACTCCTTCGTTTGCTATTGCACCGTTTACCATGAACCCGTTCGCGGTCTCTCTACCTCCGTTGATCGATTGATTTCCAGAGTTAAGATTGCCCGAGACGGGGCGATTCACATATGTCGCTTCGACATTCTGATATGGTGAAACACCCGGCTGCAGTGCCAGGAGGTCGGTGAACGCGCGGCCATTCAGCGGCACAGATGTCATTTTCGCGCCTTCGATGACGTCACCGAGCTGGGTGCTCTGGGTCTCTACCCGCAAAGCGTCTGCGGTGACGGTCGTGGTTTCTGTTAGTTTACCCAGAGCAAACTTAACGTCTACCCGAACCGCTGAATTCGCATTGATGGTCACATCTTTTTCTACGAACTCCTTGTACCCCGGAGAACTGAGCTGGACAGTGTAGATACCGACTGCCAGTGCCGGGAAACTATAGAAACCTTTCGAATCGGTGGCAACTTTGCTCTGAACGCCTGTCAGTTGGTTCGTTGCAGTTACTGTGGTGTTCGCAACTGGCGCGCCAGCAGGATCGGTGACAAGCCCAGAGATCGAGCCTGTGATCGCGGCCCAAACTCCAACCGCTCCTAAGGAGAGAACTGCTCCCACCACGAAAGTTGACACTAGCTTGGTTAGTCGATTCATTCTGTTTGCCATCTTTCCACTAACAATTCACTACCGAGCGACTTCAAACGCAACCTTTGTCAAGTGAAAAAGATAATAGGAGCCGAAGTCTGCCACTGTCAATCTTTTTGTGGAAGAGCGGCAATACAAAAGCGCCAAGCATGCGCAATCAGTCAATTTCAGCGGGCAAGAATCCGCACTTGCATCGGGAAGGACCATTATGCTCGGGGATCGGCTCCCCTTTAAAGTAGCAAGCTCTAAAAGGTGTGGACGCAACCAGTGCTGGACGCTTCTCGACCGCGGGAGGCACCGTTCCACCCCAAACCTGCTCCAGGGGACAAAGTACGGGTCCGCGCGCCAATACGTTCCACAAAGATGGGGTCCATGCGTATGACTAGGCATCTCCATTTGGCTCATCTGCGAATCCAGTGCAAGCAGTATGCTTGGAGAAGCGCCTGAACAGCAGCGGAGTGTTGGCTGCTGTTGGGCTATGCATCACCTTACATTTGCCGATGGCTGCTGCAAACACACATAGTTCGTCTTTTGCCCGCACCCTGGCCAGCGCCAAGCAAACCATGGTGCTCAGCGAGATTATCTCGCTTGCGCTCGACAGTTTCCGCGCCAACAAGGTCCGTTTTGCATTGACGGCACTCGGCATGGTCATGGGATCGGCTTCCGTGATTCTCGTCGCCACGATTGGACTGACGGGCAGACAATACGCAATTAATCTCATCCAGGGTATCGGCGCCAACATGATTGTCGCGGACTGCCAGTGCGGCGGCATGAACCCGGACTCCCTTACTTATGAAGACCTGACTGCCGTCGACCAGCAGGTTCCCGGCATCGTCTGGTCTTCGCCAATGCTTGAAATGCAGGTCCCGATCAGCTTCGGAGACGGCAAGGTGAAGGACATCCTGATTCTGGGCGTTTCTCCCCAATATAGGGATGTGCGAAATCTCGTAGTTCTCTACGGACGTTTTTTTGATCAAGAGGACACCCTCAGCCACGCCAAAGTGGCTGTAGTCACGGTTCCATTTGCCGAGAGTCTCTTCGGAAGCGCCGACCGCGCCATCAACCGAACGTTTACGATCCGAGGCATTCCCTTCACCATCATTGGTGTCTTCAAGGAACGCGTGAACACTTGGGGGATGTCCGAAATTGCAAAGCAGACCATCCTGATTCCATACCCGGTGGGCCGATATTTCACCGGAACCAACGCCGTAAAGCAATTGTTTTTCTCTGTTCGAAATTTCGGAGACACGCCGCGGGCACGGGATGAGATCGCGCAAGCGATCCAGTCCCGCCATCGCCCAGGGTCGGTTTACGACGTGGTGGAATACACCGCATTGGTGGAGACTGCGGCACACATTGCGGACATCATGACACTCGTCCTGCTGCTGGTTTCCGCGATTACGCTGGCCGTCAGCGGGGTCGGGATTATGAACATTATGCTGGCGACGGTTCGATCGCGCATCCGTGAAATCGGTATTCGCAAAGCCGTTGGCGCCACATATCGAGAAATCCAACTTCAGTTTCTTGCCGAAGCCATCCTCATTTCGCTCAGCGGCGGCATCGTGGGCACCCTGCTGGGGCTGGCCCTTCCCCTGTCCGTCAGATTCCTTTTTCCTGCTTATACGATTCCTATCTCCCCGTGGTCCGTGGTCATCTCCCTGTCCACGGCAATGCTGGTTGGAATTCTCTTCGGGACATTGCCCGCCACACGCGCTGCCCAGATGGACCCCGTCGAATCGCTCAAGTACGAATAGCCCGTCCCACCGCCGCGGAGTGCGTCCCGTCGTAGGCTGGCGAAAACATCCGCCAAATTTAAATAGCGTCGCAGTCCGCCGCGATCTCCCGCGCAGCCGCTCGAGCAGATCGGATTAGATGGGGTAGCCCGACTCCTCGATACGCGTTGCCAATCAGTCGAAGATATGGGAACTTCGCGATTCGAGAATCCAGTTCCGCCATGCGATCTGGGTGGCCTACCTCATAGAGTGGGAGAGAGTTCGGACAGCGCCGAGCGAGCGCAACCGATGGCGGCGGCAATTTTCCCAGATAGTGTTCCAGCTGCCTTCGAGCCAAACGAATCAGAGTGAGATCATCACGCTCTAGAAGTTTTGGAGCCAATGGCCCACCGAAGAACGCGCGCAACAATATCGCGCCGTTCGGCGCCGTATGTGGGAACTTCTGACTGAGAAAAGTACACGCGAGCAGCGTTTGCCGAGCAGCCGCTGCGTGCGTTCGATCGGTGGCCTCGAGCTCAACGTCCCCATCGGGCTCGGGGTGTGGTCCGTAATGCGGAACCAGGAATCCGAATCCCGGAGGAATACGCATCGAGCGGGCCTGGTTCGCTGCGAACCCCAGGGCCACGACAACTGCGGACGAGGACTGCTGAGGCAACAATTGCCCAATGCGGCTGTCGATGGGATTCAACAGTCTCGCTGTGGTCGCTGCCGGAGTGGCAACCATTACCGCATCAAAAATACCGTCGATGGATTTAGATTTTCCACGCGATGTTCCGTGAACCCGCCAGTTTCCTGCGCAGTGTTCAATCGTCTCCACGACAATATTTCGCTGCAAGCTGCGCTCCGGAATGAGAGATTCCATCCCTGCGATCAGCGTTCCCAATCCGCTCTTCAGCGATGTGAAAATCGGAGGGGATACCTTCCCTACCGTCGTCCGCTGCTGCAATCCGAGGATAAGGCTACCGTATTCTCGCTCCAAAGCAACGAAGGCCGGCATGACAGCGCGCATGCTTAAATTCGCGATGTCTCCGCCAAAGACACCGGCCAACAGAGGCGCAGCGATCGTAGTCGCGACTTCCTCGCCAAAGTGCCGCACAACAAATTCGCGAACCGATTCATCGCGACTGCCATCGCCAACATCAAGGGCGTTAGCCTTCAATTGCTCCGCGAGTTCTGGTTCGCGCCGATACGCAAGCTTCGCCTGCGCGCTGAACAGCGGCGAATTCAGAACGCTGTTCCATTGAGTCGGCACCATCATGCGCATGCCTTCCGGCATAGCAGTCAGGCTATTGCCTGCGCCTATATATGTCTTGCGCCTCTGATCATTGGAAGGAACCAACTCGCTTTCAAGGCCCAGTTCAATCGCCAGTTCGCGCGCCCACGGCTTTTCAGTTACCCAGCTGTCGGGTCCGCATTCAATGACAAATCCATCGCGTTGCACGGTTTCGACAATGCCACCCAGTCGAGAGGTCGCCTCCAACAACACAAATTCAATCGATGCTCCAGCCTGTTGCTGCAGGGCAAATTCGTAGGCGGCCGCCACCCCGGCAATGCCGCCGCCAATAATGGCGATGCGCTTCATTTTTGATTGGATGAGACACCGACAGATGGACCTTGGAACTGCGCTGCACCCTGAGACGCCAAATCAGCCAGCGCGGCGATTAACAATGGGGATGCGTTCAGCGATTCGGGCCGAAACAACTTCAAGCCCAATTTCCGGGCTGTCGCCTGGAACGCAATGTCAATGTCATACAGAATTTCGACGTGATCGCAGAGAAAACCAATGGGCTGCAACACCACACCGCGATGGCCTTCGCGATGGAGGCATTCGAGAGTCTCCTCAACCGTTGGACCAATCCACGGGCCGCCCGACATACCCTGGCTTTGAAACGCAAAATACCAGTCGTGCGAACTAAGCCCGTCGGGCAGGAGCCGTTCGGCAACCAGGGCGGCGGTATGTTTCGTCTCGATCGCATACGGGTCGGGACCGCTCGCTGCACCGGGTGGAAGTGCATAGGAACGCTCCTCAACCGTGGGGCGCACACGTCCGGAAGCTCCTGTTGCCGTTGCAGGCTTTGTGCCGCGTTCTGGTTGCGGTTCTGCCTTCGAGTGGGTTGGCTGACTGGACGCACCTGCAACCTGAATGGTGCGGCAAGGCACGCTGTGCGCGGTAAACAGCACCGGTACTTTTTCGCCTACGGAAGCACACGCTTCTTGCCAGATCGGGCGCAATCGATCGGCAAACGCATCCGCCAGGCGAGGATGATCTGCCCATGCATCGATGAAGTGAAATCGAAAGGCATTTCCAGCTTCGGCGTACGCTGCCCGCCGGTACAGCCCTACGCTGGTGCGGGAGTTTTGCGGCGCCAGGCAAATGGCTACCGCATCCGTCACTCCATCCGCGCGCATCTGCCGCACCGTGTCTGCTATATAAGGTCGCCAATTTCGCATGCCCACATACACCGGCAATCCAATTTTCTGCTGCAACAGCGCCGCCTGTTGCAGCGTCCACTCCGTCAGCGGACTCCTGCCAATTTGCGCGTAGCGACTTTGAATCTCTTCCACAACATGCTGCGGCATGGCGCGCCCGCTCACGACATTCTTCAAATATTCAGGTATCTCTTCGACCGTATCGGGAGTACCGTGGGCGAGCAGAAGCACCGCGATCTTGCGCTCCCCGCACAACGGAGATGATGCACTCCCTGGGCTTGACGTCGTCATGCTGGCCTCAATGCATTGGCCTTCCACTGGCCCACGCCTTCATCTCTCATCTGTCCGCAAATCTCATGCACCCATCGAACCACGCGCTGCACATTTTCAACCGGCGTCGTCGGCACAATTCCATGGCCAACGTTAAAAATGTGCCCTGGACTTCCTCCAGCCTGCCGAAGCACCTCTTCTACACGAGCACGCAAGATTGCTTCGGGAGCGAACAACGCGATGGGATCAAGATTCCCCTGTACCGCGCAGTGCTGCCCGACAGCTTGCCTTCCTACGTCGAGAGGAATTCGCCAATCGAGCCCAATCACATCCGCCCCAGTTTCTCGCATGCTGGGCAGCAAGGTCGCCGTGTCCACGCCGAAATAAATCACAGGCACTCCCAGGGCCTGCACTTGGCGCACCATCGATTGCGTGATCGGCAATACATATTTCCGATAATCCGTAACCGATAGGGCACCGGCCCAGCTGTCGAAAATCTGTATGACGTCTGCCCCGGCTTGCACTTGCTGCGCCGAATACTCGACCAGCACAATCGTCAACTTCTGCATCAGCGCTTGCCATGCGCCCGGGTCCGCGTACATCAGGCGCTTCGTTTCAATATAGTTTCGTGACCCGCCGCCTTCAATCATGTAACTGGCGAGGGTAAATGGTGCTCCGCAAAATCCAATCATCCCCATGCGGTCGCCGAAGTGCGCTACGACCTGGCGGATGGCTTCTGCGACATACCCCAGGTCGGCGGTTCGATCGGTTCGCAATGCGTTGATCTCCGCCGCGCGGCGAAGCGGCCGATGCACTTTCGGTCCCTCGCCGGCTTGAAATTCGAAATCCAGCCCCATCGGCTCGAGCGGCAACAAGAGGTCTGCAAAAATAATCGCGGCATCGACACCCAGTTTATCTGCCGCGGTGATCGTCACCTCGGCGGCCAACTCCGGCCGCTTACAAATCTCGATCAAAGTGTGGGCGCGGCGAACGGCCTGGTACTCCGGCATGTAGCGACCAGCCTGCCGCAAAAACCATACCGGCGTTCGATCGACCGGCTGCCGCAAACAAGCGCGCACAAAACGGCTGCCGCCCGACGCTGAACCGTCTGCTGGCAGATCTTCTTTCGGCAAAGATTCCTTCTGGCTATCGTGCGATTTCATGTCTTTCTATTATCCTCTGTCCGTCGAAACCAGTTGTCCTTGACGTTCAGTTCTTCGTCTCGCCGATGCGATTTGCGCGCCAAAGCTAAGACCCCAGCGCGAATCGAGGGTCCGAAAACTAACTGAAAACCATTTCCGTATTGAAAGACGTGTACCCAAAACTGCGATAAGATGGAGTCCATCGCACCACAGCTCTGCTATTGGAATTGAATTATTCATGCGAATTTCTCTGTTTATCGCGTGCTACAAAGACACGTTGTTTCAATTCGCTTGTAGCGCAACGTGCACGGACTAAAACTGGTTCCCCTGGAAGCTGGGGATTTGTGCTGCGGCATCGGCGGTACCTTCTCTATTAAGAATGCCGACGTTTTTGCAGGTGGAAACTTTCTCCGAACAGGTGACTCCCTTGGCCAAAGCATCTCCCAAGCGGCTCTATCTTATTCCGGTTCTTTCCAGGGCGCTCGACGTGCTGGAGATTCTCCAACGCGAACGCAAGCCCATGTCGCTGGAAACGATGCATCAGCGGACAAAAATCTCAAAAACTACGGTGTATCGCATTCTGAAAACCTTGACACACCGGGGATACATCGCGCAGTCGCAGGACGGGCTCTATCGGCCGATCAGCAGCCCCACCAAGAAGGTATTCGGCTTCGGATGCCAATCCGCAGAGATGTCTTTTTCGCAAGCAGTGACTAAGAGCTTGCAGTCCGCAGCGGCGGATACCGGCATCGACCTTCTGATTCTCGACAATAAGTACGACCCGACGGTTGCTGTACGCAACGCGGATGAATTTGTCCGTCGGGGAGTCGATCTGGTCATTGAATTTCAAGTGGATCAGGATGTAGCCGCGATCATCGGAGATAAGATTGCTGGTGCCGGCATTCCGCTGATTGCCGTGGATATTCCGCACCCCCATGCCGTGTTTTTCGGAGTCGATAATTTTCGAGTCGGCTTCGAGGCGGGGCAATTGCTCGCCCGTCACGCACAGCAGAATTGGACCAGCAAGCCGAGTTGGGTTCTTGGCCTCGATCTTGCGGAAGCCGGCCCGCTGGTTCAGAGTCGAATCACGGGAGCGTTTGAAGGCGTTCGCTCGAACCTGCCAGACATTCCCATCGAAGCCTTTGTTCGCATGGATGGTCGCGGGTTGCAAGACATCAGCTACCATCTGGTTCTGGATTTTCTGCATCGCCACCCCAAAGATCGGGGCATTCTGATTGCGGCGGCAACCGACGCCAGTGCCCTGGGAGCGGTCCAGGCCGCTCGTACGCTGAAGCGCGAGCGTCACGTCGCCGTCGTCGGACAGGACTGTATCGAAGAGGCATTGGAAGAAATCTCCTCCCCGCGAAGCCCGCTGATCGGCTCCGTCTCGCATGAAGCGGACACCTATGGCGGACGTCTGATCCAGCTGGGACTTTCCATGTTGGCAGGACGAAACGTTCCACCCTACAACTATGTGGAACACAAAGTAATCGAGCGACCGCCGTCCCCACCGGAAAGCGCGAAACCGACGAAGTAAATCTGATTGTTTCCCATCTGAAATAGTTGCCCTATTGTATGATTTTGAAAGCTGGAGCCAGCGGCTCACAATCCGAAACAGATATTCTGTTGGGTATCCGCAGTCCGTTGACGGTTTCGAGATTTCAGGCGTGCTATGGACCCTTTGAGATCTGGCAAATCCGTCTCAATTCTCATCTGAGCCAGGAGCGAGGGGTTTCCTCGTCCGCAACCGCTTGAAGGGGCATAATGCCGAATCGCTACTTGGAAAACCGCTGGGACAAAACGCTTGCCGCGACGTTAACTGAACCTGAACTTCTGCGCTACCGCTCCAATCTGCTCGGATCCGATTTGCGCATCACCAATTATGGTGGCGGAAACACCAGCGCCAAAGTCACCCAGCCAGACCCGCTCAACGGGAAGCCCACCGAAGTCCTATGGGTCAAAGGCAGTGGCGGTGATCTAGGAACCATTTCAATCCATGGCTTCGCAACTCTTTATCTCGACAAGTTCTGTGACCTCGCCGGAATTTATCGCGGCGTCGAGCATGAAGACGACATGGTCGAATTCTACCCGCTCTGCGCGTTTGGGCAGAATACTGTCGCGGCATCGATTGATACTCCTCTTCACGCCTTCCTCCCCGCACGGCATATTGACCATTTGCATCCAGACTGGGGAATCGCTGTGGCGGCGGCCGCCAATGGTGAAGAGCGAATGAAGGAATTCAATCGGCGCTTCAAGCGCCAACTGGTCTGGCTGCCCTGGCAACGACCGGGTTTTGAACTCGGCTTGATGCTGAAGCGTGCCGTCGAAGGCAATCCAAATTGCGACGGGATTGTCCTCGGTGGCCACGGATTGTTTTCCTGGGGAGAAACGTCGGAATCCTGCTACTTGAATACCATCGAGCTGATCGATCAGCTGGGCCAGTTTGTGCAGGAGCACATTGATGCGGCGGGCAATAAGCTTTTTGGAGGTTCACTCTATTCATCGCATTCAAGCCACGAAACGATCGCCGTCGATCTGCTGCCCTTCCTGCGTGGCCGCCTGTCGAAACCTCAGCGAGTTATCGGCACCTATTCCGCGCTTCCCGAAGTATTGCGATTTGTAAATTCAAAAGAAGCGGAGACGCTGTCTGGACTTGGCACAAGTTGTCCCGACCATTTCATTCGGACCAAAGTTCGGCCTCTCTTCGTCTCGTGGAACCCGTCCCAGGATGTATCCCAACTCCACCCCGCGTTCGACACGGCCCTGGATAAATATCGTCGGGATTACGCTGAGTATTATCAAGCCCACGCCCAGTCTGACTCACCCGCGATGCGCCCCGCCAATCCGGCGATCGTATTGATTCCCGGCATCGGCATGTTCAGTTTCGCAAAGAGCCGGGCCGAAGCTCGCCTCGCCTCAGAGTTTTATGTGAATGCCATCCACGTGATGGAAGGAGCTTCCGCGCTGACCGACGCAAATGAAAAAAACAAGCACCCCATGGAATATCCGCAAGCGGGGCCAGCAGCGCCGTCATCGGCGTTTGAGAGCTATTCCAACTACGTCGCCCTGCCCATCGGAGAGGCATTTCGAATAGAGTACTGGGCTCTCGAGGAGGCCAAACTTCGGCGACAACCTCCGGAAAGACCTCTCAGCCGCCGGGTCGCAATGATCGTGGGCGGGGGCAGCGGTATCGGTCGCGAGGCCGCACTTTTGGCAGGCGCCAGCGGCGCCACCGTTGCCGTCGCAGATCGCAATGTGCCTGCTGCTGAAGAGGTCGTCGCGGAGCTTCGGAAGCGGTTTGGCCGCGATGCCGCACACGCAATCGAAATCGACATCACGCAGGAAGCCTCGATCCGGACTGCGCTGCACTCCGTTATTGAACATTGCGGAGGTCTCGATCTCCTGATCAACACAGCCGCTCTTTTCCCCGCGTCGGCGGACAACACAAGTTCGCAAACGCAATGGGGAAAGACGCTCGAAATCAACGTAACTGCCAACTACTTTCTCGCCGAGCAGGCGGCGGGCATTTTCCGTGAGCAGGGCCTGGATGCGAGTATTGTGCTTACGAGTTCTGCAAACGCGGTGGTGGCAAAACGCGGCAGCGAAGCGTATGACGTGAGCAAGGCCGCGGTTAGTCACCTGGTTCGCGAGCTGGCTGTCTCGCTTGCGCCACTGGTTCGCGTCAACGGGATCAGCCCCGCAACGGTCATCCGAGGCTCGACGATGTTTCCGCGCGAGCGTGTCATGGTGTCCCTAAAGAAGTACAACATCGGTTTTGACGCCTCAGCGAGTGACGACGAGCTGCGCAACCTGCTGGCGGAATTTTACGCACAACGAACCCTGACCCACCAACCGATCGATCCGGTCGACTGCGCGAGAACGATCCTGTTCCTCGCCGGCCCTGAGGCAAAGTGCACTACGGGACATATTGTTCCTGTCGATGGTGGCCTTACCGAGGCCTTTCTGCGGTGAGAATTCCAGCGGATCGGCGAGCGATCGTTGCAGTTGACCTGGGCGCGCAAAGTTGCCGTATCTCGCTGCTCCGCTGGCTTCCGGAAGGCCCGAGGATTCAGCTGGTTCATCGGGTGGCGAACGCGCCGGTGGCAAGTGATGGCCATCTACACTGGAATCGTTCCTTGCTCTGCTCCGCTGCGGATGAAGGAATGCGTCGTTGCGCAGCAATTGCGACAGAAGGCATCGCAGCCGTCGGCGTCACCGGATGGGCCGTCGATTATGTTCGTCTAAACGGCAACTTTGCCGCCGCATCCCCAGACTCTGACCGGCTGATACCCATCGCCGATCCATTTTGCTATCGCGACACCCGCACCGCACCTGCGATGGAGGCGCTCCACGCGAAGATTCCAGCCGACCGGCTCTACGCGCTGACCGGCATCCAGGTCCTTCCTATAAACACTCTGTATCAGCTGTATGCGGATGGAATCGCCGGTATCCCAGCCAATCTTCCGTGGCTTAACTTGCCGGAATACCTGCTATATCGCTGGGGAGCGAAACCGGTTGCGGAATATACCAACGCCACCCACACTTCGATGGTCGCGCTCGGCAAGCAACAGTGGTCGCAGGAAATTTTCGATGCCGCCGGATTGGACATCTCCACTGCTCCCAGTATTGTCTCTCCTGGTTCAATCATCGGCCGGCTGCAAGGTCCGCTCGCCGAGTTATTAGCTCTCCGAAACACGATGTTGATCGCGCCGGCGTGCCATGACACGGCGTCCGCCATCTCGGGCATTCACGCGCACGGCGATGATTGGGCCTACATTAGCTCCGGCACCTGGTCGCTGGTCGGCACCATACTAAATCAACCCTGCGCAAGCCCGGAATCCGCGCGATTGAACTTTACAAATGAGGCCGGTGTGGGTGGAACGATCTGCTTCCTGCGCAATGTCAATGGACTGTGGCTGCAGGATCAGTGCATGGAAGCGTGGAAGGCCAACGGCGAAAATCGCACGGTGGAAGAATTGATCGAGGCCGCCGCGACGCTCCCTTCTCCACAGTCTTTGATTGATGTAGACGACCCTCATTTGATCGCTCCGGGCCAAATGCCTCAGCGAATCGCCGTGCAACTGGAAAACGGCGGCCTCCCTGCGAAACCTTTTCTCTCCTCGCCGCCAGCCATGATCAATCTGATTCTTCACAGCCTCGCCGCACGTTATGCGGACATCCTGCGTCAGATCGAGACATTGACGGCGAAGAAGTTTCGACGTCTCTACATTGTCGGCGGCGGAAGCCGAAATCTCTTATTGAACCGGCTCACGCAACGAGCAACACAATTGGAACTGGTGTGTGGCGTGCAAGAGAGCTCCACCCTGGGCAACATATCTATTCAACTGGCCGCCCTGGAAAGGTCACATCTTGACCCGGACGGCGAGTATCTTGGAAACGTGGAACAGCAAGAGATAGATCAAGAGGGAGTCTCTCGCTGGGCACGAGTGCTTGCAGATGCGGATGCGCAAGCGCAACCGACTCCAACAATCCACTCGTCACCCGCATAACCAACGCCATTGCGCCCGTAGAGGAAATCTTCCATGCCTACACTCGACCCATCGGATGCAAATTCAATTGTCATCACTGACCGGCTATCGAAGCGGCTCGATCAATTTGCGATCGAAGTCCCGTCGTGGGGTTTTGCCAACACTGGCACCCGCTTCGGGAAATTTATACAGCCCTCGGCCGCCAGCACGCTGGAGGAAAAATTTGCTGATGCTGCCCAGGTGCATCAACTTTCTGGCGCCAGTCCCAGCATGGCGACGCACGTGTTGTGGGACTTCCCGAATGGCCTGCGGGACGTCGCAAAAGTTCGCGACCTGAGCCGGCACTACGGCATTCGCGCCGGAGCGATCAATCCGAATCTCTTCGAGAGCCAGAATTATAAGTTTGGCTCGTTCGGCAATCCTGATCCCGCAGTCCGCCAACAAGCCCTCGATCATGTGCTCGAGTCCGTAGCCATCGCCCGCGAACTGGACAACGCCGATGTTTCTCTCTGGTTCGCCGATGGGTCCAATTATCCCGGAACGCAAAATATTCGCCACCGTATCGATTGGTTTCAAGAAGGCCTATCCAAAACCCACGCTTCCCTGGCTCCGGGCCAACGCATGCTGGTCGAGTACAAACCGTTCGAGCCGGCTTTCTATCACACGGATATCGCCGACTGGGGAATGGCGTTGCTATTCGCGCGCGCGGCCGGACCTCAGGCTTTCGTTCTGGTCGACACCGGGCATCACTATCAGACGCAGAACATCGAGCAAATCCTGGCATGGCTGCAGCGTGAAAGAATGCTCGGCGGTTTTCACTTCAACGATCGCCGTTACGCGGATGACGATCTTACCTTGGGGTCCATCGATCCGTACCAGGTCTTCCGCTTGTTCTATGAGATTTTGTCTTACCACTCGGAGCATCCGGAGGCAATCGCGCCCGCCTATGTCATCGACCAGAGTCACAACCTGAAAAATAAAGTGGAAGCCATGTTGCAAACCGTGGTGACTGCTCAGGAACTATATGCCAAAGCCTGCCTGGTCGATCACACGCGGCTCGAAGAACTGCAACGAGAATGCCGACTGGTCGAGGCGGAGGAATGTTTGCGA
>JAJXZK010000141.1 GCA_021780095.1 Acidobacteriota bacterium | reverse complement strand
CTCTCTATGACGGCTCGGCCATCTACACGCCGAACGCGTTGCCCGGCATCTCGATTGGACCAGCGAAGGTGCTGTTGCAGGAGCAAGACCGCATCATCCGCACCTTCCCGGAGGTCGTCAGCGTCTTCGGCACAGCCGGGCGTTCCGACAGCGCAACGGATAACGCTCCGCTCGATATGTACGACACCACGATTATGCTGAAGCCGCGTGAGCAATGGCCCGTCGGCATGACCTACGACAAGCTCATTGGAGAGATGGATGCAAAGCTCCAGTTTCCGGGCCTGTCGAACACCTGGACCATGCCAGTCGAGAACCGACTCGACATGGAGCTGACCGGCATCAAGACGCCGGTTGGAATGAAAGTGCAGGGGCCGAGCATCGACGGCATCCAGAAGGTGGCCCTACAGATTCAGGATGTCCTGAACGGAATAGCACAGGTGCGATCCATCTACGCGGAAAAAGTGGCCCAGGGCTTCTACATCAATGTCGAACCCAACCGACTGGAAGCCGCGCGCTATGGCCTCACCGTCGCGGATATTCAGGCCGCCGTCGCATCGGGCATTGGCGGCAAGAACATCGCGGAGAACATCGAAGGCCGCGACCGTTTCCCTATCAACGTCCGCTACGAGCGCGATTTCCGCGACAACATCGACCAGATGCGCGGCATACTCATCGGTACGCCTAGCGGTGCGCAGATTCCACTCGGACAGGTAGCGCGCATCTCGTTCTCCAAAGGGCCGGCCATGATCCGCGACGAGGACGGCGCGCTTACGGGTTATATCTACATAGACCTGAAGAATGCGAACTATGGAGGCTTCGTCGCGCAGGCAGACCGGTTGTTACAGCAAAAGCTGAAGCTGCCCGCGGGCTATACCTATCAGTGGTCGGGAGAATACCAGTTTGAGCAGCGGGCCAAACAGCGCCTCAAGCTCATCCTGCCCATTGTCTTTTTTGTGATCCTTATTCTGCTCTATCTGGTATTCCATTCTGTAGCCGAAGCATTAATGCTGATCTTTCCCACCGCCTATGCACTCACCGGAGGGCTGTTGCTGCAATGGCTGCTCCACTACAATTTCAGCGTTGCCGTTGCTGTAGGCTATATCGCATTATTTGGCATCGCCGTTGAAACCGGTGTCGTCATGGTTGTGTATCTTCATGAGGCACTACAGAAGCGCATCGAGTCCGGACACGCACAAACAAAGGCGGACATTGAGGCGGCGGCCATCGAGGGCGCCGTCCTGCGTCTTCGGCCCAAGCTGATGACGGTCGTGGCCGTACTCGCCAGCCTCGCTCCGATTCTCTGGGAGTCCGGCATCGGTTCCGATGTCATGAAGCCGATCGCCGCTCCCATTGTCGGCGGCATGATTACCTCCACCATCAACGTCCTCATTCTGGTTCCCGTTTTCTTCGTCATGCTGAAAGAGCGGACACTAAAACGCGGAACTCTACCACCGGAACAACCCGAATCAGAGATGTAACGGCGCAAGCAGGGAGGGCGATATGAAACGCACTCAAAAGCGCAAACCGAAGGCGGCAAGCTGGAGAGCCCTGATGTTCCTGGGCGTCCTAGCTGCTCTGGTCGTGGGTCTCTACGGAACGGTGTTTTACCAGCAGCTTCGACAATCGAACCCCCAGGCGGAGACAGAATCGATTCCGCACTACTTCGCGACTCTTGCCCAGGCAAAGCCTCTGCCACAAACGCTGGACCCTGCGCAGTTCTCAAACCGCTATGTCACGGCAGCTTACCAGGCAGCCAGGAATATCCCCGAAGTTCTGGCCCAGCAGCCTTGTTATTGCCACTGTGATCGCAACAGGGGCCATCGCAGTTTGTTGGACTGCTTTGCCGGTAGGCACGGTTCCGACTGCGACATTTGCGTAAGAGAGGCGCTGTTTGCAATGGAGGAACATCGCAAAGGTAAGTCGGCGGAGCAGATTCGCGCTGAGATCATTCACGGCGACTGGAAGACGATTCAAGTTCAGTAATAGATCGAGGACCAGACTGAACACCGTTGTTGATCCTGTGGAGGCGGATAGGGAGACGCAAATGGCGAAGCATCTCATTGATCTCTGGATGCATCGGACCTGTAGGCGAAAGGCGCGGGCCATGTTTTGGCGCTCTGCCATTCTGCTTTTCTCGCTGGTGCTGGTAGCAACACTGCTTTGGGGTGGATGTGTTGCCTGTCCGCAGTTTTTTCAGGCGCCCCTGGCAGCGCATTCCTGTTGTGATCCTACCGGACATTGCGGGGCTCCCGGCTGTCCAACGCAGGGCAAACCGTGTCACTTCCAGCAAGTCGAACTGCAACAGAATCTTCTATCTCTGACGCAGCTTACCGCCGCAGCGCCGCTCAGCTTGCCGTTCACGCCAGATATGCTGGGCAGGTCTTTAGTGGCGATTGCGTCCGGCGCTCGTCCGCGGCCGCTCTTTGAACCGTCACACAAGAGAGAAGCTCTTCTCTGCACTTTCCTCATTTAGCGTCACCCTCATTCATTTTCCGACGTGGAGCCACCAAGCCCAAGCGTGGTGTGCTCCGTGAAACCCTCGTGAACGATGAAATCGGTGTGACCGAAGGGAAGGTGTTCTATGTACCGCATAATGATGAAGTACGCGCTTGGCGCCGCAGCGCTGGCGCTTCTGTTGACGGGAGCCTCTGTTGTCGCACGTGCGGCAGACGATAGCAACCAGCAACTGTCGGGGAAGGACGCGAAACGGCTGATGGGCAAAGCCACGTCTGTCCAGGAATATCGTCAACTAGCTACCTACTTCGAGCAACAGGCGAAGGCACTCGAATTACAAGCTGCCTATTATTCCAAACAAGCAGATGATTATCCGTCGAGTACGGGGATACATCCCAAAGTTCCGTATGCGGGCGGGTGGGGGCTTCACTGCCGGTATCTGGCGTCACAATACTCACTGGACGCCCAGAAAGCTCACGCGCACGCGGAAAAATACAGGGCGTTGGCAGAGGGCGGTCATTCGGGAGCAACAACGCCCGGTTCACTCATCCCTGGCCGCGTGACGGGACGAGTCGTTTTGGCCGCATGGCCTATGCCGCTGCCTCAGCATCGGGTTCAAGATGCAGTTTCTTCGGGAACGATCATCCCTGTCAGGCTGGAGAGCCGCTTGAATTCAGAAAAGAACAAACCCGGCGACACAGTCACAGCAAGGGTCATGCAGGACGTCACCTTGACCACGGGTGGAAGAATTCGTGCCGGCAGCAAGTTGACGGGCCACCTGACCAGGGTCGTCGACGCCGGCAAAGGTAGAGGAGGAAAGATCTCGTTCGCGTTCGATGAATTTTCGTCACAAAACGCGAATGAGCCAATTCATGTATACCTGCGTGCGCTTGCGTCGAACCTCGAAGTAGAGGAAGCGCAGATGCCGTCCGCATACTCCGAGGAGGCGAACCCTGAATCCTCCTGGACAGTCGAACAGGTCGGCGGTGATGTCGTCTATCGCGGTGGTGGAGTCGTCATGCGGAGACCGGACGTGGTGGGCAAACCACGGTGGCCATCCGACGACGTTATTGAGTTCGACCACAATCATAGAGCTCAGGCGGTCTGGGTGTTTTCTCTGAACGCGTCCGGCGCTTATGGCTTTTCGCACACGCAGATCGCACAGAGCGGGAGAACCAATCCTTCCAGTGCCATTACCCTCAGTGCGCAGAGTGGCAACGTGAACGTAGGGCGCGGCACCGGTATGCTTTTGGTTAGCGAACCGTGAGGTTGTGCTGTTCGAGTGCTCCCGGCAATTCCTGCAAGGCAGCGCCCTATACACAGGGACGCTGCCTTAATTTGCGGGGATGACTGTCAGCGTGGTCATCTCCTTTCATCTTTTTGTATGCGCGGCGGCGAGCGTGTCGAGACATGTGGCCTCCATTTCATCGTTCGCTACCGTTATAACCCCAATTCCGATGCTCTGTGCGACGGATGTCCGTCTGCATGGCACAGCTTTCAACTCTTCGATTTCGCCTGGCGCGCGTTCGCCCCAGCTTGCACCACTTCAGCGCCTACCTGCAGCAGGTGCTCAAGATTCTTGGCGAGAACGAACACGTGCTGGATCAGCTCATCCAGGATGCGACCGCACACTATGAAGTCGGTCAGGGATCTCAGGCTGATGTTTTGCAGGCCCAGGTGGAGCGCACGAAGATCATCCGCGAAATCACCGCGGCCAACCAGCAGACCGGTGATACCGAGGCTGATCTGAAAGCCCTGCTGCATCGGGATCAGGATTCTCCGGACATCGTGGCTGAAGCCCTCCGAGAGAATCCTCTGCAGGACACTTCAGACCAGCTTCAGGACAGGGTGCGGAAGCAAAATCCGCAGATTCAGATGGACGCCAGCTCTGTGCGCGCCGAGAACGCGGCGCTGGCTTCGGCGAAGCGGGACGGCAAGCCGGACTTCGGTTTCTCTTACATGTGGCAGCAGAATGACCGCAAATATCCCTATTACTACATGTTTACCTTCAATCTGCGCCTGCCGCGCAGGGCCCGCGTCCGCGCTGAGGTCAAGGAGGCCGCTGAGAAACTGGCTCTGTCGCGGGACACACTCGTTGCGCATCTCGAGGAGCAGCTTGCTCAGGTCAGGCGAGGATACGTCGAGGTGAAAAGCGATGAGGAACTGCTCACGGAATACCAGCAGGGTCTCATTCCCCAATCCGATGCCGCCTATCGCTCCACTCTGAACTCGTATGCGAGCAATCGCGACGTCCTGACGCACGTCCTCCTCTATTTCGTGAACTTTCTGAACATGAAGCTCGACGAAGCCCAAGTGCTGGCTGATCACGAGACAACACTGGCTCATCTGGAAACCCTGACAGGAGCGACACTGCGATGAACAAATATGTTTTGAGAACTTTTCTGGTTTGGCTCGCCCTGATTGGAGTTGCTGCAGGGGCATGGTTCTACCGCTCTCAACGAACAAAATCGTCGAACTCCGTACAAGGACCGACATCCAGCAGCGTGGAACCGGCGGCAGTTGGGCCGACAGCAGGCGCCAATGAACCGGCGTCGTCCACGGCGCCAGCCGGTAAGACAGACGCGCCGATGACCCCCGTACAGCTCTCGCCAGAGCGTCTGCAAAGTATCGGGGTAACGACCGGCACAGTCGAGTACGAGCCGGTCAGCGATGAGGTTCGCGCCGCGGGAACGGTGGACATCGATGAGTAGCTGCTCTCATACGTGCAGGTGCGGTTTCCCGGATACATCCGGAAAGTAGCAGAAAGAAATTACTGCTCTGTAACGGGTAGTGCCGCACAGTAGGGACAATATGCGACTAAATAA
>JAJXZK010000050.1 GCA_021780095.1 Acidobacteriota bacterium | reverse complement strand
GTCCTTCACGCCGGCTCGCTTCGCAGCCAGGAACTTCTCTTTGATGCCGCCCACGGGCAGCACATTGCCGCTCAGCGTGATCTCCCCCGTCATAGCGGTCAGCGGATGCACCGGTGTATCGGTCATCAGAGACACCAGCGCCGTCGCCATGGTCACGCCCGCCGAAGGCCCGTCCTTCGGAATAGCTCCCGCCGGCACATGGATATGAATGTCCGTGTCCTTCGTGAAGTCTTCCTCCAGCCCCAGCAGCTTCGCGTTCGACCTCACCCAGGTGAGCGCAGCCTGCATGGACTCCTGCATCACGCCGCCAATCTGGCCGGTCATCGTAAAGCTGCCCTTGCCCTTCATCCGGTTGGCTTCAATAAACAGCACATCGCCGCCCGCCGGAGTCCACGCCAAGCCCACAGCCACCCCCGCACGCTTCGTGCGCTCGGCGATCTCCGTGTCCACTCGAACCTTGATTCCGCCCAGGAACTCCTGCACGATCTCGCGAGTCACCGTCAGCTTTTCCGTCTTGCCTTCGGCAATGCGCCGCGCCTGTTTGCGGCACACCGTCCCCAGCAGTTGCTCCAGCTTGCGCACGCCCGCCTCCCGCGTGTAGTGCCGCACGATGTACGAGACAGAATCCTCGGGGAATTCGATGTTGTCCGCCTGAATGCCGTTCTCTTTGATCTGCCTTGGAATCAGGTACCGGAACGCGATGTGGATCTTCTCCTCTTCCGTGTACCCCTGCAGATCAATGATCTCCATGCGGTCCAGCAGCGGAGCCGGAATCGGGTCCAACTGGTTCGCCGTGCAGATAAACAGCACCTTCGACAAATCAAAGGGCTGGTCGAGATAGTTGTCTCGGAACGTGTTGTTCTGCTCCGGATCCAGCGTCTCCAGCAGCGCCGACGACGGATCGCCGCGGAAGTCCCGGCCCAGCTTGTCGATCTCGTCCAGCATGAACACCGGATCGTTGGTCCCCGCGCGACGCAGGTTTTGGATAATCTGCCCCGGCAGCGCTCCAATGTACGTCCGGCGATGCCCGCGAATCTCCGCCTCGTCGTGCATGCCGCCCAGCGAAATTCGCTGGAACTTACGATCCAGCGCGCGCGCAATGCTCCGCCCCAGCGAAGTCTTGCCTACGCCCGGAGGCCCGACGAAGCAAAGGATCGGCCCCTTCATGGTCGGCTTCAGCCGCCGCACCGAAAGGTAGTCAAGAATTCTGTCCTTCACCTTCTTAAGGTCATAGTGGTCCTCGTCCAGAATCTGCTTGGCCTTGGCAATATCAACCTCTGCGCCCGACGACTTCGACCACGGCAGCACCGCAAGCCACTCGATATAGTTCCGCGTCAGCGAATAATCCGCCGCCATGGGAGACATGCGCGACAGCCGGGTCAGCTCCTTCAACGCCTCTTTCTCGGTCTCCTCCGGCATCCCCGCCGCTTCAATCTTCTTGCGCAGCTCTTCAATGTCCTTCTGGTTCTCGTCGATGTCGCCGAGCTCCTTCTGGATCGCCTTCATCTGCTCGCGCAGATAGTAGTCCCTCTGCGACTGCTGCACCTGGTCCTGGACTTCCGACTGGATCTTGTTTCTTAGTTGCTGGACCTCCAGCTCTTTCGCCAGATGCTTGTTTACCCGCTCCAGACGTGCCATTACATCCGGCGTCTCCAGCAGCTCCTGTTTGTCCGGCGTCGCTAGAAACGGCAGCGACGACGCAATGAAGTCCACCAGCCGCCCTGGCTCCTCTATGTTCATCGCAATGGTCTGCAACTCGTCCGACAATGTCGGCGACGCAGCCACAATCTGCTGGAATGCCGAAAGCACGTTCCGCTGGATCGCCTCAAGCTCAGGCCCCTTCGCCGGCGCTACCTCGGCCACCGTCTCGACTGCCGCCGTCATGAATGGTTCAATCTGGGAAAAAGCTCCCAGCTTCACCCGCTCCGTGCCCTCGGTAAACACAAACAGGCTCTGGTTCGGCATCTTCACCACTTTGTGGATCGTTGCCAGGGTCCCAAATTCAAACAAGTCAGATGGCTGAGGCGCATCCATCCTCGCGTCCCGCTGCGCCACCACCACAATCCTCTTTTCCTCACCCAGCGATTGAATCAGCTGAATAGAGCTTTCCCTACCCACCGTCAGCGGCAGCACTGCGTGCGGGAACAAAACCGTATCGCGCACGGGAAGAATCGGCAATGCCCGGCCCTCTGAGTTAGCCTCGCGCTGGTTGGGATCGCTGGGCTGGATCACACTTAAAAAGTCGCTCACCATTGAGTCCCCTTCTATCAGATAATTAGCTATTAGACTCTGCAAATTGAATTCGGTCGCAAGGTCCCCGAGCCAAACCGAACCGCCATTTAGAATCAATCGCTTAAGAAATAAACTTGGGCGGTATCCTCAGAATGCCTTCCCTCCGCTCGAGTTCACGCGCCACAGACTACGCACATTCACATTCCTTTAGGATGCAGCTACGTGGAGGAAACGATTCCGGTTCCAACCGAACTTCATCAACAACCGGCCTGGAAAGTTAAAGAAGCGTGATCGCTCTCACACCGTCCCCTTCGCAGCCCGGTACCGCCCCAGCTCTTTCACCATGGAGCAGTATTGCGCAAGAAGCTCAAGTGCCAGATCCGCCGTCTCAGGATTCGAAAGCTGGTAGTCCGCATAGAATACGTATTCCCACGGCCGTCCCGGCACCGGACGCGACTCAATCCTCGTCAGGTTCGTCTTCTGCTTAGCAAAAACCTCCAGCGCCGCCACCAGAGTGCCTGGCCGGTTCTCAACCGTGAAGGCCACGCTCACCTTGTCCGGACGCAAATCCGCCTTAACCTCAGCGCGCGGACGAATCAGAAAGAACCGCGTGAAGTTCTCCGCGTTGTCTTCGATCCCAGCCGCCAGAATCTCTCCTCCATAATGCGCGGCTGCCTGAGCGCTCGCGATTCCCGCCGTCGTCTCCTCGCGCTCGGCCATCAAATGCTTCACACTGCCTGCCGTATCGTAGAACGGCGTCGCCGTCATCCCCGGATGCTCGGCTAGAAAATTCCGGCACTGCGCCAACGCGACCGGATGCGAATAGACCCGCGTGATGTTCTCCAACCGTGCGCCCGGCACGCCGATCAGGTTGTGGCGTATCCGCAAAAGTGCCTCCGTCTCGATCGCCACGTCATGCTGCAGCAGCAGGTCGTAGTGCTCTACGACTGACCCTGCCAGCGAGTTCTCAATCGGAATCACCGCTGCATCAGCGCCAGCCTCCGTCACTGCGGCAAAAACATCCCGCGACACCGCACACGGAACAATTGTCGCTCCCGGCGCAATCCGCAGCGCCGCCTCATGGCTGAAAGACCCAGGTTCTCCTTGAATCGCAATTCGCATCGTTTCTTTCGCTTCCCTATGGAACTCAAATTGTACGGCAACCATGACCCGATAGAACGCACCTTACCAATATGTCGCGATAACTACGACCAGAAAGGCTCTCCCCCAATGCTGTGGACTATTTTCGTCATCCTGCTTGTACTCTGGCTGGTCGGCTTCATCGGTTTTCACGTCCTTGGGGCCTACATCCACATCCTGTTACTCATTGCGCTCGTCGTCCTTATCCTGCAGCTGATCAATGGCAGACGGACGATCTAGCACGCAATAACAATCCATCCCAGGAGTTAACCCGTGAATAAAACCCAGTTAACCGGAAAGGCTGATCAGCTTGCAGGATCAGTCAAGCAGACCATCGGCGAATCCATCGGCAATGATCGCTTGGCGAACGAAGGAGCCGGGCAACAAATCAAGGGCGCCGTCAAGGATATTGTCGGAAATGCACAAGCGGCAATCAGAGATTCTGCATCACAGAATAAGGGTGAACGTGAAAAACAGGCTAACGAGCTTCGGCACGGCATCACCGACACAACCCAGTCAGTAAAGAAACACATCAACCAGAAAATAGATGAGCTGCGCGATCACAACACCGAGCGGCGATCTGCTTAGTCCCCTACCCCCAGACTGCTGAAAGACCCGCGATTCAATCGCGGGTCTTTCTTTGTCTACCTTCCGAAGACGATCCTGTGCCTCAGTAGCAAGTCCGCAGCTACAAAACAGAAAAACACCATGGAAATCACGCCATTCATGGTGAAAAATGCCGCATTCAGTCGCCGAAGGTCTCCCGGAGAAACGATCAAGTGCTCATACAGCAACAGCGCCGCCACTGCCACCACGCCGAACCAGGCAAAATGCCCCAGCGAGAACGCCCGCACCAGCCACACCAGAAGCCCCAGCATCAGAACGTGCAAGAGACGTGCCATCCAGAAAGCCGCCTCAATCCCCCAAATCGCTGGCACGCTGAATAGTCCATGCGTGCGGTCATGCGCCGCGTCCTGGCAGGCATAGAGAAGGTCAAAGCCTGCCACCCAGAACATCACCGCAACTGTCAAAATCAGAATCCTCGGATCAAGCGACCCACGCACCGCAATCCACGCCGCCGCCGGAGCTAACCCCAGCGCCAGACCCAGCACCAGGTGCGACCAACGCGTAAACCGCTTCATGTACGAATAGGAGAACAGCACCAGCAGCACAACCGGAGAAAGATACAGGGTCAGCCGGTTCAGCTCCGCGCAGCCCAGAATAAAGATCGCCGTCATCGCGATCGTAAAGCCGCCTACAAATCCCTTGGAGAGCAGGCCCGCCGGGATCGCCCTCATCTTCGTCCGCGGATTCTCCGCATCGAGCGACGCATCCGCCCAGCGATTGAACGCCATCGCCGCCGACCGTGCGCTCACCATACAAACAACAATCCATACCAGCTGCATCGGCCGTGGAAGCCCATTCGCCGCCAGCATGGCTCCGGTTAGCGCAAACGGCAGCGCAAAGACCGAGTGCTCCCACTTGATCATCTCCAGCGTCGTGCCCACACTGCGAATAAAACCCATGGCTTAAGTCTATCGAATCGAATGTTCGCCAGAAAAAAGGCCTTGCCGGCAGCAAGGCCTCTTTCTTGAATCAATCAGCGCTTACTTCGCGCCCTCTTTTTGACCCCTGACGGTTAGATCATTGGTCACATGGAAGACACCTGGAACGCTGTTGGCCCGGATTCCGGCGGCGTCTTTGTCCGCCTGCGAATCCACCACGCCGTAAAGCGTCACATTCCCATGCTGGACCGAAATGCGAATCGGTTGGACAGGATCGATCGCATACTTGTTCAGCGATGGGAAGCCATAGACCGCGCGGTATACCGCAATCCGGATACGATCGTCCATCATCGACACCGGATCTACCTGGATGTTATCGATGACGTCCTTCACGCCCTTGATGTT
>JAJXZK010000240.1 GCA_021780095.1 Acidobacteriota bacterium | reverse complement strand
GAGCGCTGATCCGTGCTGCGGTGAAATGAGCGCGGGGCCTTCGCCGGAGGCCTCATCGACAACGGAGACGGTGCTCAGCTCGAAGCCGCTGGGCAGCTGGACGTTGATGGTGCGGTTGCGTTTATTGACGAGCAGCAGCTTCTTTCCGGACGGGGTGAGGAAGGCCTGCGCGGTGAAGGCTCCGCTGGATGCTCCAGTGGCAACCAGCGTGTCGCCGGGGCCGAAGTTGTCCTTGATGAGCTTGAGCACCCAGTAGCGGGCGTTGGGCTTGCCGGTTTTCCAGTCGATCATGGTCACGCTGGGATACTGCGATGGGTAGCCGACGAGCTGCGACTCTCCGATGACGTTGATGCCCTGTTTGGCCAGCTCAATGTAGAGGTAGGCGTAGAGCGCGCCGGCGGCGTTCCAGTAGCGGGCCGGAATGACGATGCTGGCGTCGTTGGGCTGATTGTCAGTAGGCAGAATGACGCCGAGCTCATCGGTGTCGGTTTTGGTTTCGGGCGAGAGGCGTTTGCGGATCTGCTCGATGTAGCGCACGGTCGAGAGGAAGCGGTCGGCCTGGTTGAAGAACGTGTACTGCCAGTTGTCGATGGTTTGGCCGCGGCTGGGCGTGGCGTAGAAGTGGTAGGAGATGTAGTCGAGCGGGATGCCGCGCTTGTGATTGGCGTGGTTGAGGAAGTAGGCGAAGTACTCCGGGTGTCCGGAGGGGTCGGCCAGCGCCATGCCCATGAACTTTGTTTTGGGGCTTACGCGGTGGATGGCGGCGACAATGGCGTCATACCGGCGGGTGTATTGCTCGGGTGTCATGGCGTGCTCTGACTCGACCTCGTTCAGCACCTCCCAGATGGGGAAGCTGTAGTGGTAGCCGGAGTGGTGGTAGGTGCCGTTCTCGTCGGTAAAACCGCCGCGAGTGTACCAACTGACCAGGCGCGCATAGTAGTCGCCGAGCTGCTTGCCAGAGGGGTCTTCGAGCTGGGTGCCCTGCTCGTAGTTCCAGTCGACCTGGTAGGGGTCGGCGGGATAGGTGACGGGCTTGGCGGTCTTGAACATCCACTGCGGAATGGTGCTGAAGTTTATGACCGTGGAGTGGCCTTTCGTCGCGTTGAGGAAGTCGAGCGTCATGGGATCGATGGCGGAGAAGTCCCACGAGGTCGACGTTTTGGTGGGCGGCTGCAGCTCGGCCACGGCCAGCCGGGGATACGGTAGCCAGGGCACGTAGCGGACGTAGTCCGCGCCGAGGGACTTGAGTGCGGCGAAGGTCGCGTCGTGAATCGGCGATCCGCGGCGCAGCATGGGATTGACGACCACCTGCAACGTGGCCGTGGAGCGGGAGACGATGACGGTCTGGTCCCAGTGGACGTCGATGGATGCAGGTTTTGCTTGCGATTGTGCGAAAAGCGTTGAGCCGAATGCGACGAGCAGAAGGCAGCAGAGGATGGCGCGGGCGGTCTGAAGGGTGCGAGTGTGATCGGTCAAGGTGTCTCCCCGGCGGTTGCAGGTTCGCGTTCACAGCCTGTTTGAGTCGAAGCGATTTTACTATTGCGGATTGTAATGCTGAGACTTTTGCGTCTGCGAATCAATGAGATATGCAAAAGCCACCCGCAGCATTCTCTGTTCGCTGGCGCGTGGAACGTCATTTTGCTAGACTTTGGCGGTCGTATGCGCCGCGACAAAGCTGGCAGCAATCCTGATGCCCGGTGGCGCACGCTGCCTCCCGCTGGTACCAAACACCTCCTCTAAAAAAACAATTCCTCAGGAGAACGTATGCCTGGACAGACGATCGAACAGTTAAGAGGTTCGTTTCGCGGGGAGTTAATTCAGCCGACAGATGCCGGCTATGACTCCGCGCGCAAGGTTTACAACGGAATGATTAACAAGCGCCCGCGCCTCATCGCCCGGTGCGTGGATGTTGCGGACGTGATTGCGGCGGTCAAGTACGGCGCGAGCAACCAGATGCTGACTGCGATTCGCGGGGGTGGCCACAACGGCGCCGGCCTGGGAGTTTGTGATGACGGCCTGGTGATCGACCTGTCTCGCATGAAGGGCATTCGCGTCGACCCCAAAGAGAAGACTGTGCGCGTGGAGGGCGGCTGTGTTTGGGGCGATGTGGACCACGCGACCCATGCATTTGGAATGGCAACGCCGTGCGGATTCATCTCGACGACGGGAGTGGCCGGGCTTACGTTGGGCGGGGGTATTGGATACCTTACGCGCCGATACGGCCTGACGATCGATAACCTGCTTTCCGTGGATACGGTGCTGGCCGATGGAAGCTTTGTTACGGCGAACAGCCAGGAGCATTCCGATCTGTTCTGGGCGGTGCGCGGCGGCGGGGGAAACTTCGGTGTGGTTACGTCGTTCGAGTTTCGAATGCATCCGGTGGCGACGGTGGAGTTTGGTCCTACGTTCTGGCCGATGGAAGAAGCGGCAATGGTGCTGACCGCTTACCGGGACTTCATCCAGAAAGCGCCGGAGTTTATCGGCGGCTTTTTTGCGTTTCTCACGGTTCCGCCGGGGCCTCCGTTTCCGGAGCCTCTGCATTTGAAGAAGGTATGCGGGATTGTGTGGTGCTCGACCGGTTCTCCGGAGGAGACGGAGAAGGCGACGAAGGCGATGCGGTCCGTGGGCCATCCGCTGCTGGACCATGTGGGGACGGCGCCGTTTCCGGCGGCGCAGAGCACCTTCGATCCGCTGTTTGTTCCGGGGCTGCAATGGTATTGGCGGGCCGACAATTTTACGGAGCTGAGCGACGCGGCCATCGCCAAGGCCGTGGAGCAAGGGAGCAAGCTGCCCACCATGCTCTCGACGATGCATCTGTATCCGGTGAATGGCGCGGCGCAGCGCGTGGGGAAAAACGATACGGCGTACAGCTACCGCGAGGCGCTGTTCTCTGAGGTGATTGTGGGCGTGGATCCGGACCCGGCGAACGCGGAGAAGATTTCCACGTGGTGCAAGGACTACTGGAACGCGCTGCATCCGTTTTCGGCGGGCGGCGGCTATGTGAACTTCATGATGGAGGAAGGGCAGGAGCGCGTGCAGGCCAGCTATAGGGACAATTACAAGCGCTTGAGCGATATCAAGAAGAAGTATGACCCGACGAACTTCTTCCGCGTAAACCAGAACATACGGCCTGCTTAGTTATCTCGAAGTGGATTGGCGCAGACAGAGAGCGGACCGCTTGCAGATGCGGTCCGCTCATCATTTGTGGGGCGGATAAACGGTGACGTAACGACGGTGCGTGGCGGAGAGTATCTTCGCCTGCTGGACTGAGCCCTTTTTGAAAGGCTCGGTTGGGCAGATGCGGAAGTCGGCGTAGAGGTCGAGATTGGACTCGGGAGCGGCCCACCTTTTCCGGTCGGCGGGCTTTACGCCTGCTTCCAGCCACTTCATCACCTTGGGCCAAGTGGTGTTGTCAGGCTCAAATTCATGGTGCGTGCCTATGTGCCATATCCTGAGCTGGCCGTCTCCGTCATAGTAGTGGGCGCGGCCGTGGATGGTCATGCAATCCTGTGCAACGCAGAACGAGCAGCCCGCAATCAAAGAGAGGCAGAGTAGGGCGAGAAGGCGCATGTGGCTCTCCGGATAAGCAGGGATGAATGAATTTATACGCTAGTTTGTGGCGAGATCGCCGGGGCTAAAGCCCAATTTCATTCCTGACTTTATTCACCGGACTAAAGATCACCCCACGGATGAAGACCTGTCCCTCACCCCAGCAAGCAAAGACCACTTGCTGGGGGCCCCGAGTGTCCGTGGGGACTCCGATTGTCCGGTGCTTCTACCGGGCCTCGCTGGCGCGAGGCGAGAGGTTTGGGTGGTTCATCCCATGTATCTTCGAGACTCTTCGTAAACTCAGGGCAAGCTATGGGGCGCCCGACGAGTGTCAAAATATTTCCACCGAACCGTACTTTCAGCTTGTCCTCGTGTATAAGTAGTCCGTAGTTCTTCGGGCTGTTCACCACGAGGAGGATTTCAAGGTGGAGAAATTTGTTCACAAGATGCAAATAAAGCTTTTGGAACGCTACACCGTTGGGGGGCGAGTCACAAAATTTCCAATCGAGCGAAGCACTCGGTTCGACGATGTACCCGGCATTCCTTCGCAGAAATTCAGGGCATGTCTAGAACACATGACGGCGTTCTTAGGTGGTGAGCTTCACAACGATGAAGCGGAAATGCGCATTGATGAGTTCTTGAGAGATGGTGAAGCGGAAATTGACCTTCGCGCTGATCCAGGCTTGATCGAGAGAATAAATCGCACCCTGATCGAGAGAAACGGGTCTTCCGCTTCATTCACGTCTGAGTCCAAATCAGGGGGAGGACGAAATGGTTGATCGGTCATTTGTTCACAATGGATACAAATTTCGGTGCATTGCAGAAGATTGGCCGGATGAGGAGAGCGCGTTAGAGTCGTGTCGTTCATTGACGGAGGCGGTTGAGACTCTAGCGAGGGACGAAACTGCAGACTTATATTCGACTCTCGTTCAGTCCGGCGATGCTTACGGAGATGATCCGATCTGGCAGTCTCAACCTCTGGTGATGCTCTTCAGATTTCGAGAGTTCGCGAGACGAGCGGCAATGCAGCGCGTATTGGAGAATTCGGATTGGAGCGAGAAATGCAGTTGTCGTATTATTCCCGTCCTGAGCGACTAGCGTAGCCGCCCGCAATTACCAAGAGGCGGCGTGAAAAGCCATGCAACGAACTAGCATTGGCGGAAGAATCAATGCCAACTTAGAATAGCTCCCGAGGTTCAGAGTATGTCATACGTCGATTTTGCCTCCGGCGCGGTAATAGGCTTCTTAGTGTGTGCGGTTCCCATTTCATACGATCGATTTCGCAAAGGCTCGCGTCGTCTAATTCCGGTTGAGGCCAGGCATCGTCGTACTCTGGACCAAGAAGCGGTTGCGCTCGCCTTCGCAACGCTCTACAAGAGATATGCGGATGCGTCCTATCCGCATTTTGTGCTGCCGGATGATCGCGAAATGGTCACTAGAATAGTTCAAGGCTTCGTCCGTGAGAATAGAGACAGGGTTGGCGAAATGTATCTCGGGCCAACAATCTTCGAGCGCGGCGAAAGCAAACTAGTAGAGAATGCAGTTGATCGAGCGGTAGAGTTGTTCATTCAGATTTAATCGTCGCATCCGTATGGCTGAATCAGTTACCGAGCTTGACGCATCGCTCTCTAGATGGCGCGAAGCGCATCTGCCTTGATGGCCAGTCACTCCCACTCAATCGTGCCTGGCGGTTTTGACGTGATGTCGTAGACGACGCGGTTGATTCCTTTGATCTCGTTTAC
>JAJXZK010000091.1 GCA_021780095.1 Acidobacteriota bacterium | reverse complement strand
CCACCATCGTGGCCAAGCTGTTCGCTCTGACCGGCCCGTGCCGGGCGTACTTCGGCGAGAAGGACTTCCAGCAGCTCGCCGTGATCAGGCGGATGGTGGACGACCTGGCCCTGCCGGTCGAGATCATGGCCTGCCCGACGGTGCGGGACATCCACGGCCTGGCCCTGTCCAGCCGCAACGCCTACCTCGTCGCCGACGAGACGCGGGTGGCCCCCAAGCTCTACCACTCGCTGCTGGCCGGCAAGCGGGCCATCGTGACCGGGGGCAGTCGCGGTATAGGCAAGGCGGTGGCCGTAGCTCTGGCGGACGAGGGAGTGGCCGTCGCCATTGGCTGCCTGGCCCCTCCACCCTTTCCCTTCACCATGGTCATTGCAGCCGCAAGCGCGCTCGGCTATTCCTTGTGGCGAGTGGCGGCCATCAATTTCGTTTCCCGCGCGGTCCGTTTCACCGTGCTCGGCCTGTTGGCCATCAAATTCGGTATCGCCATCTTGCGCATCACAAAATCCCCTGCGTTCTTCTGGAGCATGGTGGTCTTCATCGCTCTCTGCTTGATTGCCAGCGGGTTTTCCATCTGGCACTGGGTCCATTCCACGCGCTCCGGCAAGCACGCCGAACCCGCAATCTCTAAAACATGAACTCCGCAGAAAACTGCAG
Source organism: Acidobacteriota bacterium (assembly GCA_021780095.1). The sequence continues at coordinate 20,885 of JAJXZK010000091.1, read as the reverse complement.
CAAACGTGCCGGCAATTGGTTGGTGATGCCGGTCAGCGGTTGTCCAAACCCAGGACCAGCCGTGGCCCCGTTGCGATACGTTCCGCTATAGCCGACAAAGTTTGCATGGTTCAGAACGTTGAACGCTTCTGCGCGCAGCCTGGTCAGGAACCGCCCGTCGCCCATCGCAAAAACCCGCTCCAGAAAAGGATCGACCTCGTAGATCGCGCCGCCACGACCCGTATTGCAGCCAACCACTACCCCGTGGATCACTGGCCGATCCGTCGTCGCGCCCAGATCACCGCTGTTCGCCGATGCCGTCCCGTAGTTGTACGGCAGCCACGCCAGCATCATCACTCATTGAGACAGCACAGAAAAAGATGCTGAGAACTGCGAGCGCTCGAATCATCGATCTTGGCTTATTGGTTCACGGCGCTTGCCATGAATCCGCCATCAACAACCAGAATCTCCCCGGTCACAAAGGAAGCCATGTCCGACGCCAGATAAATCGCAGCGCCGACTAACTCCTCTACCTTGCCGAATCTTCCCATGGGAGTTCGAAGCAGCAATTCTTTTCCACGTCCCGTGTTATCCAGTAACTCTGAATTCAGAGGCGTGCGAAAGACTCCGGGAGCAATGGCGTTCACGGTGATTCCATAGCGCGCCCATTCAATTGCCAGAGATTTTGTCAGAGATGCCACTCCGCCTTTACTCGCGGCGTACGCGGCCACTTCATAGAACGCGACAAAGCTGGTCAGCGACGCAATATTGATGATCCGGCCCCGCCCGCGCTCCACCATATGCCGCCCAAATACCTGGCACGCACGCAGCGTTCCTGTCAGATTGGTATCGAGGATTTTTTGCCAGGTGGCATCGTCCATTTCCAGCGTTGGTGTCCGCTTCGTCGTTCCAGCGCAGTTCACCAGGATGTCCACACCGCCCAGCGCAGCGATGGTCTCTTTGAGTACTTCCTCCAGGGACACGCGATCCGCCACGTCGGAAGTGACGGCGATCGTCCGTCGTCCGAGCGCCGCAATTTGCTCCGCCGTTTCCTTTACCTGCTCCACGCGGCGAGAAGTCGCGACCACATCCGCACCCGCGGCGGCCAAACCCAACGCCAGTGCCCGCCCAATGCCGGATGTGCCGCCCACCACCACCGCCGCCTTGCCAACAACATCGATTCCCTTGATTTCGTTGCTCGCCATTCGATCCTCTGCCTCAACAGAGTATCGCCTTCAACACAACATTTTCCAAACTATCGGCGAGAAAACCCGACGCCTTCGTCCTCCCCGCCTTTTACCTGGCCGTACTCCAGCAACGTCACAATCAACACGCCTCCTGTAATGTTGCCCAGGACCGCCGGCAGCAGCCACCAGAAATACTGCGACACACTCACCTCGTGCTGCAACACAGCCGCAAGAATCTCTCCACTGCTGGCAATGCAGTGCGCAAAGTGACCCAGCCCCACAAGAAATGTCAGCAGCCAAATCAGCATCACCGACCCGGTAATGGAGTGGCTGCCGCTGACCAGCCACGCCACCAGCGCGATGATCCATCCGCCAATCACTGCACTCCAGAACACGTGGCCACCGCTGACGCTTGTGGACTCCTGGCCAATTCGCGCCATCGTCGCTACGTACTGCGGTCGCAGCGCTCCAGTCCGTACCGCCAGCACCGCAAAGAGAAAAGCTCCCACCAAGTTGCTCGGCAGCACAATGCTCCACAGCCGCAGCGTCGTTCGAAAATGGCGGCGCTCGGCGAACATCAATGCAACCGGATACAGCGTATTCTCGGTAAACAATTGCGCCCTTCCAACAATCACCGCGATAAATCCGATGGGATAGGCCAACTGTGCGATAAAACTCGACGCCGCGCTGGGAGGCAAGGACGCTGTCACGATGGAAACACTCAGCGCCGTCAAGCCCATCGTGATGCCGCCGGCTAATCCGGAAATGGCAAGCGCAATGGCAGGCCGGTCCAGTTCATGCCGCGCGTTGCGCGACACCTGCTCATATATTTCATCTGCAGTGGGCCGATCCAGATTCAGTTGTGCCGCCTCCGGCGTAGGTCCCGGAGCCGGCTCTGGTTGGGTCTTCTTGCGTAATTTGCTAAAGGCCATCTTGGCTCCGCTCGTCGTTCGCAGGGTTAGATGCGAGTTCAGCACATCCGCGTAACCATTCACCCTGGCTGACAAAACGAAGATCCCGGCCACATCTTGCCATCCGATGAAAGCTTTACTATGAAGAGGAGGAATTTTGCAGCCATGTTGCACCCCCACAGATTGTTCCCTGCGGATCCGACGGCGCGCGCCATTGCGGGCCGCCTCTATTCCAGCGTCAAAGATCTTACGATTCTCAGCCCGCACGGCCACACAGAAGCCAAATGGTTTGCCGACAACCAAGCGTTTCCCGATCCATCGACGCTGCTGATCCAGCCCGACCACTACATTTTCCGCATGCTCTACAGCCAGGGAATTCCGCTCGAGCATCTCGGCATTGGCGAGCATCCAATCGCGAATCCGCGCGGAGTGTGGCATCTCTTCGCCAAGCACTACTACCTGTTTCGCGGCACGCCCACGCGGCTATGGCTGGACTACTGTTTCCGCGAGCTATTCGGCCTCAAGGTCCCCTTGTCGGCAGAAACTGCGGATGAATATTACGATGCGATGCAGGAAAAGCTGGCGCGTCCGGAATTTCGTCCGCGCGCTCTGTTTGAGCAATTTCGCATCGAGGTGCTGGCAACAACAAATTCGCCGCTCGATCCGTTGACACACCATCTGACGTTGCGAGATTCCGGGTGGTCGGGCAAGGTCATTCCCACATTTCGCCCCGATCCAGTCGTCGATCCCGATTTCGACGATTTCCAGGAAAATGTCCGCAAATTAGGCGCAATGACAGGAGAAAATACGTCGCATTGGCTCGGCTATCTCTCCGCCCTTCGCGCCACACGCCAGCGTTTTCGCACCCTTGGCTGCACCGCCTCCGATCACGGCCATCCCACTCCCGCAACCGCAGACCTGGACGATGACAGCGCCACCCGCCTCTTCCATCGCATCGTTTCCGGCTCCTCAACCAATGCCGATCGAGAGCTATTCCGTGCGCAGATGCTCACCGAAATGGCGCTGATGAGCCTCGACGATGGACTGGTCATGCAGATTCATCCCGGCAGCTTTCGCAATCACAATCAAGCCATCTACAAGCGCTTCGGTCGCGACATGGGCGCTGACATCCCTACGCAAACCGACTATGTCCACAACCTTCGTCCTCTGCTGCAGCGCGTCGGCAATGAACCCAGCCTCACCATCATCCTTTTTACGCTCGATGAATCCACCTACAGTCGCGAGCTCGCCCCACTCGCCGGCCACTATCCCTGCCTGAAGCTCGGGCCGCCCTGGTGGTTTTATGACAGCCCCGAAGGCATGCGGCGTTTTCGCGAGTTAACCACGGAGACCGCCGGCTTCTACAACACCGTCGGATTCAACGACGACACGCGCGCGTTCCTCTCCATCCCTGCGCGTCATGACGTGGCACGCCGCGTGGATTGCGCCTATCTCGCGACTCTGGTCGCCGATCATCGCCTGCATGAAGATGAAGCGCATGAAGTGGCGCTTGATCTGGCCTATCGCCTGGCCAAGGCCGCATACAAGCTGTAGCGATGAAATAGAGGTGTCGCCGCGGTCGCCTGGAATTATGACCGAGATCGCGTCCGGCGCGCAGTTTTTTAACTTGCGATCTTGTCGAGCTTTCGCAAGCGCAGCCGCAATCGATAGGTTTCATCCTTGTGACAAGCCAGGCATAAGGTGCGAATATTTTCCAGGTCGCATTCGCCTCCTCCCTCGCACACCGGAAGAATATGGTCGGCGTCCCATAGGCTTCTTCGATTCACCGATTTCAATCCCCAATAGGCCAGCATCGTTTTTCGATTGGACCCGCGAGCACGCTTCAGTCGGTGAAATGCTTCCACTGAATCAATGTGGCACAGTGCGCAACGGCCGCGATCACGCCCAAAAACATGCTCGCGAAGATATCCCGGGTCTGTCCGCAGCCTCCACTCATGCACGCACCAATCGCTGCAGAATGTGCGCCGCCGTCCTTGAACTTCCAGCCCGCACCACCGGCACAACGCTCGACCCCTCGGCCCTCTCGGAAGTTCGGCGTGGACGGCATGGCCGCCCTCCATGGTTCTCTGCTTGCTCATCAGAATCTAGTTTGCGCGGCAGAGAGGATGGCGTGCGTAGATTTGCGCTTCATCGTACCCGATTGATCATCAGTCCGCATCGACGCTAAGAGCATTGTCACAAAGAGTGTAATGTCGTGGTTGCCCATCCTAGCGTCGCTAGGGTGGGATAGAACGAAGCCCGCATGTCAGCCACATCAAAATGCTTTAGGCAGATCAATCCACGCTTCAGCGATGATCGGCCAGCACCATCCGTCCGAAATGTTCCGGCACGTGGAATGTCGCTTTCATCGTAGGCTGCCATGTTAGCGACTTCTGATCGCCCGGCGGCCCTTGCATTCGGAACAGATTCACCCGAAACATTGTTCCAGCATGTGCTGGCTGGGGATCAATCGCCGCCATGGGGATTTTCATGGCACCGTACCAGACCTTATGTTGGCGGTCGATCCTCGCTTTCACCTGAATCCCGGAATTCCATTTCCACCCATCTTCGTGGTGAGGATTATCCAGATTGATATCGAGATCAACCCACTCCCCCTGCGGCGACATTTCGAACTCCTTATATCGGTGAATGTTCTGGAAATCCGAACCAATAAATATCTCAGCCACATCCCAGTTCCACAGTTGATTTGTCTCTGTCGTCGTGCTCGGGTTTGGTTTCAGGTGTAACTTTTTATACGGACACACGTACAGCAGATACAGATTGTCTTTCGTCCAACGCGAAAATACCTCGGTTCGATATCCGGGTACAGGTTTCCCCCAGTTATCGTTGACCATAAAGATTGGTTCGCTTCCCTGCCAGAATGTCGACTTAGGGTTTGTCTCCAGGGCAACATCCTGCGACGCCCGCACGCTGGTAAAAGTTCCCGCATCCGCAGCCACGGCAGGCATGGCGCCGACCACGAAGACCAGCAAAAGATACATCCACTTTTTCATCATCACTCTCGATGCCACACCCTTCTTTTGTCATTCGCGCCACGGCCAACATGAACGCATTCGTCACACCTGACGATAGTGAATGTCCAGCAGGTCGGCCAGTTTTTTGATTCGTCCAGCCACATGTCCTATGCCGACCGCGCAATGATGCGCAGGCCCTTCCGCATTCCAGCGCTCAATAAACTCCCGCGCTCCCATCGAAAAACGGTATCGACTATTGGTATTCCCTATCTCAAGAATATCTCCCGCGACGCACTCCCCTTCCGCCGTCAATAGCTTGAATCCCGTCTCCGCATCTTCCACCACGGAAAGCAGCGTGATCGGCCCATGCCGCACAGACATCTCAATCGAGACTCCGCTGCCCACTTTGCCGTGATATAGCCGCAGCGGACGCACTTTCGTTTTTCCCTCAGCGATGCCGACATGCCCCGGACCGTCGTGCCCCATCAGCACCAGGTTCCCCCGATAGTCCACCGCATAAAGTTCCGTAAACGATCCGCCCGCGCCGAAGCTATCCATGATCTTCATGGCAATCGCGTTCTTCACCTCATATTCCCCGGCCACGGGAATATGCCGCGCCGTCAACATCGATGTACCCAGGATGATCGAACTCATCGTGTCCAGATTGGCGCCATTACCGGTGCCTTCATAGTAGTAGGCCATCGAGCTCAGCGCGTGCCTGGCGACAAATTCGTCCAGCGCCAATGAAGTTCTCGCGGCTCGCTCTAACTCCTCCGCATCACAGTCCGCCTGCACATCGAATTGTTCCCCGAATTCTTTTACTCTCTTTGCAATGGCTGCGTCGCTGATCTCCGCTCGCAAGCCGCTCATCTCGTCTACTTCCAAAATCTCCACGTGACTCCCGAAGGTGATTGCAATCTGCGTCACATCCGTCATCACATCCAACATTCCGTTGTAATAATGCCCCACCAGGCCAAGCCGGTTCGACGCCAACGCGCTCTTGACTGTCGCCGCCAAAAGCCATTCGTCAATTTCATTCCACGTCCGATCGTCCTGCAGCGTTCCTGTCACTTGCCGAAATGGAATCTTCGCCCGCTGCATCAGGTTCGCTATCTCCGGCGCCGGACATGCGGAGCAATACTCTAGCCAGCTTCCCGTCATCGCCGTACGGTCTTTCAATTGATTGAAAGCCCCATAGTCAATGGCGGCATCTGGCTGCAGATTCAGAACAATCACCGGCGTAGCAGCCCGCTGCACCAACGGCAACACAATGCTGCTGACTGCGTAGGTCGTAACGTAGATGAACATTAAGTCGAGGTCGGCCGCACGAAGTGTATGTGCCGCCTCGCGCGCAGTAATAGGTGTATCGATCAGCCCCAGGTTCACTACACGAAGTCCCGGCCTGCGTATCCTCGCCGCAGCCTGATCGACATAACCTTCCAGCTTCGTCCTCAGACCCGCGAATTGCCCCCAGTAGGCTTCCAGGCCAATCCCGCACAAACCTACTCGCAGATGTTCCGTCGGACCCATAAGAATCGATTCCTATGCCAGGTAGAAAACCTCGCGCATCATGGGAAAACGTTCCCCCGGCGCGAGTGGTTCCAATGGCTCGAAATACTGCGCCATTTCTTTCTGCCAGCGCGTATTCACTGGATCGCGCTCAATCATGTCCCAGGTCGTGTCGAAGTCCTCCACGCGCATCGAAAGAACCAGCATTTCACCACGGCGAAAAATCGAATACTCCGAGATACCCGCCCGCTTCAGCAGCGCCAGCATCTCCGGCCACACTTCACGGTGAGCTTTGTCATAGCCTTCCGCAGCGCCCGGTTTCAGTCGCAAGCAAAACGCAACCCGTTGCATTAGTTCCCTACTCCTTTGTCCAGCGAACGACCGTCACCGCAAATGGAGCTAACTCAATTGCCGCTCCAGTAACTCCCGCAATCCGCGGCTCCTCTTCACCGCTCGCTTCATCGACAGTGGAACTCTCCACAGTTCCGGCATTCGAGGGAAGCATAACTCCGATATTTCTGTTTCGCTGATTCACCAGCAACAGCTTGCGTCCCGTCGGGGTATCGAAAGCTTGCGCCGTCACCCCGGCAGAAGAATCTCCCGTGGTATCGAGAATCCTGTCTCCCGGATGAAAGTTATCCTTAATAAGCTTCAGTACCCAATAGCGCGCATTCGGCTTTCCACTCACCCAGTCAATCATGCTAACGCTGGGATATTGCGTTGGATAGCCTACTAACTGGGACTCCCCGATCACATCCACTCCTAGCTTCGCCAAATTTACATAGAGATACGCATACAGCGCGCCAGCCACATTCCAATACCCGTTGGGGATCGACTGAATATATCCGCTCGCGTCCGCAACCTGGCTGTTATCGTTCGGCAGAATCACGCCCAGCTCATCCGTATCCGTCTTCGTCTCGGGCGATAGCCGATCGCGGATTTGATTGACAAATCGCACCGTCGTCAGGAAACGGTCAGCCTGGTTGAAGAAGGTATATTGCCAGTCATTGAGCGTTTCGCCCGGCGAAGGCGAAGCATAGAAGTGGTACGAAATGTAGTCGAGCGGAATCCCAGGCTGGTGGTGCGCGTGGTTGAGAAAATACTCGACAAATCGCGGCTCATCCGACGGCGCTGCCAGCGCCAGTCCCATGAATTTTGTGTCCGGACTTACCGCATGGATGGCCCGCACCACAGCGTCATATCGAGCCGTATATTGTTCCGGCGTCGTGCTATGTTCAAAATCGACCTCGTTGAATACTTCCCAGACCGGAAAGCTGTAATGATGAATCGACGCGTGAAACTTCCCGTTCTCGTCCGTGAATCCTCCCCGCGTGTACCAGCTAACGAGCCGCGCATAGTAATCACCCAGCGCCTGTCCACTCGGGTCTACTAACTCCGCGCCCTGCGTGTAGTTCCAGAAAACTTGGTTTGGATCCTTGGGATAGGTCACAGGTTGCGGTGTCTTGAATAGCCACGCAGGAATTGTACTGAAATTCATGACCGTGCTGTGTCCCGCCTGCGCCGCCATAAAATCTTCCACCATTGGATCAATCAGGCTGAAGTTCCACGACGTCCCGGTCGGCGATGGTGGCTCTAACTCGGCCACCGCCAATTGCGGATACGGCAGCCACGGGACATATCGCACATCCTCCGCGCCCAGTTGGTGAATCGCGCTGAACGCCGCATCATGAATGGATGAACCCCGGTTCAGCATGGGATTTACAACCACCTGAAAGGTGGGCGTGGACCGTGATACCAAAACAGCCTCGTTCCAGTCGACAGTAACTTTAACCGCGGGGGAGGTTGCCTGCCCCCAGCCTGATATGGCCGCAGAGAAAATCAGAATCAGCTCTAAAATATATCTCAGCGACGTTGCATGTAAGCCGCAATTCAATTTGTGCGGATTTTCTATCTGTGCTTTTCTCATACCACTCCGAGTTGGCGCATTGGCGATGTATCTAATTTCTGGTAACTTCAATGTCCCGCTGTAACGGTAAGTCCCTCGACGACGTTCCCACCAGAAGTTTATATTCCCCATCAGGGATCTTCCAGGCTTGAAGATCTGGATCATAAATCGAAAACGATCTGGGATTGAGTTTCAACCGGACCGACTGACCTTGACCAGCTTTCAAATTTATCTTCTTAAACACTCGCAACTGTCGCGGTGGCTCCCCATTCCTTTCAGGCTGCTCCACGTATACCTGGATAACTTCCGAACCGGCACGCTTCCCAGTATTCCTCACCTGTAAGTCGACTCGCACCTGAGTCTTCGAATCCATCTCGGTTACCTTTGCCGGACTAACTCGCAGGTCACTTAGTTTGAAAGTCGTATACGACAATCCGTAGCCAAACGGGAATAGCGGCTTCACGTGATGCGCGTCATACCAGCGATAGCCTACATCCAGCTTCTCGCTGTAAGTCGAACGTCCATTCACTCCCGGCCATTGAGCAGCCGTGCTCGTCGGTATCTCCGCCGCAGTGCGAGGAAAGGTCAGCGGTAACTTGCCCGAAGGATTGACGTCTCCATATAAGATGGCTGCAATTGCAGTCCCATCCTCCTGGCCCGGATACCATGCCTCGATCAAGCCGCCGATCTTGTCGACCCACGGCATCAAAACCGGACCTCCCGTATTGAGAACAACAATCGTGTTTGGATTGGCAGCCGCAACCGCCTCGACCAATTCGTCCTGATGGTTCGGCAGTTCCAGATTCGGCCGGTCTCTCCCTTCCGAATCATCCGTGTTCACAAATACAATCGCAATTTTCGCGGCCTTCGCAACTTCGGCCGCCTTGGCCAAATCGCTTCCATCGGCGTACTCAACCTGCGCGTGTCGGCCAAGACGCTTGCGAATTCCATCTACGGGGCTGACCACGTACGGTGCAATCATTCCGGAGCTCCCGCCGCCGGAAGCTTTCGGCTTCGCTCCTCCCGCCGCTCCAATCACCGCAATCGATTCGCTTCCACGCAGCGGCAACAGGCCATCTACATTCTTCAACAACACCGTGCCTTGCTCTGCCGCTTGCAATGAGAACGCAGCGTGTTCCGACGTGCGAACATACGAGGTCCATGTGCCTGTTTGCTGCTTGTCGAAGAGTCCAAAGCGAAACATGGGTTCCAGAATCCGCAGGACATCCTCGTCAAGAGTAGCCATATTCACCTGTCCGCTCGCAATCGCCGCCTTCAGCGGAGCGCCATAGTATTTTGCGCCGGGCATCTCCTGATCTAGCCCAGCATTCGCCGCGGCGATTGTGGAGTGGGTCGCACCCCAGTCACTCATCACCCAGCCCTGGAAATCAAGTTGCTTTCTCAGTAGCGCCGTCAGTAGATAGGGATTTTCACAGGAGTAACTCCCGTTCGTCTTGACGTAAGCGCACATCACCGTCCCTACGTGGGCTTCTTCAATCGCCGCTTCGAATGGTGGTAAGTAAATCTCGTGCAGGGTCCTTCGGTCTACGATCGAATCCTCTTCGAACCGATTGTTTTCCTGGTTCATTGTCAGGTACATATTGGCGTCGGCAATTGGACCCTGACTTTGAATGCCTTGGATTTCCGCAATCGCCATCTGGCCATTGAAGTAGGGATCCTCTCCGTAGCTCTCGAACGTCCGCCCCCACTCCGGAACCCGCACCACGTCGATCGACGGCGCCAGTGCAACGTTCGTGCCTTTGCCCCATTCCTCGCTGCCTAACACCTCTCCAAATGCGTGCAGCAGGTTCGTATCCCAGCTTGAGGCAGCGGCAATTGGCGCCGGAAGCAAGGTCACATCGTTGGCGCCATTTCCCACTCCGGCTCGCCCATCGGCCAACCGCAGCGCCGGAATACCGAGCCTCGAAATCCCCGGAACGTACCCGACATATCCCTGGATCGGCCGAGGATCCACCCCGTGCACCATGGTGATCTTTTCCTCCAGCGTCATGGCGTGCAGCAACAACTCGGCCCGCTTCTCGGGCCTGACGGAGCGCCGCATCCAGGGGCGGCTGGCCGTCGTGTTCTGCGAGACCGCAGCGACCTGGCTGGTAGCAACGGATAGGACCACGAGCAGGATCGCTGGCGCAATTATGTCGTTCGGAAGTCGAAACAAAGAAAACCGCAGCCTCTTATACTGCCACACAGTACTCCTTTTCAATCAGCCATTTCGAGACGCGCTGCATCTTGGCGGACGGTTGGTTGTCATTGTCGGGACGCCCGGTTGAAATGTCAATTTCCGCTTCCCGCTCGCGCCGCTAATCCGACTCGGGTCACAATCGCCGAAACGGAACGATCGATCTCTATTTCGCACCTTGAATCTGGCCGTCGCGACCGCTGCCTGCCCACTCCTCCCTGGCGCAAAGTTTCTTCGACAATTGTTCGCTCGCTTTTTTTCTTGACGTTAAGCAGTTTTGTTTCCATACTTTTCAAAACTCCCCTCGGAGTGGGGACCGGCAGAAATTAGGGGCTGGCCAACCGTATCCGTAGGTTCTCCGCCTCAAACACTGCACGCGCCCTGCAGCTCGAACAAATTCGAAGTCAATCTGCCGATTTTGCTCGGTATCTGGCTCCCTCGGGCATTTGTTCTTGTTTTTCATGACTGAGTCTTTTTGCAAACAATTTGGGAGGTAGGCGATGAAAAAGCAGATCTTAACGGCTATCTTGGCCGTAGTTGCGATGGTGTTTTTCTTTCTTCCACTCGTATCGCGCGCGCAGCAAGCTACAACCTCGCTGACCGGCGTTGTCACCGACCCAAGTGGCGGAGTTTTGCCGGGGGCTGCCGTCACCATCACACGACAGGCAACGGGCCAAACGCTAACGACCACCACCAATGCGCGCGGCGAATATCAGTTCTCGCAATTGAGTCCGGGAACTTGGACGGTCACCATCAGTGCCAAGGGCTTTGCCGATCAAAGCAAGGTGGGCGCTCTTCTCGTCAGCAAGCCCGCCACCATCCCCTTCAAAATGTCCGTTCAGGCGCTTTCGCAAACCGTGAACGTATCGGCAGAAACCGAGACCCTCAATACAACTGACGCCACGCTTGGTAATGCGATTCCCAATCGAACCATTCAATCGCTGCCCATGATTGACCGCAACGTACCCGATCTGCTCAGCTTGCAGCCCGGTGTTCTATATCTTGGCCACGCGATCGACGCTCAAAGCGACAGCCGCACCGGCACCGTCAACGGTGTTCGCTCCGATCAGAACAACATCACCATGGACGGCCTCGACGACAACGATCAGACGCTCGGTCTCGCCTTCACCGGTATCCTTCGTGAAACGCTGGACTCCATTGACGAGTTTCGCGTCACCACCGGCCTGGCGAACTCTGACCAGGGCCGCTCAGCCGCCGCACAGGTCAACCTGGTCACCAAGAGCGGTACCGACCAATTCCACGGCGCTGCCTATGAGTACAACCGCAACACCAACACGGCGTCCAACGATTGGTTCAACAAGAATGCGGAGTTAGCGACCGGCTTGCCGAACATTCCCGGAAAATATATCCGCAATACCTATGGAGCAGACCTAGGCGGTCCCATCAAGAAGCAAAAGCTTTTCTTCTTCGGCAATTATGAGGCTTCCCACATCCGCGAAAATGCGCAGGTTCAGCGTGAAGTTCCCACAGCCTCTCTCGTGTCCGGCAACATCATTTACCATAGCAACGGTGTTCTCGTCACCCAGACGCCGGAACAAGTCGCTGCCACTGACCCGAACTGCTCTGCGAATGGCACCTGCCCCTGGGGAGCAGGCGAAGATCCCAACATGCTCGCATACTTGAGCCAATTCCCCGTCGCCAACGGAGCAGCGCTTGGCGATGGATTGAATCTTGGCTCCTACAGCTTCTCCTCGCCGAACCCGCAAAATCTCAATACCTCCATCGTCCGCTTGGACTGGGATCCTGTGCCGCATCACCAGCTCTTCGTTCGCGGCAACCTGCAGGATGACACCACGACGGATCCTGTTCAGTTCCCCGGCCAGCCCGCGACATACGTCATCCGCGACAACTCCAAAGGCATCGGCGCGGGGGATACCTGGGAGATCACCAACAACCTGGTCAATGACTTTCGCTATGGTTATGTCCGGCAAGGTTACAGCAAATCCGGATCGGGCTGCGGATCCTATGTCTACTTCTTCCGCACCTTGTCCACACTCACGCCGGACACCTGCTCCACCATCGTCCATATCCCGGTGCATAACTTCATCGACAATGTCAGCTGGACCCACGGGAATCACACCATATCGTTTGGCGGAGATCTTCGGCTGATCACGAATTATTCAAGTACCGATGCCACCTCCTATGGCTACGCCGACGGCAACATTCAATGGCTGGCTGGTGGCGGTTCTATCGCCGGCTCAGGAAGCAGCCTTGATCCCGGCGCATTTGGCCAGCCTCCCGTCGATTCCGGCGATTCCACCACCTACAGCGAAGAAGTGGGCATGATGGCCGGTATCATTCCATTTATTCAGGGACAGTTCAACTTCACCGTCCAGCCTGGAGGCAAAACCGGCAACACCAGTGCGGAGGGTGCACCCGTCACGCTGAACTACTACTCCAAGGAGTTCGAGTATTACGTCCAGGACCAGTGGAAAATCTATCCCAACGCGACCTTGACCTTCGGAATTCGTCAAGTGTTGTTGCAGCCACCCTACGAAACCCACGGTCAGCAACTCCAGCCGACCGTCGATACCCACCAGTGGTTTCAGAATCGCGTCAAGGGCATGTATCAGGGCATCACGGACCAGCCCGACCTTGTCTTTGCTCCTTCCGGCAAGGCAAACGGAAAGGCTTCGTATTGGGACATGCAGTACAACAACATCGCTCCCCGCATTGCCTTAGTCGTCGCGCCGGACAGCAAAACATCGATTCGCGTCGGCGGTGGCATGTACTTTGACCATTTTGGTGAAGGCATCGTGGATACCTTCGCCAAATTCGGCTCCTTCGGTCTGACCACTTCAATTTCCAACCCGGCCGGTCAATTCTCAGTGGACAATGCGCCCCGCTTCACCAGTGTCACTGCGGTTCCCCCGTTGGCCGGAGTTTCGATTCCATCCGTCATCCAATACCCATATACGCCGCCAAACAACGTCAACACCGGTCTTGCAATTACCTGGGGCGTCGACAACAAAATCAAGACGCCGTACACCATCGCATTCGACTTATCCTTGCAACGCGAGCTTCCCCACGGGTTTTCGATAGAGGGAGACTACGTCGGTACATTCGGCCGTCACTTGCTGCAGCAAAACGACATCGCCACACCGCTCGACCTGGTCGACCCAAAGTCCGGCATGGATTACTTTGAAGCGGCCAAGCTATTGTCCATTGCGACCTATGCCGGTGCCACCACCGTGCAGCCCATCCCGTATTGGGAAAATATGTTCCCCTATCTCGCCTACGGCGGCCAGAGCGCAACCCAGAATATCTACACGAACATCTATCAGCCCAACGCCGTCACCGGAAATGACTCCTACGCGTTGGTCCAGCTTGACGCCTATTGCCAGCCCAGTGAGGGAGGGCTCGGTTGCGGTCCCTACATTGACGCCAATGGCAATGTCACGACCCGCTACTATCAGCGTCAGTTCTCCTCGCTCTATGCCTGGTCTTCCATCGGAAACAGCAGCTATAACTCCTTCCAGCTGACAGCGCGCAAGGTCACCAGCTCGGGCTTCTCCTTCAACTTCAGCTATACGCTGTCGAACGCGATTGATATGGGGTCGGACACCGAGCGTGCCAGCGAGTTCACCACCAACAGCTTCAGCTTCATTACCAATGCTTTCAATCCAAGTCGAACCGGGCCTTCTCCGATTACGACATCCGCCACCTGCTGACCGGCAATTTCATCTATCAACTTCCATTTGGTCGCGGCATGCGCTTTGGTGCCGAGTCCAACGGAGTCATCAACGCCATTATTGGCGGTTGGACATTGTCGGGCGTCACTCGCCTGTCCAGCGGCCTTCCCTTCAGCATTCTGCCGCCGCTCAGTTACGCCACCGACTATCAGCAAAATACTCCTGCCGTGGTCACTGGACCCATCAAGGTTCATAAACATCTGATTGCCGGCGGCCTGCCGGAGGTCTTCGCCGATCCCAACGGGCTCAATAATGGTATTGCCACCGGCCACCCTCTCCGCTATCCCTACCCAGGAGAAGGCGGCAGCCGCAACGCCTTCCGCGGCGATGGGTATTTTGAGCAGGATGCCAGCATCTTCAAGATATGGAATACGTTCCGCAACCAGACACTTCGCTTTGGATGGGACGTGTTTAACGTATCGAATTCGTCCCGCTTCGATACCAGCGCCATCAGCAGCAATGGCGGCCTCAACACTCAGGTCACCAGCGGTGCCGGCTTCGGCATCTATAGTTCTTCGTTGGTCCAGACCCGTAAACAGCAATTCTCCCTTCGGTACGATTTCTAAAACCCGCTTTACCACTGCCGGGGGTCCTCGTGGATTCCCGGCATTTTCTTTGCCCGTCAGATCTTGCCCAGCCCTGCACATAATCTCGCTCCTCCTCGCTGGCGCCTCGCCTCCGCGAATTTCGAGTATTCTGAACCTTCCGGCTTTTTGCGCAAATTCGCCTTTGGGTACACCATGAAAGCTATTTCCCTTGATCTGGGTGGGTCCCACGTCACCCTCGCCATCGTGGAGGATGAGACTATCCTCATGTCGCAGGAAATTCCTGTCGACGCCGGCGGCGAGCTTCTGCCACTTCTGCCCCGCTTCAAATCCATCGTCTACGACATGCTCGCGCGGCTTTCCATCCCCGTCGAAGACTGCATCGGCGTCGCCATGGGCTGCGCCGCCATGGTCGATCGAACCACCGGTCGCGTGGTCTCGACCAACGGCAAATTTGAAGATTCCCCCGGCATCGATCTTCCCGCCTGGACACTCAAGGATTTTGGACTGCCCTTCGCACTCGAAAATGACGCTCGCATGGCCCTGCTCGGCGAATGGTATGCCGGCGCCGCGAAAGGTGCCGATGATGTCGTGATGATCACCCTTGGCACCGGCATCGGCGGGGCTGCGATGGCCGGCGGCAAAGTCTATCGCACCAAGCAGGTGCAGGGCGGTTGTCTCGGCGGCCACATCCCCGCTCTCTTTACCGGCAGAAAATGTACCTGCGGCGGCTTTGGATGTATGGAAGCCGAAGCCTCCGGATGGGCATTGCCATTGATCGCCCGCGAGTGGCCCGGGTTTCAGCAGAGTCGACTCGCCGCACTCGACCGCATCAATTTTCGCGCGCTGTTTGAGCTGGCTCGCGAAGGCGATCCTGTCGCCGTCGGTGTCCGCGATCGCTGCCTGCACGTCTGGGCCTGTGGAACCGTCGGTTTGATCCACGCCTACGGTCCGGAGTTGGTTGTCTTTGGCGGTGGCGTCATGCGGAGCGGCGATATCATTCTTCCCTACATCCGCGACTATGCCGGCAAGTATTCCTGGACGCCAAGCGGCCCCGTCCGAATTCTTCCCGCGGCGCTAGGCAATCACGCTGGACTCCTGGGAGCGATTCCGCTGCTCACCGACGCTGCCTCCCCGCCCCGTGTTAGCGCTGGCACGGCGCGGCAGCACGCACATACGCCTTGATGGTCGCCAGCGGTGCGCTCACCTCTCCAACCGGCGAAATGCAATATTCCCCCACCGCTGCTGGAACAATAAACGTCTCCGCGTAATGCACCACAAACGGCTCGAACGCCTCGGTCGGGCTCTCCACCACAGCCTGTTCCCCTTCCACCAGGTTCAAAACATTTAGATTTCCCTGAGTATCGTGCTCGACCGGCGCCGTGAACCAGTGCCTTCGCGTCTCGATGAACTCCGCCTCGTATAGCCCCGTCGATTCCTCCCGCCATCCCGGTCCGCTTGCGATCGGGCGCACCGGATTCACCAAATTCTTCCGCACCCACTCCGTCGTCCGGTCCCACTGAATATTGGCGATGCCATAGTCCAGGTGGATGGGCCGCGGCTTTCCGTCCAGGTCCATCCGGCCCCAATCCCATAGCTTGAATGTAAAAATGTACGGTGTCGCGCTGATCTCCAGCACCATTCCATTCTTTCCAGAGCAGTGAATCGTGCCCGCCGGAATTGAAACATGCGAATGCTTCTCGACCGGCCATGTATTCACATATTTTTCCGCCGGAAAAGATTGCTCCCCCGTTTGCGCCATCCGTAAATCCTGCTCCATCTGCGCGCGATCAATTCCCTCCTTAAGTCCCAGATAGACCACCGCCTCCGGCCCCGCATCCAGCAGGTAGTAGCTTTCATCCTGCGTGTACGTCAGCCCAAATTTTTCGCGAATGAATTCCTTCAACGGATGCACCTGCAGCGAAAGATTGCCGCCGCCCACAGTGTCCAGAAAATCAAATCGAATCGGAAACTCCGCGCCAAATCGCTCGTAAATTTCAGCGCCCAGCAACTCCTCGGGATGTTGATGCACCAGCGTCAGCGCCGGCAACTCCACCGCCCGCGAACCAAATCCGAGCCGAAGACTGTTCTCTTCGGGCACGCAATCGAAACACCACGCAAAATTCGGTGCCTCCTTCGGCAGATCGAAATGCCGTCGCATCCATTCGCCGCCCCAGGGTCCGGGATCGAAAAACGGCGCCACGCGGAACGGGCGCGTGCAAGTTTTTTTCAATCCCGCCCGATACAGTTCCCCGGCAATCATTCGCGGATCTTCCGTGATATTTGTGTCGAGAAAAAAATCAATCTGCTCGAAAATTTCTAGTCGAACTCGATCCGCCGCTCGCCAGTCGATAAAAAATGCGCGCTTGTACAATTCTCGCGCCGATGCACCAGCATTGTTTGCGCCCAGGTTGCCAATCCCATGCCGTCGCTGCCGTCGCTGAATTTCCCATCGCGCCAGATCCGCGTAAATCAGCACGTCCCGTGTCTGCGCAATTTGCGCCGCACCCGTTCCCAGCACAACCGTCAAGCCCTTGGCGTCAGCGCGTACTTGCCCCCGCAACTTTTCGACCCGCTCCGCGGATAGAAAATCCGCAATCGTCCAGGGCCGCATTCTCGCGAACACAGGATCATCGCCCAACGTCTCCGCAAATTGCGCCATCAGTTCGCTCGCGTCTTTCAATGCATCCGCGGCTCGCACTAAGGTCTCGGGATGCAACCTCGACACCAGCTCGCGTTCAATTTCCGCGAGGTCCACGCCGGGATAGCACTCGATCACCAATACAGATCGCTCGCGGCCGCTCACGGCTGAGGCGACCGCACCGACAATCGCCTGCCAATCGGCCACGCAATCTTCATCCCGCTGCGTCACCTGCACCACGGGGAATTTGTCATAGTTCGTTTTCATCATCGATTTCAGCTGGTTGGACGAGTCGCGTCGCCTAAGGTCTCGTCGCCTTCAGAATGGCAACGGCCCCGGCCTTCATGGCGACGGTGGCCAGCGTGCGGCCATTCTCCTCCGTCACAGGCACCGTCTCTCCCGTCATTGTATCGACAACTTTATAGTCGCCAAGAAAGCTGACCACGGCCTTCTGCGAATCGCCCCAGTTGGATAGCACCGCGGCAAGCCCCTCCGGCTGCACCATCCCGCGAAACATAATCTCTCGCGAGCCCTGCGTCAGCGATACCTGTTGATGACTCGCGTCCGCCAGAGAAGGCGCCACGATCCATTGCTGCACTACCGGATTGAACCGCATATCGTACGCCAGCGACACCGCCGATTCAAAATAAAACAGCTGCCCTTTGCCGAAGCTATGTTTCACTTCAAACGGTTCTCCATCCGGCGTTCGCAGAACCACCTCGGCGCCTTTCAACTTCAGTGGCAGTCTCCACAATTCCCCGCCCTCTTCGTTGTCCGCCGTCACGGAATAGGGATGGCCCGCTTGCACCGGATACAAATCCGTCGCCTCCACACCAAACAAATCCGTCAGTCCTCCAGGTATTGTCGGGCGAATCGTTCCGGTCGCGTCTTTCCATCCCGTCAGCCCATCCGCCCACAGCGTCCCACCCTGCCGCACGTAGGATTCCAGCGCCGCAATCGCCGCATCGTCCAGGGCGTACGAATACGGAATGTACAGCACGTCATACTTCTGCAGTTCGCCGCGCTTCAACTGATCCAGATCGACAAAATCCGTCGGAACATGCGCCCGATGCAGCGCCAGGTAACAGCCCCGCAATGAGTTCTCCACCTCCTGCTGGCGATGCTGCTGCCTCCCGTCCAGGCTCATCAGCACCTGCGCCTCGCGGTTATACAGAATGGCCACCTTCGCGTGTTGTGGATGCGCTTGATTAAGCCACGGATTTTGCTGCAACGTGTCCGCAATCGCCTTCACCGCCGGCACACGCACAGACGGAGTTCCATCGAGGCTCACCAGCGACCACTCTCCAGCCTCCGTCCCCGTCACGCGCGGATTCCATAGCCAGAAGATCACCGCCCGGCTACCCGCTCCATACGCATCCCACATCCATCGCGTCAAATCGCCCGGCGTCTCGGTCATCGCGAACCTTCCTGAATAGGCAACAGGCCCACTCTGCAGTTCCGTCACCCACAGTGGCTTGTGTGGCCGCGCCGCGCTGGCGCCCGCCATGATGTCCAGCCGGTAGGCAAACAGCTCACCGTAATCGCGCTCTGGCGTGGTCGGCTGCATCGTCCAATGCATCGACACGCCCACAATGTCCTGGATCTTTTTCTCCAGCCACGCATCCTGACCATCCGCATCGCCCAACGGATGGGTCACATTAAAGTGCACAGGATGATTCGGATCGATCGCCAGCACTTGCTGCCTGAGCCAGTCCAACTGGTTGATCAGGTTGTCGACGTTGAATTCTCGCCAGTCGATGACAGCGTTGTAATCTGTCCAGTAATTCTCCAGCTGCGCGCCCGTGATGGTCGCATCTGAAAATCGCTTCAGCGGCCGAAACCACACCCGATTCAAATTCCCCAAGGTCCCATACTTCGACTGCAGCCAGTCTCCAAAAGCGTGAAACGTCGCCGGCTCGGTATCGTACTTTGCCGGCTCATTCATCAAGAGCCACGCGCCTTGCGCGGGACTGTTCTTATACCGCTCCACCACCCTCCGTAAATAAACTTCCGCCGCAGCGCGATTCGCCGGATCGTTCAAATTGACGCGGTTATGGTAGAAGGTCGTCTTCCCCTCCCATCCCGGCGGATCTTCTGGACACAACGTCGCCGCAATCTGGATTCCATTCTTCGCCGCGGCATCGTAGATCCAATCGTAATGGCTGAAGTCCCAGACGCCCGGCACCCGCTCCACATCGTCCCAGATCAAAAAAATCCGCACCACCGTCAGCCCCGTCGCGTGCATCGATTCGAATTGCTTCTCGACATACCCTTTTGTGTCGGTGCGATTTAGAAAGTATTCCGACCCGATCCGCAACTGCCCAGTTAACTCCGCCAGCTTTGCCTCACGAGCCGCACTCCTCGGTGTCAGTGTCGCCGCGAAACCTACTCCGCAAAATAGGAAAACCAGCAACAACCCACAGCACCGGATCATGCTGGCTCCGAATCGCCGTTCGTATATTCGTTCGCTCATCCTGACTCCCTCATCCGTCGAATCTCTCTCTGCTCGCGACTCAAGGCGCACCTTTATCCAAATGTGCCGCTGCGATTTTTCCATAAACATCTCATGAAAAAACCAGATCGCCCACAGCATCAAGTTCGCGTTTGCGCGCCCGTGGAATTCTCATTCGCAATCGAAGGGACTCTACCGGATTCAGAGATTTACCCTCCGGATGCGCGGCAGAAACTCTCTCCTCACCCTGTCGCAAGCATCCGGCATTCGCGCCTAAAAACCACATCCTATTCGAAATAGAGCAACCTAAGCCTATGACAAATAATAGGATGAGCACTGATTTGGAATGGCTCTTGACAATCGTTATATCTGTAGTCTATTTTGGTGACGGGCACATTTGCCATTGGAGAAGCCACCCATGGTACGTAAAATTGTTACGTCTACATTCGTGCTGTCCCCGATACTCCTGCTCGCGCAGGCTAGTCCGCCTGCCCAACCCAAGACGCCCAGCCCTCCTTCCGCAATGTCCAGCCTCATCCAATCGACCGACTCCACCGCGCCCCGCAACGATGAAACTTCCACCACTTCCACCTCAGCGCCCGTTCGCGTTTCCAATGGAATTGTCGCTCCCAAATTGATCCACTCCGCAAAGATTCAATGGAACGGCGATTCTTATCCGGAAGACACCATCCTCGTTGTTCATCTGACCGTCGACCGCACAGGCAAACCCGTCGACCCTTCCATCGTGAGTTCCACCAGCCCCGCAATGAATCGCACTGTACTGGAAGCCGTCAAGCAATATCGATTCCAGCCAGGTACCCTCGACAATTCGCCCTGCTCTGTACCCATGAATCTTCAGGTCGTTTTACG
>JAJXZK010000408.1 GCA_021780095.1 Acidobacteriota bacterium | reverse complement strand
AGCCGTCTGTCCGTATCCAGCGCCAGCCCGAATCCCACCCTGGAAATGGCCTCAACGCCATTGATGCGGCAGTATGCCGCGGCGAAACAGAAACATCCGGACACGCTGCTGTTCTTTCGATTGGGTGACTTTTACGAGCTGTTTTACGAGGACGCCAAGACTGCGGCGCGTGAACTTCAGATCACCCTCACATCGCGCGACAAGGAACGGGCCATCCCGATGTGCGGTGTTCCCCATCACGCTGCCGACCAGTACATCACACGCTTGTTGCGCCTGGGCTATCGCATCGCGATCTGCGAGCAGTTGGAAGACCCCAAGCTCACAAAAACAATTGTGCGCCGGGAGGTGACGCGTGTGCTGACACCGGGCACGGCGATTGATCCCACGCTGCACTCCGAACAGAACAATTTTCTGGCGGCGCTGTGCCTTGACGGCTCGACGATTGGACTGGCACTGCTGGATAACTCGACCGGCGATTTTCGCGCGACGGAATTCCGCGGCCGCGATACGCAGGATGCCGCAAACCAGGCCAGCGACGAACTGGCGCGATTCAATCCGGCTGAAATTCTGCTGGCTGAAAACAGTGGCGGCCTGGCCGCATCGCTGGAAGATGCTTTGCGCTCCCGCACCGTGACTCACCTGGAACCGTGGGTGTTGACCCGGGACTACGCCGTGCCGCTGCTGGAAAATCATCTGGGCACCCGCGAACTGGCAGGGTTCGGGTTAGAGGGTCACGCCACGGCTGCGGTGGCGGCCGGAAGCATTCTGCATTATTTGCGCGCCACGCAACTGGGCCAGTTGGAGCACATCGACCGAGTCCGCTATTACGAGCATAGCGGCTGCCTGCAATTGGATGCTGTGACCGTGCGTAATCTCGAACTTGTCGAGCCGCTGATGCCGGATGCGCGACGCCGTACGACGCTGTTTCATACGCTGGACATGTGCCTGACGCCGATGGGTAAGCGCAAGCTGCGCGCCACAATTCTCCGGCCTCTGATCGAACTTGCGGCCATTCATGAGCGCCTCGATGGCGTGGCGGAGTTGCACAGACATTTGCAGATCCGTGAGCGTGTACGAGACAGCATTGCGGACATTCTCGACTTGGAGCGATTGCTGAGCCGGATCTCGCTCGACAGTGCCGGGCCTCGCGATTTACTGGCGCTCGCTTCGTCCGCGGTGAAATTGCCCCTGGTGGCCACCGCGATTACGCCGCTTCTGTCGCAGTCGTGGCAACGAATGCAGTCATCCCTGGATAGCCTCGAAGATCTACAGCAGGCAATTTCTACGACACTCGCAGAACAGCCTCCGGTGCGTTTGGAAGACGGCGGAGTGATCGCTGCCGGGGTCAATGCGGAACTGGACGAACTGCGATTGCTCAGCCTGAGCGGGAAACAATCAATCGCAGCGATTGAGGAACGTGAACGGCAGCGGACCGGGATTGGATCGCTGAAGGTGCGGTACAACTCCGTGTTCGGCTATTACATTGAGATCACAAAATCGAACCTCGACAATGTTCCCGCGGAGTATGAACGCAAGCAGACGCTGGTGAATGCGGAGCGGTTTACCACGCCGGAACTGAAAGATTTCGAACGCAGTGTGCTGGGCGCGCAAGAACGCTGCCTGGAAATTGAGCGGCGCATTTTTATTGAACTGCGCCAGACGATTCTCGCAGCCAGCGCACGCATTCGCGCCACTGCGGAAACGATTGCCGAAATCGACCTGCTCGCATGCTTTGCGCAACTGGCAGCAGCACGACGCTATGTGCGCCCCGAGGTCGACGACTCTGGGGTTTTTGAAGCGCTGGCGGCGCGTCATCCTGTGATTGAGTGGCACATGGAGCAGTCGTCAGAAGGAAGGTTCGTTCCCAACAGCATCTATCTCGACACTGAAGGGCCGAGTCTCTTGCTGCTGACCGGGCCGAACATGGGCGGCAAATCCACCTATCTTCGGCAGGCCGCGCTGCTCGTCATCCTGGCGCAGATGGGCTGTTTTGTTCCGGCGCAACGGATGCGGCTGGGACTCGTCGACCGCATTTACACGCGGATCGGCGCCAGCGACAATGTTGCCGAGGGTCGTTCGACCTTCATGGTGGAGATGACCGAGACGGCGACGATCTTGCACACAGCGACGCCCCGATCGCTGCTGCTGCTGGACGAAATGGGTCGCGGCACGGCGACCTTCGATGGCATGTCTCTGGCTTGGGCGACGGTTGAACATATTCATGAAGCATTGTCCGCAAGGACCTTATTCGCCACGCATTATCATGAGCTGACTATGCTCGCCGGGATCTTGCCTCGGCTGAAAAATCTGCGTGTGACCGTGCAGGAAAGCCCCAAGGGAATTGTTTTTCTCCACGCCGTAGAGGAAGGCGCCGCCAACAAAAGCTATGGGATTGAAGTGGCCCGGCTGGCAGGCATTCCGCAGGAAGTGGTGGTGCGGGCGAGAGAGATTTTGCGTCAGCATGAGCGATCGGAGAAACGTGAAATCGAATGCAGCCGCGAACCGGATGTGCAGATGACGTTGTTCACTCCATTGTCCCAGCGCGTTGTCGATCAGATTCAATCGCTCGACCTGAATTCGTTGACGCCCATGCAGGCGCTGAATCTTTTGCAGGAACTGCAGCAAGAAGTTCGTGAGGGATCGACGATGGGGACGCGCGCATGAAAACAACCGCACTGCGGCATCGCGTCGGGTCGTTGCTGATCGTCGGTGTCGAGTCGACATCGCTATCGGCATTGGAAGTGGCATGGCTTCGAAGCTTGCAACCCAGCGGGATGATTCTGTTTCGTCGCAACATCGAGACATCGGCCCGGTTGCATGCGCTGTGGCACCAAGCCGCGACCGCGCTCACAGCACCTTTTTTTCGTTGTGTCGACCTAGAAGGCGGTACGGTCGATCGACTGCGCGATCTGGTAGGGTCGACGCCCTCCGCCGAGGAAGTTGCTGCGACCCATCAGCCTGAGGTGATTCACGCGAGTGGCCTGCTGATTGGACGAATGCTGCACGCGCTCGGCTTCAACCTGAACCTGGCTCCAGTATTGGATCTGGCGTTGCCGGTTTCGCGCGAAGTCATGGGAACCCGCGTTGTCTCTGCCGATCCAGCGAACGTGATTGCATACGCCCGCGAATTTATTGCAGGGCTGCAGCAACATGGAATCATGGCGTGCGGCAAACATTTCCCCGGCCTTGGCGGAGGGACATTAGATTCCCACCACGCGACCCCGAACATCCGCCGAACGTGGGACCAAATCTGGGAGCAGGATCTGGAGCCGTACCGCAGGCTTCGTGCCGAGCTCCCGATGGTGATGGTGAATCACGCAGCCTATCCGAAAATAGAAAAGCCGTCGCGACTCGCATCGCTCTCACGTTTCTGGATCCAGGAAGTGCTGCGGGAGAAACTGCGCTATCGTGGGTTGGTCATTTCCGACGACATGGAGATGGGCGGAGTCCTTAACCACGCGTCGGCCGAGTCCGCTGCGATTGAAGCAGTGGCCGCTGGAACAGACCTGCTGGAACTCTGTCATCGCGCCGATCGGGTGCTGGGGACGCATGAAGCCCTGCTGCATGAGGCGGAACGCTCTCCCGCTTTCGCGCGAGCGGTCGACAGGGCTGCCAAGCGGGTTGCAAGCGCGAAGCTGAAACTTCTGACGAAGTCAACGCTACCTCGACCCCTTTCTGCCGCCGGACTGAAGCGGTTACAAGCCGCGCAGGAACGTTTGCGGGCAAGGATTGCACACGCGACTCGCGAGGCGGCGGAATGAAATCTTCCTCCCCCACAAAACTTTCTCCTGAGAAAGAAATCGGTGCGATGACCGTGGCTGGAATCATGAGCGGCACATCCGCGGACGGGATTGACATCGCGCTCGTCAGAATAGCGCCGTTGCGGACCTCATCCAATCCTTTTCCGCGCGTCCGGCTAATGTCGCATGTGGCTGTTCCCTATCCTGCCAGTGTCCGCAAACGCATCTTGCAGATGATGAACGCCGACAATGCATCCGTTGCAGAGATGTCGCAATTGCATTGGCGGCTGGGCCAACTATATGCCGATGCTGTGAAGTTGGCGCTGAAACAGTATCCAGTGCGTCTCGACCTTATCGGCTGCCATGGCCAGACGATCTACCATCAGGGCGTCGCCCGGCAATTTCTTGGCGCGCCGGTGGCCTGCACATGGCAAATGGGCGAACCTTCTGTCATTGCTGCCGAGCTTGCCGTTCCGGTAGTGTCAGACTTTCGGCCTGCGGATCTGGCTCTCGGCGGCCAGGGCGCACCATTGGTGCCGCTACTGGACTATGTGGCGTTTCACCATCCCAGGCGCAATCGGGTTTTGCAGAATTTGGGTGGCATCGCCAACCTGACGGTAATTCCGGCAGGCGCTTCACAACAGGAGATTTTCGCCTTCGATACCGGTCCGGCGAATATGGTGATCGACGCGCTAATGACAGAATGCTTCGGCAGGAAATATGACGTTCAAGGTGCGATAGCGAAGCGAGGTCGCGTGCTGGACTCGCTCGTCGAACACTATTTGCGCGGACGATTTTTTCAGTCGCATCCGCCAAAATCTGCTGGCAGAGAACAGTTTGGGCGCGAATTCTCGGCTCGATTTCTGGCAGATTGCCGGAAGCATAGCAAGCGACCAGAGGATGCCGTTGCGACTGCGACAGCGCTGACGGCAAGAAGCATAGGGCGGGCGTGGAAAGATTTTGTTGCGTCCTCTCTCGGCAACATTTCTACGGACTATATTGTTGCAGGTGGCGGCGCACGAAATCGTACTCTGATGGAAACGATCCGGCGCGAATTGGAATCGCTCGGGAAGATCAGCATCAAGACCAGCGACGAGTTTGGAATGCCCGCGGCAGCGAAAGAGGCGATGGCGTTCGCGCTGCTGGCATATCAAACCTGGCATCGCCAGCCTGGAAACGTACCGCGGGCCACGGGCGCGACACGAGCGGCCATCCTGGGAAGAATCACGCATGCATAACCGGCGCGTGGGCTTCATTCGCGCCGCAGCATTCGTCGGTTTGGCGACGATCTCACTCGGCAGCGCTGCCATGCTGCCGGGCTGCGGCTCAAAACCGGTTGATCCGAATACTGTGACGGTATTGATTGAAAGCAGCCCAACCAACCTGGACCCGCGCATTGGGAACGATGGGCAGTCCGAGCGAATCGACGAATTGATCTTCGATTCGCTGGTAAGGAAGGATGCGCAATTCAACCTGCAGCCCGACCTCGCGACTTCGTGGGATACACCCAATTCTCTGACGTATATCTTTCATTTACGGACCGGCGTGAAGTTCCAGAACGGCCAGATCCTAAA
>JAJXZK010000439.1 GCA_021780095.1 Acidobacteriota bacterium | reverse complement strand
TTGAATCAACTTTGGGAGGTGTCTTTCGCTCGCTCGCTTGCTTGCTTGCAGACGATTTTGCTCGACTCGTTAGATCAACAGTTAGATCAACAACCGGCGCACACTAGTCGGAGATGATTCGAACCGTGACTATCCGGAGCAGAGCTATTTCCGATGGGGATAACCAAGGAAGGAGCGCACAATGAAAGCGATGTTTTTAAAGGGTTTACTGTCGATTTTTGGAAGGAAGTCCAATCGCCGCCAAATGCTGCTTGTATTTCTGACCATGTGCCTAGGCGTAACAGCTTTGTATGCACAGGCCGGATCAGGAACCATCGTGGGTACTATCTCCGATCCTACCGGAGCCGTTATCCCGTCCGCATCCGTGAAAGTGATCAACCAAAATACAGGTTCCACACGCGAAGTCAAATCTAATTCCCAGGGTTATTATGTGGTGCCGTCGCTACCGCCAGCGGTGTACTCGATCACAGCGAGCACCAGTGGCTTTACTTCTCTCACCCGGATGAACATCACTCTTTTAGCCGATCAGAATCTAACGGTAGATCTCTCGATGACATTGGCTAGCTCTTCCCAGACCATTTCAGTGAGCGCGGTCCCCCCCATCCAGGTCGATGTCACATCTTCGACACTGTCCGATGTTGTTGAGCAAAAGCGTATCGTAGATCTACCGCTAGACGGACGCAATCCTGTGCAGTTGGCGCTGCTGGTGCCAGGCACAACACAGGCGCCTGCCGATGGTTCGGATCAGGGACAGTACAAAACCCTTCCTGCTGCAATCACTATTTCAACCAACGGATCACGCGCCAATGAGACCGCATTTAATCTGGACGGTTCGTCCAACAACGATATTTACACCAATGTCAATCAACCTTTTCCCTTCCCGGATGCATTGCAGGAATTCAGTGTGCAGACGAGCGACTACTCCGCACGTTACGGAGGTAATTCTGGTGCGGTGGTGAACGCGATTACCGAAAGCGGGACCAATCATTTCCATGGAGACCTGTTCGAATTTGTGCGCAACGCCGTGTTCAATGCAGCGAACTACTTTGCCTATAACCCGAAGACCAACACGAAGCCTATAGATCAGCTAAAGCGCAACCAGTTTGGAGGTGTCCTTGGCGGTCCCATCCGGCACAATAAGATTTTCTTCTTCGGGGGCTATCAGCAGACCCAGATTCGCGATATACAGAACGGGAAGACAGCATTTGTTCCCACCGCTGCGGAGATGAACGGGGATTTCTCGGCTATCTCATCGCCAATCTTCAATCCCGCCACGGGAGTGCAATATCCCGGCAACCAGATTGATCCCAAGACATTCGATCCGGCGGCAAAGAAATTTGTTACTAACTACATGCCACAAGCGAGTTCGTCCAGTGGCGAGATAACCTATTCTCTACCGCTTTCACAGTCATTCAACGAGTATCTGATCCGTGGCGATGAGACGCTGTCGCAGAATGACCATCTCTTCGAGCGCTACTACCTGGATAAATACGACGACAATCCTTTTCTGGATCCTTCGAATTACCTATCTCTGGTGAGTTACTCGCAGATTTACTCACACAATGCAATTATCGGTGAGACTCACACGTTTACGCCGAATTTGCTGAACGATATTCGGTTGTCCTTCTCGCGCGTAACCACGAATGCCGGTCCGCCAAGCAATTCCATCAGCGTGGCAGACCTTGGTGTAGCCGTGACACAGCCGGCCAATTTTGCAAAAGCGCTGGACGGCATCAGCGTCAGCGGATATTTCAACGCCAACGGCACCTTCCCTCCGTCGATCATGGACCGCAATAACTATTTGGTCGCCGACGACGTAAGCTGGATTCATGGCAAACACAACATCGCCTTCGGTGGAATGATAGCTCGCGGCCAGACAATCCTGCGAGATGCCTATCTTGCCGGCGGTACCTTCTCGTTTACTGCGGATAATACTTCGTCACCGACCCTCGGCGGGGGTAATGCACTTGCCTCATTCTTACTGGGCAGCATTCGCGAGTTCAAGCAGGGCAATGGCGAGTTCAAAGATGACCGTGACTGGGTCGCTGCGCTTTACCTGCAGGATGACTACCATGTATCGCAGAGATTGACACTGAACCTGGGCGTTCGCTGGGCGCCGTTCATCCCCTGGTATGAAGTGAATGGACGCGTGGAGCAGTTTCGCATGTCTAACTATTACGCGGGGATCGTATCGACGCAATTTCCCAACGCCCCGGCGGGTCTGCTGTTTCCGGGGGATGCGGGGATGCCTAAGTATGGCGTAACCAGCACGAAGTTCGACTTTTCTCCTCGCGTCGGGTTTGCATTTGATCCAACCGGCAAAGGTACAACCAGCATTCGCGGGGGTGTCGGTATCTTTTACGATTCACAGCAAGTGGGCATCGAGAACAACCGGTTCGTCGATGTTTCACCCTTCAGTACGCAGATTGATGTGATTACGCCGCAGGGGACTTTCTCCAATCCGTATTTAGGCATGACGAATCCATTTCCAGTACCTGCTGTACCTTCAAAGAATTCTACTTTTCCTGCTCCCGTGTTAGCGGTTACCTATGATCCATCCCACAATTCACGGATGCTCCCTCCTGTTACCTACAACTACAACCTTACGGTGGAACATCAGTTTTCGCATCAACTTCTGTTTACTATGTCGTACGTAGGATCGCAGTCGCGGCACCAGACCGAGACGATAGAGTTGAATCCGGCTGTTTACATTCCGGGATCTACGCTTTCGACCGACAAGCGGCGCATCTTTCAGGGCTATAGCTCGATTGGACAGGGCACAGACGATCTGATTTCCAATTACAACGGCTTGCAATTCAACCTCCAGAGGCGAATGAAGACGGTCACGCTGATGGTCAACTACACCTATTCAAAGGCGTTGGACGATGTGCCAGCAGGACAGGGAAACGCGGGCATCGCGTCGCAGAGCGATTCGACGCTGCCGTGGACAAATCCGAATAGGCACCAGTTTGACTACGGTCGTTCGGACTTTGACCACAGGCAAATCTTTAACGCCTCTTACGTCTGGATGCTTCCGACGCTGCAATCGCACAACCTTGTCGAACGGATGGCAGCGGGCGGCTGGATCATGACCGGCATTGTCAACTATCAGTCCGGCTATGGCCTCACTGCGCTAGCAGGACAGGACCGTTCCTTGACAGGTCTCGGTCGCGACCGGGCAGAGCAAATCACGCCGAATATCTTCGGTGGCGATGGTTGCGGGAGCCATGTGCCGTGTGTGAACGACGTGAATCCGTCATCGTTTGTTACGCATTACACCAATACCAACTATCCGCTTGGAACATATGGAAATGTCGGCAAGGACGCCATCAACGGGCCTGGATATGTTACGTGGGATCCGGGACTGATGAAGAACTTTGCCGTGAATGAGAGTGAGAGCGCATATTTCCAGTTCCACGCCGAATTCTTTAACGTGCTCAACCATACAAACCTGGGTAATCCCAATCTGACGGCAAATTCACCGACATTTGGAGCGATCCAGTCAATGAATGGCAATCCGCGAATTGGACAGCTGGCATTGAAATTTATTTTCTAGCCGGATTGGACAGTACCAAGTTATTTTCCGTCTCACGGGCGTCTGGACCTCCGGTGATTTCCCACGACCGATGGTGTGCCAGCCACCGCGCAGCTTCATCGCGTGGAGGGTGGGATCGCACGCCAGAACCTCGCCGCTGATCCGCAAAACGCAAGTCAAGGTCGTCGAATCGCAATTTCCGTGGCGCTTCAGGTGGAGTAAATCGCGAAACCGTGCGAGCTCAGGTGTACGGTTTAGCGTCTCCCAAAAACCGCGCGTTTTTCCCTGCGGCGGGAGCCTCCGCTCGCCGGCATCCTGGCCCCACGCAGCCCGCGATTGCCCGGCCGTCATTGGGCCAACGTGATGGCCTGAATCGGGCGCATTGTGGGCAAAACGAAAAAGGAGAGAAGCCCGCGGGCCCCTCTCCTCTCGTCCGAAACCAGAAAACACTACTTCTTCGGAGGCGCGATGGTGTCCTTGGCGGACTTGGCCACGCGGAACTTCACCACGGTCTTGGCCTTGATCTTGATGGCCTCGCCCGTCTGGGGGTTGCGGCCCATGCGGGCCTTGCGCTCTGCCTTCACCAGCCGGCCAATGCCGGGGATCACGAAGACGCCGTTCTTCTTCGTCTCCTTGATCGCCGTCTCAGCCAGCAGATCGAGGAAGGCGCCAGCCTGCTTGTTGGTCAGTTCGAGCTTCTCGGCCATGTGCCGAGTCAACGCTGTCTTGGTCATTCCAGTTGCCATCGATAGTTCTCCTTTGTGGGCGACCCCTTCGAGCCGCCGGTGTGGTGGGCTTCCGCCTGCTGTCTGCATTCCGCATGGAGGGACGTCGATCGGAACTTGAGGTGCGCGGAACCCCTGTATTCATGCGGCTACGAAGAACCCTGCCGAAGGTTACAATGCGGCTTCCGGGGGTACAAAGTCAATCGAAAAATGCGGGTTTTCCACAATTTTCTTGGGTTTTTGTGGGGGAAAGGCCGTTTTTGGCCGATTTTAGGCCATTCTGAGCCGCTGAAGTCTGCATTTGACTGGCAAATGCCGGCTTCAGCGCAGCCCGAAGAGCACGCGTCGCTTCGGCAAAAGCGCGGCGGCAAGCGGCGTATTGAGCGCATCGACCACCGGAGCGGCGACCTTGAAGTAGTCGATCAGCACATCGGCAAGATCGTTCCTGAGCGCAGCCTGCGCGGGCAGCGTCGCCCCCAGTCCCCACTGCCGGCAGCGGATCAGGTCCATCCCGGGATGCTCGCTTGGAAAGCCCTTGGGCGGGCGCGTAAGCGCGTTGCCTTCAAATTCCTCGTAGTGCTTACGCACGTTTGCGCTTCGGAGCAGTTTGCGGAACTCCTCGTGATGATCGAGCAGCCAATGGCGGATGGCGGCCAGTTGATCTTTCTCCGGCATGTAGGAGCCAGCGGCTACGATCACTTCCTTGGGGCTGACGTGAAAATAGTAGCCTGCGCCGGAGGTTTTCTCGAATCCGGTGTGCGTCCACCATGCGGCGACGTGCGTCTTGTAGGGCCGCTTGTCCGCGCTGAAGCGCGTGTCGCGATAGATGCGGAAGACGGACTTTTCTGCCGGGCGAATGTGGTTCGGCGCAAAGTCCACCATGGCGTCGGTCACTTTACGCACGATGGCCAGCAATGGCTCGCGCAACTCAGCCTCAAATTGCGCCTTGCGCGGCTGAAACCACGCGCGATCGTTGTGGCGCGCCAGGTTGCGTAAGAAGGTGAGAGCCTCGGGGCGGAAGCAGAGAGAAGCGGGTGCGGGTGCGGATTTTGCGGAGCGGGGC
>JAJXZK010000215.1 GCA_021780095.1 Acidobacteriota bacterium | reverse complement strand
CGGGTGGCCCACAAATTCCGCATCGACGCCGCGATCGCGGTAATATTTTTCCTCAAACGGAAAAATCACGAGCATTTTGCTCACCCGCTCCCGCACCCAGCGCACGCGATATTGCTTCCACGCCCAAAGCTGCGGACTGACAAAATACAGCGCTGGAATGGCCGCCTGTTTCAGCTCCTTCGCCAAACGAAAATTCACATCAGGAAAATCGATCAACACCGCCAAATCCGGCTTGCGGGTACGAATGCTGCGCAACAGCCTGCGATACTCCGTATAGATGCGCGGCATATGACGCAGCACCTCCGTGATGCCCATGACGGCAATATCTTCGGCGCGGACAATGCGCTCGCAGCCTGCGGCCTCCATCGCCGTACCACCCAGGCCGAAGAACTCAGCATCTGGCCGCAGCGCATGCACCGCCTCGATCAGCATGGCGCCGTATCTCTCTCCGCTGGCCTCGCCGGCGGAGACAAATATCTGTGGAGTGGAAGGCATGGCGGGCTGGGTCAGTCGCCGGTCACAGCGAGTGGATCGCCGGAGCGAATGGCCGGGTCTGGAATCTCCTGGTCCTTATATTGCAAGCGGTAAAGCTTCCAATATAGTCCCCTCTGCGCCAGCAGTTCCTGGTGGGTTCCAATTTCTCGCAACTGCCCCTTGTGCATCACCAGGATTCGATTCGCCGTCTGAATCGTCGATAGCCGATGCGCAACCACCACGGAGGTACGGCCCCTGACCAGCCGGGTGAGCGCCGAACGCACCCGCAACTCAGTTTCGGTATCGACGCTGGATGTGGCCTCGTCAAGAATCAGAATGCGCGGATTGTGCGCCAGCGCGCGCGCAAAATTGATCAATTGCTTTTGTCCGGTAGAAAGCGTGCTGCCACCCTCGCGCACAGGTTCATGGAATCCATCGGGCAGCGATCGAATATAGTCGCCAACATTCACCTGGTCGGCCGCGCTTTCGATCTCTTCTTCCGTGATGCGTTCCGTGCCCAGCCGAATATTGCTGGTGACGGTGCCGGTGAACAGCACGGGATCCTGCAGCACAACGGCAAATCGCCGGCGGAGTTCCTGAACATCCCAGTCGCGCACGTCGATCCCTTCAATCAGAATTGCTCCACGCTGCACATCGTAAAAGCGCATCATCAGGCTGCTCAACGTGGTCTTTCCCGCGCCGGTATGTCCGACAATCGCCGCCGTCTCTCCCGGCTCGATCGTAAAGCTCACATCCCGCAGCACCCATTCCACGTCCTCTTTTTCCGGTGTTGCGCTGGTCCTCAGACGCTCACGCATCGCGTTATCCAGGCGCTGGTAGGTGAACCAAACATGGCGGAATTCAATCCGGCCGGAACCGTCGCCGACTGCCGGGATCGCCGGCGACACAATCTCCGGCGGTGTATCCAGCAGCTTGAAGATGCGCTCGCTGGCCGCCATCGCCGCTTGCAGAATGTTGTATTTGTCGCTCAGATCCTGAATCGGCCGGAAGAAGCGCTGCGAGTATTGAATGAACGCCACCAGCACGCCCAGCGTGACCACGCCGCGCAGTACACCTCCGCCGCCCTGCCATATGATGATAGCGACAGCAATCGAACTGAGAATTTCGACCACCGGATAATACAGGGCGTAGGCCATAATGGCGTCTTTGAACGCCTTCATGTGCTGGCGATTGACCTTCTCGAAATCCTGAAACGCGCGCTCTTCGCGGTTGAATAGCTGCACCACGCTCATGCCGCTGACATGTTCCTGCAGGTAAGAATTGATCCGCGCAATGGCCGTGCGAATCCGGCGGTACGACTCGCGAACAAACTTGCGAAAGATCTGCGTCGCAATCATGATCAGCGGAATGACGGAGAACGCCAACAGTGCCAGCCACCAGTTCATCCGCAGCATCACGAACACAATCCCCGCCAGCACCAGCACATCCTCAAAAATCGACACCACCCCGGAGGTGAACATTTCGTTCAGCGCGTCCACGTCATAAGTCACCCGTGTCACCAGGCGCCCGGTCGGATTGCGGTCAAAAAACGCGACATGCATGCGTTGGATATGGCGGAAAATCTGGCTGCGCAGGTCGTACATCACTTTTTGCCCGGTCCACTGCATCAGGTAGGTCTGGATGAATGCCAGGACGTAAATAAAGATCAGCGAGCCAAGATACATTCCGGCAATCTCGGTAATGCCGGTCATGGGATTGCGGCTGAGATGGCGCATCCACAGGGAATGGCTGGTTGCCTGCGATGGCGTCATGTACAGGTCAACAGCCACCTTGGTCAGGTACGGCCCCAGCACATCCGCAAAGGCGGTAAAAAGGATGGCGATCAGCGAAATGCCGACCTGCAACCGGTACGGCTTCAGATAGACCAGCAACCGCCGCATCAGGCGACTGTCGTAAGCCTTGCCGATAACGTCGTCGTCTTGCTGCGGGGTGCTCTGTTTGGGGTCTGCCATGCGACACTGCTATTGTACGAAGTTTCCGTCCATTCTCCGCATAAGCAAAGAACGATGCCTGTAAAGCTGTCGATGAGAACTCAATCGCCGCCGATGCAAAATCTCGCGCCCGCACTTGGAATGTACGTGTCGGTTCCGTTTTGCCGCGCCAAGTGCAGCTACTGCAACTTCGCCTCCGGAGTTTACGGTGCGGACCGAATGGCCGCGTATGTCGAAGAGCTGAGCGCGGAGATTCGTGAATCTTTCGAACGTATTGCCGCCTGGCGAGGTTCGCTGACGAAGAATGTCGACTCAGTTTACTTCGGCGGAGGCACTCCAAGTATACTAAACGTCAATCAGTTAAACGATATAATTAAAGCAATACAGGAGACATTTTCGGTCGCCGATTCCGCGGAGATGACGCTGGAATGTGCTCCCGGCCAGCTTACAGATGAGATGCTGCACGCCATGCCGGGCCTGGGATTCCATCGCGTCAGCCTCGGTGTGCAATCGTTTATCGATCATGAAGCCGCCGCCGTGGGGCGCACCCACACGCGAGACATTACTCTCCATGACATTGAACGTCTTCGCGCTGCCGGCATCGACGACATCAACATCGACCTGATCGCTGGCCTGCCGCACCAGACCCGCCAGAGCTGGAGAGATTCGCTCGGCGAAGCTATCGCCACCGGTGTGCCTCACCTGAGTGTCTACATGTTGGACGTGGACGAAGATTCCCGGCTGGGTCGGGAAATCATTGCTGGGGGCACGCGCTATGGCGTCGGCATGGTGCCGAATGAGCAGACCATCGCCGACATGTATACCGCAGCCGTGGAGCAGTTCGACGCGGCTGGGATCGCGCAGTATGAGATTTCCAACTTTGCGCGCGCGGGACATCGGTCGCGCCATAATCTGAAGTATTGGACCCGCCAGCCATATTTCGGCTTCGGACTCGATGCGCACTCGTTTTTGCCGACTGCGGACGGAGAAGCGATCCGGGTTGCCACCACCGACGATCTGACGGGTTATCTGAACCGAAACATCGTCAACAGCGAACGGGTGACCGTAACGCCGGTGTCTCGGTCAGAAGCTCTGGAAGAAACCTGGTTTCTGGGCCTGCGATTAAACGATGGTGTCTCGCTGGCAGACATCGCGCGCGAGTTTGGAGAGGCCGCGATTGCAGCCTACCAGCCGATTCTCAACGAGGCGAGCCAGCAGGGTTTGATGGAATACGATGGACGTCGAGCCAGGTTAACCCAGCAAGGGCGGCTGTTCGCCAATGATGTATTTCAGAGATTTCTCGGCGTGGTTGAGTCAGACGAGACCGTCGCAAGCCTAATCCAGCAGCAAGGAGTCTTCGCGTGAGTATTGAAACTGCCGAAACACCAGCAACGACTTCATCGAAAGCAATTGGCGCGATTGATTTGCGCAGCGATACCGTCACCCGACCTACCCCGGAGATGCGCGCCGCCATGGCCGCTGCGGAAGTCGGCGACGACGTGTACGGAGAAGATCCAACCGTCAACCGGCTGGAGCAGCGCGCTGCGGAGATTTTTGAGCGCGAAGCGGCCGTGTTCGTGCCAACTGGAACCATGGGCAACCAGATTGCGATCCGCGTGCATACCCAGCATGGGCAGGAAGTGATCTGCGAAGCGCGCTCGCATGTGGTGGAGTGGGAGATGGCGATGATCTCGGCCTTCTCCGGCTGCATGCCGCGAACCATCGCTGGAACGCGCGGCGTACTCACCTGGAAGCAGATTCAGGCGGCGATTGCCCCCAACATCTATTACCGCGCGCAAACCGGCTTGATCACCTTGGAAAACACCCACAACATGGCTGGTGGAACGGTGACGCCGCTGCCTGTGGTGGAGGAAATCTGGGCGGGCGCGAAAGATGCCGCCCTGCCGACGCACCTGGATGGCGCGCGAATTTTCAACGCGGCCACCTCCCTCCACGTCGGCGTCGCGGACCTGACGCGAGGCTTCGATACCGTCATGTTCTGCCTGTCGAAAGGATTATGCGCGCCGGTCGGCTCCATGCTGGTGGGCTCCAGGGAATTGATGCATCGGGCAAGGATCATTCGCAAGTCACTGGGCGGCGGCATGCGACAGGTTGGGGTGCTGGCGGCGGCGGGGCTGATCGCTCTCGACACCATGACCCGGCGGCTGGACGAAGACCATCGCAATGCGCGCATACTGGCCGAATCGCTCGCTATGGTTTCGGGCCTGACGGTTAATCTGGAAAGTGTACAGACGAACATCGTTCGCTTCCAACTCAATGCCGGCAAGGGCGCATCGGACCTGGTGGCGCGGCTAAAACAGCGTGGAATTCTTGTTGGCAGTACCGGGCCTGATGCCATCCGTCTGGTGACGCACCACGATGTCGATCGAGCGCAATGCGAGCAGGCGGCAGCGCAGATTGCCGAGGAGCTGTCGCAGCACAATTAGCCCGTTAGATGGCCGAACGTATTCACGCAATCGTTACACAGCATTCACGGTTCTTTTGCAGGAAATTCGTCTGACTGCGATACTCTTGCCTCGACAGAGGAGTAGGCGCACCATGGAAACTGCGGAACCGATGACAGCAATACTCGAGAGGACACCGGAATTGAGTCAGACGATTTTCGTTCTGGAAGACGACCAGGACATTTCCCGGTTGGTGCAGCATAGCCTGGAAATTGCCGGGTTTGCCGTACGAACTTTTGTCAGCCCGGCCGCAGTCTTGGTGGACGCCGAACGCAAAACTCCCGATCTCTTCGTCCTGGACATCATGGTTCCCGGCGGCGATGGGCTGGATCTTTGCCGGCGCATTCGCAAGAGCCCCGCGCTGGCCGTCACGCCCGTGATTTTCCTGACGGCGCGAACCAGCGAAAGCGACCGCGTCCTGGGGCTGGAGTTGGGCGCCGATGAT
>JAJXZK010000373.1 GCA_021780095.1 Acidobacteriota bacterium | reverse complement strand
GCGGCGGCAACCTGCGCAAGCTGACTGTATTTGCATTGGGCATTATGCCGTACATTACGGCTGCCATTATTTTTGAGCTGTTGACGGTTGTGTATGAGCCTCTGGCCCGCCTGCAAAAAGAAGGCGATATGGGCCGCAAGAAGATTACCCAGTGGACGCGCTACATGACGGTGTTCCTCGCCGTGGTGCAGTCGTTTGCCATTGCGTTGACGCTGGTGCATGGTTCCGGCAGCATTCCTTATGTCACCAACCCTGGCCCTGGCTTTGTGCTGATGACGATTCTTACGCTGACGACCGGCGCGACATTTGTGATGTGGCTGGGCGAGCAGATTACGGATCGAGGAATCGGCGAGGGCATGAGTCTGCTAATCTTTGCCGGCATCGTCGTTGGAATTCCCAATGGCATTGGCGACCTGGTCGGTAAGATACAAACCGACGCGTGGGGCGGATTTACCATACCTGCCGTCATCATCCTGCTAGGGGTGATGCTGGTGGTGGTTGCGTTCATCGTGTTTGTGGAGCGCAGTGAGCGGCGGATTCCTGTGCAGTACGCGAAACGGATCGTGGGGCGTCGCCTGATGGGTGGCCAGTCCACGCACTTACCGCTGCGGGTCAATGCCGGCGGTGTGATGCCGGTGATTTTTGCGGCCTCGATTTTGTCGGCGCCGTTGCTGGTCCAGCATATGGCCTTCTTCCAGGACAGCCGCTTCTTCCGTCCGATTTTCGACGCGTTGAATGTGGGCGAGCCGTGGTATGAACTGCTGTATTGCATCGCGATCTTGTTCTTTGCTTACTTTTATATTTCCATCATTTTCCGGCCGGACGATATTGCCGACAACATGCGCAAGTACGGCGGGTTCATTCCAGGAATTCGTCCGGGCAAGCGCACGGCAGACTATGTCAACGATATTCTGACGCGCCTGACGCTGGTAGGTGGACTGTATTTGATTATTGTTTCTCTGATCCCGCAGTTCATGATTAGCGGGATTCATTTGAATCATCTTTGGCTAGTGGGCGGATTCTTCGATCGGCTGCCCACGTGGGTGACCAATGGACTGGGCGTCAATTTTTACTTTGGCGGCACGTCCCTACTGATCGTGGTCGGGGTGGCGATGGACACCATCAATAAGGTGGAGGCTCATCTGATCATGCGTCATTATGAAGGTTTTTCCGGTAAGGGCGGCCGCGTTCGCGGCAGGCGGTCATGGTAGCCCAGGCGGCTCAAGGGGATTCGGGTTCGGCAAGCGCATCGATGGCAGAGAAGTTCACTCCCGGCCCAATTTTGCTGATGGGCCCTCCGGGAGCAGGCAAGGGAACGCAGTCCAAGGTTTTTATGGCGCTGTGGTCAGTTCCTCAGATCTCTACCGGCGACTTGTTGCGGGATATGCGGAAAGACCCGGAGAAGAGCGCGTCTCCATTGGGTGTGCAGATGCGCCAGGTGATGGATGCGGGTCATCTGATCCCAAACGAATTAGTGGAAGCGATCGTACTGGACAGGCTGCGCCAGCCGGACACGCGTCGCGGCTATATTCTGGATGGTTTTCCGCGAACATTGCCGCAGGCGATCTGGCTGGATGAGCAACTGAGCCATGAGAAAGAAACGCTGCCCATTGTTGCTGTCAATATTCAAGTTAGCTATACTAAGCTCTTGCGCCGCATTACGGGTCGCCGTTCCTGTCCAGCCTGTGGTCGTATCTACAATATCTTCTTCTGTTTGCCAGAACATGAGACAGTTTGCGATGTAGATGGCACTGTTTTAGTGCAGCGGCCGGATGACACGGAAGAGGTTTTCGTCGAGCGCATGCGGATGTATGAAGAGATGACGGCTCCTGTGGTGGAGCATTACCACGGTATGGCAAGGTTCGCCGAGGTCAATGGAGATTTGCCGGTGGGCGAAATTACTCGGGCAATTACGGACGCCATTGTCCGGCTTCGGAGTTAGGGACGGATGGCGATTGTGATTCGAACGCCAAAAGAGATTGCCAAGATGCGGCGCAGTGGAATGGCGCTGCGCAGTGTTTTGGACGTCCTGCGGAAAAGTATCACGCCGGGCATGACGACCATGGACCTGGAGAAAATTGCCGAGGCCCAGATCGCCGAAGCGGGTGCGGTGCCGGCATTCAAGGGATATCACGATTATCCTTGCGTGCTGTGTACATCGGTGAATGAGGAAGTGGTCCACGGAATTCCTTCTGCGAAGCGCACGTTGCAGGAAGGCGATGTAGTTTCGATCGATTGCGGCTTGATCATTGATGGCTACTATGCCGATTCTGCGACGACGTTGCCGGTAGGAAAGATTTCCGAGCCGGCGCAGAGGCTGCTGGATACGACCGAGAAATCGCTGCAAGCCGCGATTGCGGTGGTTCGGCCTGGTTCGACGCTGGGCGATGTGGGCGCGGCGGTTCAGGAAGTGGTGGAAGCTGCGGGATTCAGTGTGGTGCGTGACTTTGTCGGACATGGGATTGGGACCGAGATGCACGAAGAGCCCCAGATCCCGAATTACGGACGCAAAGCGCAGGGACTGAAGTTGCGGCAGGGAATGGTGCTCGCGATTGAGCCGATGGTGAACGCCGGCGGCCATGCAGTTCGGGTACTGGGCGATGGCTGGACAGCAGTCACCGTTGACGGCAGCCTGAGCGCGCATTTTGAGCATACGATCGCGGTCGGTGCGGACGGTGCCGAGGTTTTGACGGCCTAGCAATTTCGCTTTGCGGCCAAAGAAGTTCAAAGTTTTTCTGAAACCGATGGGCCCCGAAGGCTGGGGAGGGTTGGAGCAACGATTGTCGAAAGAAGACGCGATTGAGGTAATGGCAACGGTTGTGGAGACGTTGCCGAATGCCATGTTCCGAGTGGAACTGGAAAATAAGCACCAGGTGCTGGCGCACGTGTCGGGGAAGATGCGGAAGAACTTCATTCGCATTCTGCCGGGCGACAAAGTTGCGGTCGAGCTTAGCCCGTACGATTTGAATCGCGGGCGTATCGTCTATCGCTACAAATAGCGCGTAGGCACACAGTTGAGAATCACGAAGGGGAAGTGGGCAGCATGAAAGTTCGAGCATCGGTAAAGAAGATTTGCGACAAGTGCAAGGTCATCCACCGCCGTGGGGTGGTGCGTGTGATCTGCGAAAACACCAAGCACAAACAGCGCCAGGGATAAATCTGACGACGCGCGTGCCGGCAGGGATTGGGCGAGTTAGCCGTAGAAAGGCTTGCGAAGAACCCGATTCAGGCTGCTCATTGCTGCAGGATGTGATGTTCAACATGCTGTCAGCCTAACCGCTCTGAAACGGTGAAGCTGTTTCGGGCAAGCAAGAAGAAGGAAAAAATCTATGGCACGTATTGCTGGCGTCGATCTGCCGCGGAATAAACAGGCACGCATCGCGCTTACGTACATTTATGGAATCGGCGACCCTCGCGCGCTGCGAATCCTGAAGGCGGCGGATGTCGATCCGTTCAAGAAGCTTCAGGATCTGAGCGAAGACGAGGTCAATCGCATCCGTCAGGTGATTGAAGGCGAAGGCCAGGTGGAAGGCGACCTGCGCAAAGACGTCTCCATGCACATCAAGCGCCTGATTGAAATTCAGAGCTATCGCGGACTGCGGCATCGTCGGAATCTGCCCGTCCGGGGACAGCGCACCCACACGAATGCACGCACCCGTAAAGGGCCGCGTAAGGGCACTGTAACCAGCAAGAAGAAAGCGACGGCGAAGACCTAATGGCAAAAGCACAAGCAGGCGCTGCCGGCAAGGCCGCCAAGAACAAGAAATTCAAGAAGCGCGAGCGCAAGGTTGTTCCGTATGGGGTGGTGTACATTCAAGCCTCGTTCAACAACACCATCGTGACCATCACCGACGGCCAGGGCAACACGGTTTCCTGGAAGAGCTCCGGGTCGCTCGGGTTCCGCGGGTCGCGCAAAGGCACTCCATTTGCCGCGCAGCAGGCAGCATCGAATGCAGCCAGCCAGGCGCGTGAACATGGCATGCGCTCCGTCGATGTGCGGGTGAGTGGACCGGGTTCGGGTCGTGAGTCGGCGATTCGTGCATTGGCGTCGGCCGGCATTGATGTGCGGACCATTCGGGACGTCACGCCGGTGCCGCACAACGGATGCCGTCCACCGAAGCGCCGCCGCGTGTAGCTTCTAGCTACTAGCTGCTAGCTTTCAGCCAGGGCGATCGTGGGTTAAACTATTAGGACGGGGTGAAGTCGCCTCGTCCTACAACAATGTAGGTAAACAGCTAAAGGCCAAAGGCTACTAGCTGATTTTCGCGGACCGGGACGAAGGGATTTACCCGTAAACCGGTCGGCCTCTGAACTTAGGAGAACTACGTGGCACGTTATACCGGAGCAGTCTGCCGCCTTTGCCGTCGCGAAGGCATCAAGTTATTTCTGAAGGGCCCCAGGTGTTTTTCTGACAAGTGCGCCATTGAGAAGCGGAATTTTGCTCCTGGCCAGCACGGTCGCGACCGCAAAGCCAAAATCGTAGGCTACGGTCTGCAGTTGCGCGAGAAGCAGAAGGCCAAGCGTATGTACTTTACGCTGGAAAGCCAATTTCGCGCGTATTATGAGAAGGCCAATGCGGCTCCCGGCGTGACCGGCGAACTGCTGATCCAGCAGTTGGAACGTCGTCTGGATAGCGTTGCTTTCCGTCTGGGCTTTGCCACCTCTCGCCGCCAGGCGCGGCAGGTGGTTCGTCACGGCCACGTGGAAGTGAATGGCCGCAAGGTCAACATTCCGTCCTATCAAGTTAGTGTCGGCGATGAGATTCGCGTTCGCGAAGGCAGCAAAGCGCTGCCGGTGTTCGAAGTCGCTCGCGACTATAGCGGATCGGGTGCAGCCCCGACGTGGCTGGCCATCGACCGCCAGAATTTGAGCGGCAAAGTGCTCTCCTTGCCGAAACGTGAGGACGTTCACTTGCCCGTCAACGAACAGCTGATCGTCGAACTTTACAGCAAGTAAGAAAATTGGATAACCCGGGTCTCAGAATCGAGACCTGGGCACCCGCAAACTCAAACCGAGGAGAACAGGCACGGCCGTTGCAGAATGCTTCGCGGCGTTCGCTGTGCAGGAAGATAGGCAATCAACTATGTTATGGCGTGGATTTCAAAAACCGAAGCGTCTCTCAGTCGACCTGGAGACATTGACCGAAAAGTACGGAAAGTTCAGCGCGCAGCCATTTGAACGTGGCTTCGGCACAACCATCGGCAACGCCTTGCGGCGTGTGCTGTTGTCGTCTGTAGAAGGCGCCGCAGTGACGGCCGTGCACATTGAAGGCGTGCTGCACGAGTTCCAGTCGATTCCTGGCGTGGTCGAAGACGCGACCGACATCATCCTGAACC
>JAJXZK010000222.1 GCA_021780095.1 Acidobacteriota bacterium | reverse complement strand
CCGCTGCCCTGCAGCACCTGACGGATCAACTGGCTTTCGGTCATCTGGGTGGCGACACGATTCAGCTCTGGTCCGCGTTCCCCCCCCACACCATCCAGCGCATGGCAATTGCGACACTGCTTTTGTTGAAACACCACCGCGCCGCGCCGCGCCAGAGGAGTGCGACCCTTCAGATATTTCGGCTGCACCGAATCCGCGCTCCACGCATTCATGACAGGACTCCACGGGGGATGCTCACCGAGGCTGGTGAGAATGGCGAGCGAAACTGCAATCACGCACACCATTAGCACTGCGATGGGACGACGCGACCAATGCTTCTCGCCTTCTCCTGCGTAGAGCGGCAGGCCAAGCATCACACAGATAACGGCAATGGGTGCGATGAGAAGAAGCGCCGTTTCCAGGTGTGGCGGAGCCAGCGCAAAGATCGCGTAAATCCACAGAAACGCCACATCCGGCTTGGGAGCGGTTTGAATGATCGTGGGATCCGGTGGACCACTGGGTCCGACGGGGCCAAAGAAAATAGCGCACGCGATGATCGCCAGAATAATGGCGGCGGAAAACATGACGTCTTTCCACGCAGCGTCTGGAACGAAGGGCACGCCGGCTTTGTGGATCTCGGCTTCGTATTCCTGCAGGTACGTGCTTCGGCGGACCAGGCGACCGGGCATAGGCCACTCATTGATGCCAAGGCGAAGAACCATCCACACGTGCACGCCCACCAGGGCGATCAGAATTCCTGGAATCACAAACACGTGCAGCGCAAAA
The DNA here is from genome assembly GCA_021780095.1 of Acidobacteriota bacterium. The sequence goes on along the minus strand of JAJXZK010000222.1, from coordinate 4,587 downwards.
AAGCGTGAGAACGTTGTCGCTCCGATAATCGGTCCGCCGAGCATGAAGTGAACCAGCCAACCGCCAATCCATGGAACTCTTCCCATGATGGACGCGCCAATCCCCAATCCCCAATAGGCATCCTGATCGAAGCGCAGCACCTGACCGGTAAAGGCCATGCCCAGCGTCAGCAGCAGCAGGAACACGCCGACGATCCAGGTCAATTCTCGGGGAAACTTATACGCGCCGAACATGAACACCTGGGTCATGTGAATCAGGACGATGGCGATCATGAAGTCCGATCCCCATCCGTGCAGCGCACGCAAAAACCATCCCAGCGTCAAGCCATGATTCAAAAAGTTCAGACTGTTCCACGCATCGCGTGCCGTGGGTGTATACACCAGCGCCAGCAGTATGCCGGTGACCACCTGCATCATCAGAATCACAGTGGCCGCGCTGCCAAACACATACCACCAGCTCGCGCTGCTGGAAGGGATGGGATGTTCGGCGGCCTCTGTAACGGGTTTGACAAAGCCCAGCCGACGGTCGAGCCAGCGATAGAGCGCGATACCCTTCTGCTTTAACCCTGGCATGAGCTGCACTCCGGCCTGGCATTGCTGGCTTCGGTCGACAGGGTGGGTAATTCTCCCGCCCAGATCAGAAGTTGATTGCCGACGATTCGGTACTTGTACTGGAATAGGCCGCGCGGCGGAGGTCCGGCAGCGACAGCACCATCCTGGTAGTACACGCCGCCATGGCAAGGACACATGAACAGTTTGGATTGTGGAAACCAGTGCACTGGGCAGTCCATGTGAGCGCAGTTGATGGCAAAAACCTGAAACTGATTGTTCGCAATATGCCGTACCCAGCATGGCAAGGTGCGAGTCTGTCCATCGGCTGGCGTTCCCATGGGATTGCGATATTTCCCCAGCCGCGTTTCTCCCGGTGGAAACTGCTCAAGATTTCCTACAGGAACCCAGTTGTTATAACTGGAATTTTTTCTGAAAAATGGTCCGAAGAGATACCCAAAGACCGGCACAGCCAGGACGGCGCCGACTGCGCCATTCAGCAACAAAGCCACCTTGAAAAGGAATTTTCTGCGCGAGTGCTCGCTCGGCTCGTTCATCGGATTCTCGGCGATGGGGTTCTTGATTAAGTCCTTCAATGGGTTCTTCACGCTCACTCCTGTTGCGGCCCTTCGCAGGTTTACTTCCCTTTGGAGTTTTCGGCACCGGCCACCGGCGCACTTGGAAATGGCTGACCGGGAAACTGAACTCGATGCGATCCCAGCCACGCAACCACGTCGGTGACTTCCTTGTCGGTCATGGGCTTGACGGATCCATCGCCGCGCCAGTCCGGCATTCCTTCACGGGGTACGCCGGCAACAACCAGGTCCCGCAAGCCTCGATCGCTAATCAATGAAAGATACGTTGGATCGACAATGGAACCGGTGACACCATGTTTCGCAGCGGCGCCGGTTGCGGTCGCACCCGCCCCGTCTTCTCCGTGGCAGCCCGCGCAGTGGGCCTGGAATGCTGTCTTGCCCGCGGCAATATCCGGAGTGGTTGTCGGGTTATAGCCGGGCGGATTTGTTCCATCTAAAATGGCTGGCCTTCCCCATTTGGCAATCATCCCGTCGACAATGATGTTCACCTGCTGGTCGGTCAGCATACCGCCTGCTGACTGAGCGAAGGCGTGCATGGACTGAAGGGACTTTCCACTGGCAACGATGGGAAGCATATGTTCCTTCCCCGCCCAGGCGAGATATACGGGATTGTTCAGCGGCAACGCCGGGCCACTCAACCCGCGGTCTCCGTGACATGCCGAACAGTTGGCCTTGTACAAAACGTTGAAATCGACTGTCTGATCCGGACGTAGCGTTTCTGGACGAAATCCGGGCTTGCCGGGCAAATGATCGCACCCGACCGACGCCAGCAAAAATATTGCGGCGATCATCGTTGCTCCCAGCGTTGGAATCTTTGCCATCATTGATTGCGGTCCTCGTCGCGTGGTTCTCCTTCCATTCCCTGCGAGATCAACCCGGCGCGCTCTGCAAACGGTCTTGCCTGGAACTGCGGCGTACGCACGCGGACGTGCAGGTTCACGACGAAGCCGGCGACCAGGCCGAAGGCAATCTGAGACGCAATGAACCACAGCCAATCGATCCGCTGATTCATGGTGGGATTGACGGCCGCCAGTCCTCCGTATAAAAGTCCGCTCCAGAAAATGGGCGCTAAAAATCCCGCGGTGGCAATCGGCTCCCAGGGAAACATTGGAAGAATAGCGCCATAAAGAAGGCCGACCAGTATGGATGCCAGCGCATGCACTACCACGGCCACCAGCAAACCTTCAAGATGGAATGAACTGAGAAACGATGTGCTCCTCTCCGACCATCCGGAGATCGCCATGGCCGCCAGCAGATTGGGAGCATACCAAAGACTGTGAAAGCGGATCAGCCCGAAGATCGTCGCCGGAGCAATCATGGCAACGCCGCCCGCCAAGCCGCCCTCGACACCGGCACTCAGCGTATATCTTTCCACTGGCAGCAATTTACGATGTGAGCCTACGGCGGGCAGGCGCGCCACCTGTTCGCGTGAACTTTTAATTTCTATCAATTCGGTGGTCACGGATACCGACTCATGCTGCTCGTGCGGAAAAACATTGCGAAACCAACCGACCGCGCCAAACAGCATCAGCACGCATCCCAACAGGCTGATGGGCCACTGTGTCACCAGGCCAGCGAACAGAAGTGTCACCCCAATCGCCAGCACAAACGGCCACGCAGTCGGCGCGGGCATATGAACTGTGTGCACGGATGAACGGCTGTTTTCCGGTTCGGTACTCATTGTGTTCTTCTTGTCATCATCTTCCAACGATATATACAACGGTGAGTACAACAACCCATACCGCATCGACAAAATGCCAGTACATTGACAACGTATGAAAATGGTCGGTTTGATCTTCACCCACGACACCGAACAGTCCCAGGACCAACACCACGATCAACATCAACAGCCCAATCAGGACGTGGGTCGCGTGCAATCCCACCAGAGAATAAAACGTTGTGCCGAACAGGCTGGTGTGGATGGTGAAGTGACGCTTGTAAATCAGGTCGAGCCACTCTTTTGCCGTACCCAGCAGAAAGATCATTCCCAGCAAAATCGTGCCTGCCAGCCAGCCGATAAATGACAACTGGCTTTTCTTTTTCAAGCCGTCCACCGATAGATGAACGGTGAGACTGCTGGAGAGCAAACAGATCGTGCCGAAAATCGGGACTTTGAGGATTTCCTTCGGCGTGGGGCCGCTGAGACTCTTGCCCATGTAGTAAATGTAGGCGACGACAAAGATCAAAAACATGGCGGATTCAGCGGTGATCAGACACCACATGCCGACGCTTCCCCGGTACGGCAACTCCCACGGATCGTCTTTCACGTCGAAGGTGAACGGGATCGTCGTCATCATTGAGCCGCCAATCGATTTTCTGTGTCGATCTCATACTCCCAGTCGGGATCTTCCGGATGTTTCAGATCCCACAACGGTCGCCGGCTGCGGACCATGGGATCTTCCGCGAAATTGTAGCTGGGCGGAGGCGAGGTAGTGGCCCACTCGAGCGTCCACGCGTCCCATGGATCATTGCCCGCCAGTTCGCCGTAAAAATGAGAGCGCACCAGGTTGTAGACAAAGATGAGTACGGCAGTCGCCTGGAGAAACGCGCCCACCGTCATGATCAGGTTCCACGTCGCCCAGTGATGGCCGGCCTCATAGGTATAAATTTCGCGCGGCATGCCCAGCAGACCGACAATATGCATAAAATCGAAGGTCATCTGGAAGCCTAGAACGAAAAGCCAGAAATGCCATTTCCCCAACTTTTCACTCATCATGCGACCGGTGATTTTTGGGAACCAGTAGTAGAACGCGGCAAACAGAGCGAAAAGAATTCCGCCGACAATGACGTAATGAAAATGGGCAACGACGAAATAGGAGTTGTGCAGTTGCCAGTTGAACGGGGCCACCGCCAACATGATTCCCGTCAACCCGGAGAGCGTGAACTGAAACAAGAACGCCGTGCAGAACAGCATGGGGACAGTGAAATGAATTTTTCCGCCCCACATGGTCGCCAGCCAGTTGAAGATTTTAATTCCGGTAGGGACGGCGATGATCATCGTCGACAGCACGAAAGCGGTGTTGGCTGCGGCGCTCATGCCAACCGTGAACATATGGTGCGCCCAAACGGTGAAGCTGATAAAGCCGATTCCGACAGAGGCCGCCACCATCGCCGGGTATCCGAAGATGGCCTTGCGTGAAAACACCGGGATAATTTCGTTCACAAATCCAAAGGCAGGCAGCACCAGAATGTAGACTTCCGGATGACCGAAGATCCAGAAGAAGTGCGCCCACAGCACAGCCGATCCGCCGGCCTGAGTATCAAAGAAATGTGCGCCAAGAAAACGATCGATCAACAGCATGATTTGCGCAGCCGACAAAGGAGGGATTCCCCCCAGCGCCATCACGGACGTGACCAGCATCAACCATACAAACAATGGCATGCGATTCAGCTTCATTCCCTTGCAGCGCATGCAAAGCGTGGTGGCGACAATATTCAGCGCG
>JAJXZK010000135.1 GCA_021780095.1 Acidobacteriota bacterium | reverse complement strand
TAAGCCGCGCGCGCAGGAACTGCTGGCAAATGTCGGACTGGCAGAACGGATGCATCATTATCCGGTCCAGTTATCGGGAGGAGAGCAGCAGCGGGTGGCGCTGGCGCGGGCGTTTATGTTGCGGCCTCCTGTGATTCTGGCGGATGAGCCGACAGGCAATCTGGATTCTGCGACCGGTGGACGCGTGATGGAGTTGCTGCTGGAATTGAATCGCCGCGAAGGAACCACCCTGGTTCTGGTGACGCACGATGCCAGCCTGGCGGCCCATGCGGAAAGAAAAATCCTGCTGCGAGATGGACGGATCGAGGCGGACGAGCTGTGCACGCCCCTCAGTCAGGCTGTTGGAGTCGACGCATGAAGCCTTCCGCCGGAGGGTTGGCCTGGGGCACGGCATGGAAAATTGCGTGGCGCGATCTGCACGCATCCTGGATCAAGTTCACATTCGTTGTGATCGCTGTTGCATTAGGAGTGGGGTCGCTGACCGGGGTGCGCAGCTTCAGCCTCATCTTCCAGCGGACCCTGCTGGCGCAGGCGCGCACCCTGATGGCCGCGGATCTTTCGGCGAAGGATTTTCATCCCTATACCGACGCAGAACTGGCTAGTCTCGATCGGCTACAAGCGCGCGGGGTGGACCACACCCCGGTGACAGAGACGGTATCGATGGCGTCAACCGCAACGAATCCCGACCCCGTGCTGGTGTCGCTGAAAGCGGTCGATCCGGCAAAGTACCCATACTACAGCAACGTGGTGCTGGAGTCGGGCAAGCCGTTGCGCGACGTACTTCGCGACAATACCGCCGTGGTGAGCGAAGAGTTTTTGCTGCGCGATCACTCCCATGTAGGCGACACGCTGCATGTGGGGAACAAATACTTCACCATTGCCGATGTTCTGCGATCGGAGCCGGACAGAATTTCCTCGTCGTTTAGCATTGGCCCGCGCGTCATGCTCACTCAATCCGTGTTGCCTTCGACGGGGCTGGTTCGTCCCGGCAGTCGTGCATCGGAGCGGATGCTGTTTCGTCTATCGCCGCCGGCGGACCAACACGGCATGGACATTTCTATTCTGCGCAAACAGGTGGAAGATATTTTGCCAGAAGCGCAGGTGACGGATTATCGTGAGGCCAACCCTGCGCTGGTACACGGACTGGAGCGCTCCACGGCCATGCTGACGCTTGTCAGCCTGGTGACCATGGTGTTGAGCGCGATCGGCGTGGCGATGGCGATGCATGCGCATTTGCAGCAGCGGCTGGAAACCATCGCGATTATGAAAGCGCTGGGCGCGCGTTCATCGCAGGTGATGCGCATTTATCTGTTGCAGACGCTGTTCCTGGGTGTGGTGGGGGCATTGCTGGGCGTGGCGGCCGGCTTTGGCGTGGCGCGCGCGTTTCCAGTGCTGCTGGAGCGGCTGGTGTCGTTGCCGGTCCAGGGGCGGCTCGCGTTCTCACCGGTCGTGATCGGATTGTGCACTGGGGTGTTGACGACGTTGCTGTTCACGCTGCCGCCGCTGTTGGAGATTCGCAGTTTTCGTCCGTTGCGGATTCTGCGGAGGAATGTCGAGCAGGAGCAAGGCACGCGCCTGGCGAATATTTTTTCGCGCGATCCGATACAGTTGGGCTCAATCGTGGTCATCCTGATTGGGTTGGCTGCGATTGCCAGTACGCTGACGGAGTCGACGATGGTGGGCGAGTGGTTTGCCGGTGGACTGCTGGTAGTGCTGGTCGTTCTGCTGCTGGCAGCCTCCGGATTGCTGGCAACAGTGCGCTGGATGATGCAATGGCAGCGCAGACGGTTCAGTCCCATGACGCGCCAGGGACTGGTGAATCTGCAGCGGCCAGGGAACCAGTCGGCGGCCGTCCTAACCGCGCTGGGACTGGGCGTCATGCTGATGATGACGATCTATTTTGTTCAGCATGCCATCGTCCAGGACCTGCAGATGAATAGCGGGTCAGCGAGCGTGCCGAATGTGTTTCTGGTGGATGTCGGCGCAGACGAATTAGCCGGTGTAGAGAAGTTGGTCGCCGCGCAACCGGCGGTGAAAGGTGGCCTGGAGACGATCCCGATTGTTTCCGCTCGTATCTTGTCGCTGAATGGAGTGCCGACGAATCAGTTGCACATCCAGCATTATCCCAAGCGAATGCTGCGATCGACTTCTCTCACCTGGGCGGATACGCCACCCCCGGGCGAGAAAATTGTGGACGGACACTGGTGGGGCAAGTCGAGTGACACCCCCCAGGTAGCGGTCAGCGAGCCGACTGCGAAAGCACTGCATCTGAAGGTGGGCTCCACAATCGGCTTTGCGTCCGGAGAAAAGATATTTGTCGCTGCCGTAGTTGCAATTGCGCGCGCGGATGGCGATCACATTTACGCGCGCAGCCAGTTCATCCTGCCGAGCCGTGTGCTGGCGGGGCAATCTGCGGTTTGGTACGGCGCGTTCCATGCGGACCCGATGCGCGTTGGCGAAGTGGAAAAGAGCCTGTTCGCGGCCTATCCGACAGTGACCGTGATTAACATGGCCGATGTGCTGGAGGTAGTACGCAAGGTCGTCGATCAGATCGCCATGATCCTGAGGTTTGTCGCGGGATTTGTTTTGCTGGCGGGTGGCATTATCCTGGCATCGAGCGTGACGGCCACACGATTTCAACGCGTGCGAGAGGTGGCAATCTTGAAGTCGCTTGGCGCGCTGCGGTCACAGGTGATCCGCATGTTAAGTATCGAATTTGTTATGCTGGGCGGCATTGCCGGTCTCGCGGGCGTCGTGTGTGCTCTGGCGCTGTCGAGTGTGCTGCTGCACCGGCTGGATGTCAGCTTTCATCCGAATTGGGGAATTTCGGTTGGCGCCATGATCGCAGCGGCGATTCTGGCCAGCGTGACCGGAGGGCTGGCATCGTATCGCATTCTGCAACAGAAACCACTCGAGGTGCTGCGCGAAGAGTAGTGCCAATCGCTACTGCGCCAATTCGCATCGCAGGGATCAAGCGATTGACCGAAAAGCGTGCGGCCAATATATTCAGTAAGGACGCTTTTTTCTGTGCGTGTTCCTGCACTGCCCCTTCGTTCAATGGTAGGACAGCTGACTCTGAATCAGCATATTGGGGTTCGAATCCCTGAGGGGCAGCCAAGCCTTTTGCGGTCGTTCATACCGCCAGACCGCCGGAAATCTTCCTTTTGTCAGGTTGCTGTGGCGTGACCTTGTGAGCGCAAAGGCGCATCTATAGTACGGACACACGGCTGCGCGGAAGAGCGTAGAGAAATGAACATAAGCGCCGCGATCCACGTCGCTGAAGATGAGTTGCTTTTCTTTCAACAGATACTTTATGGCGACCACGAGCCCAACAGCTTCACCGCGCACCGCGCCGCGATCGTCTGCCTATGCGATCCTGAAGCGGATCGCCACGGTCTTCGTGCTGGTCGTGATGGTGATCGACATCATTATGAGTGTGATGTTTTATCGCCATCCTGTGCGGATGATCAGCCAGGTCATGGATGCTCGCCTGCGTCTTGCAGGATTCCACAGCGAATATGTTTATGTCGGGCCCTATCGCGTACATTATTTTGTCGGGGGCAAGGGAACACCGCTGTTGTTGATTCATGGCCTGGGGGCTCGCAGTGAGGACTGGACGCCGGAGATGCCGGCGTACGCGAAGAGTGGTTTTCAAGTGTACGCCATTGACCTGCTGGGATGCGGGCGGACCGATCGGCCCGACATTGCCTACACGATCGGACAGCAGGTCGATCTGATCCAGGGATTTTTGCGCGCCGTGCATGTCGAAAGGGCGGACGTGATGGGCTGGTCGATGGGCGGATGGGTGGCGCTAGAGTTTGCCCTGCAGCATCCGGAGCGGGTGAATCGTCTGGTGGCGATGGACAGCGCGGGGTTGAAATTCAAGACGGACCTCACGCCGGATATTCTGCAACCGAATACTGTACCGCAGTTGGAGCGACTGGAAGTGTTGCTTATGGCGCACCACTATTACATTCCAGGATTTGTACAACGCGATCTGTTGCGCACCATGAAACGCAATCGCACGGTAGTGCACAGAACGCTGGAGTCGCTGTTGCGTGAAGAAGGCGATTTCGCGGGGCGACTGGGGCAGCTGCAGATGCCAGTGCTGCTGGTGTGGGGGCAACAGGACGAGCTGATACCGCCAGTTGTCGGAAATCAAATGCACGATGCCATTCCGCAATCTGTGCTGGAGCTATATGCCGGGTGTGGGCATATGGGGCCGGCAACCTGTGCTGACCGCATGGCGCCGCGCGTGACGGATTTTCTGCGGAGCCAGCCACCCATGGCCGGTGGCGAACTTCAATACTGACCAGCCGCTACACGGCTATTTGGATTTGCCGGTCCATTGATAGGCGACGTCTTGAGGCAGGCCGATATGCGCCAGCACGCGGCAGACAAATTGCCGCGCCATGTCTAATGTGTCGACGGGATGGTTGTAGAAAACTGGAATGACCGGGAAGACGGTCGCGCCTGCATCCGCGGCTTGCTGCATGTTGCGCAGATGAATTTTGTTGAATGGAGTTTCGCGCACGCACAGGATAAGCGGCCGGCGTTCCTTCAGGGAAACATCCGCGGCACGAGCGATCAGGTTGTCCGCGAGTCCGTTGGCGATGGCTGCCAGAGTCCCCATGCTGCAGGGAAGCACGATCATTCCATCGCAAGGATAGCTTCCACTGGCAATCGGTGCACCAATGTCGCCGGGAGCATGCTGCATAATCTTTGCGGTTGGTTGTCCGAGGAGTTTCGCGACAAGGTCGTTGCGGCCGCTGAGTTCAAGCTCTTCGGCAAGGACACGAAGAGAGCTCTCTGAAGCGATGAAATGAACGCGTTCGACACGCGTGTCTCTTTCGAGGAGGAGAAGTAGCTCGCGGGTGAGCATGGCACCGCTGGCGCCGGTGAGCGCGACAGTCAGGATTTTTGTGGAGGACATCGAGCGGCCTGCTCTCTTAAGCTTCCTGATTCAAGACGCGATCAAAAATAGTATCCACGTTGGTTAGCTGGCGATTCAGGTCAAAAGCGTGCGCCAGCTTTTCCGGAGACAGCAATTTTGCAATCGTGGGATCGTTGCCGACTTCCTCGCGAAAATTTAGATCTTGTTGCCAGGCGCGCATGGCGTGGGACTGAACCACCTTGTAGGCATCCTCGCGCGACATACCAGCTTCGGCTAGTTCAAGCAGCAACTGACCGGAAAAAATGAGGCCCCCGGTGAGCTCTAGATTGCGCAGCATTCGCTGTGGATGCACGACCAGCTTGTCGATCAGGTTGGTGGTCTTCTCCAACAAATAATCGGTCAGGATGGTGGAGTCGGGAAGGATGACGCGCTCGACCGAAGAATGAGAAATATCTCGCTCGTGCCAGAGAGCTACATTTTCCAATGCCGCCTGCTGGTTGGCGCGGACCACACGAGCGAGACCGCTGATCTGCTCGCTGGTGATGGGGTTGCGCTTGTGCGGCATGGCGGAAGAGCCCTTTTGCTTCTCTGAGAAATATTCTTCCGCCTCGCGAACTTCGGTGCGCTGCAGATGGCGAATTTCGACGGCGATCTTGTCTAGGGAGGCGGTGATCAAGGCCAGCGCGCCGATATAGAACGCGTGACGATCACGCTGCAGCACCTGAGTGGCCACCGGGGCAGGCGTAAGGCCGAGCCGCTCGCAGATGCGGGCCTCATGTTCCGGCTTCAGATGGCCGAAGGTGCCGACGGCGCCGGAAAGTTTGCCCACGCGCATGTCTTCCGCAGCCATGTCGAAGCGGCGAAGATTTCGCCGCATTTCCGCATACCAGTTCAGAAGCTTCAGTCCGAAGGTAGTGGGTTCGGCATGGACACCGTGGGTGCGCCCTACGGTTGGTGTGTGCTGAAATTCGATGGCGCGACGCTTCACCACTTCGAGGAAGCGGAGAATATCGGCGCGAAGGATAGCGGAGGCGGCTTTTACCTGCAGGGCCTGGGCAGTATCGACAACGTCATTTGAGGTGAGGCCGAAGTGAAGCCATCGCGCCTCGGGGCCTATTTTTTCGGCGACTGCAGTGGTGAAGGCGATCACGTCGTGGCGAACTTCCGCCTCAATCTGTTGAATGCGGGCGACGTCAATGCTGCCGCGCTCGCGAATGGCGCGCGCCGCCCCGGCGGGAACGATGCCGAATTCGGCGAGGGTCTCCGAGGCAGCGGATTCGACCTCCAGCCACATGCGGTACTTGTTTTCTTCCGTCCAGATGTTGCCCATGGCGGGGCGCGTGTAGCGCGCAATCACGAGCGTGATCCTTGGCGCGTGACCGCTGGGGGCACGGAAGCGCTGGAGTGCGGTTGCGCGACGCCGAGCAGTACGGCCATTTCCTCGTGGAGGAATCCATATCCGGGTCGATACGGCTGCACCCATTTGCCGTCGATGACGAACTGCGGGATAGCGCGTTTGCCGGTGTGCGCGATCACTTCCTGCGCCGCACCGGGCGTGGTCTCGATGTCGATTTCGGTATGGGGAATGTTGTAGCGCTGGAGAAAGCGTTTGGCTTCGCGGCAGTCTGAGCACCAGGACGCCGAGTACACGATCAAGGTCATACTTCCATGATAAATGGGAGGCTGAAATTAGAGGGTGGGGATTTTGCCGATTGGGTCGAGGCTGTTTGTGCAGAGAATTCGCGTCTACGGCTGGGCGGTTGCGGAGGGCGTGGAAGTTGGCGGCAGGGAAGCGATGTCAGCGGGAAGATGGCAGACGCGTACGGCGGAGTTTTGATACGGGCAGGCAAATTGTGTTGGCGTGCTCGCGGGCAATACGATCCAGTCGACGCCGTAGGGTGCCAGTGTCTGGATACGTTGCACGTCACTCCAACGCGAAAAATCACGGGTCTGGTTCACCTGACTCCACCATTGCTGGGCAAGTGCAGGGTCAATCGCAGCGACGCCCCCGTCCTTACTCCAGTCGGGGAGAACGCTGCGCTCTGTCATGGCGCGAAAGCCCAGGGTATCTTCCTGCGGCAGCTGCTGATAATAAGGATCGACAGCGAAGTAGGCATCTTGGGGGGTGTTGTGGCGAATCCAGAGAAACGCCTGGGCCCAGGGATTGTGACTGTGCGCCCACGGCCACTCCACATGCTTCAGGGCAGGATAAATCGAGAGTTGGACGGTAAACATGAGGGCGGCGACGCCGGTGAAGCCCGCGGTCCACGCCCACCAGCGTCGGCCAAGAACAAACTGGCCGAGCAGGCTGCCCAGCAGCAGGAAAAACAAAATATAGATGATCTGAAAACTGCGCAGCACCTGCAGGCGCGCCAGCAGAAAGGAGTTTTCGGTGCGCGTATAGCAGACCGCAAATAGAATGGCCAATACGCCGACATAAAAGGAGACAGCGGCAATCAGCCCATAGTTGGAGCGGATGCGGAATTGGCTGCGGAAAAGATAGATGAAGGCGGCCACGAGCGGAGGGAAGAGGCCGAAAATTTCAAACCATTCCCACTTGTCGAGGAAGAAGTAATCCCGGCTGGCGGTAGCAACACGGTAGGCCGGCGATGCGCCGAGAAGCGCTCCGGCATGCGAAGCGACTAGCCCGGTGAGCATCACTCCAAGGGTGGCTGCGGCGAGCGTTCTCCAGCGCTGAGCGCGCACCAGCGCCAGCGCGATGACATAGCCGATCGCGTAGGCGGCCATCAGCGGATGAAGGATAAAAGCGCCGAGGAGGCAAGCCACGGCGGCCAGCATGCGCCGCTCAAGGGCAAACGCGATCGCGAACAACGTCAGCGGGGTGGAAAACGAGCGGGCCGTCAGATATGGATCGAGGATGAAAATTGCCGTGCCCGCCACAGGCAGGGTCAGGGTAGCGGTGATCAGCAAAATCGCTCCTGCACGGGCGAGAGGCGAAGAGAATAGCAGGCGGCTCAAACGCCAGCATGCAACGATCATCATCCAGAGCGACGCCACGTAACTGACGAAGAGCGCATCTGGAAGCGGGATGTGAAGTCCGCGAACCAACCAGCCGAGAGCGAGCGAAAACACCGAGTGTTTCAGATGCGGTAGAACGTATTCCGCATGCGCAGGGAAGATCGAGGGATGAATCACCTTTTCGATTCCGGCGACGTAGATGGCTGCATCGTCGACAAAGGGATGGTAGCCCTGGACCAGAAGAGCCAAGAGTGTGAGGCCAGAAATAAAGACGGCGGGGCGCTCTAGAAAACTCCACGGGCTGCGTTGCGGAGCCGAATCCGGATGCGAGTGAGAGGCAAGCGGCGAAGCGGGCGCCTCGGCCTCTACGACTAAGAGTGGCAAAGATGCCTCCTCAAGAGATTACTGGATAGACGGCATATGCACCGATCAGGTAGCGGTGGGCGCGCCCATGGGCTGGGACGCAATATGTTTACGCTTCGCTCCCCAAAATTCCGGGTGAATCGGTAATTTGTTTGCAAGACTATCGGAAAGTGCCAGCGGGTGTCCATTCGCGCGTGAAAAACATACTTTCCTAGTTGGATGCGTGTCAGTGGACAACGTACATGAATTCCAAAGCGGGCATGATACCCAGTGCAAGCCAGATAGGGCCCGGGGAGCCCAAATCAGCCTAAGGTCTCGAACGGAGGCCTAGTGGACCGCATTGGAAGCTGTACTGGCTCGCATCGCGATAGTCTTCTGCGCCGTAGTCTTAAGAGTTTCAGCCTGTGGAATCAATGTGATCGCCTTATTGATCATCGGATCCCAGCCAGCGCGAACTTTCAGGCCCTCCTGCTGGCCAAAGACAGAGGTGAAGAGTTCGCTCTTGATGCTCATGTTGATCCAGTCGCGAACTCCAGTGATGTCCTGGGTGGTCCACGGGATCTGTTTGCTGGTCAGGTACGTTTCAAAATCGTGGATCACATTTTCGTCTATTTTGAAGTCTTTTGTGACGGTGTGGTTGACCAGGTAGTGATTGGCGAAGTTGAAAAACACGAACTGCTCCATCAGGACATCCTGAAAATTGTTCGATTTCGGAGTGTCGATTTTTACGTCGGGGGTGATGCCACCGCCTCCGTACACAGCGCGCCCGGAGTCGGTCAGCTTGACCTCGCGATTAGCGTCGCTCTTCGGCCGATCGGCGGGATTGTAAAAGTAGTCATACATGGAAACCCCGGTGTAGTTGCGCTGAATCAGGCGACCGCTGGGCGTGTAGTAGTGATAGGTGGTCAGGGCCAGGGCGGTGTTGTCCGACAACGGGTACACGGTCTGAACCAGACCCTTGCCAAACGTGGTTTCGCCGGCGATCAGGGCGCGGTCGTGATCCTGCAACGCACCGCTGACAATTTCTGCCGCGGAGGCGGTGCCGCGATTTACCAGGATTACGATTGGATAATTTCTGTTTTGCTCGCCGCGAGTAGCGCGATAAGTGATGGGCGGGAAGGCACGACCGCGTTGCGAGACGATGACTTGTCCCTTCTCAAGAAAATCTCCTGAAACTGAAACGGCTTCGTTCAGCAGTCCGCCGGGATTGCCGCGCAGGTCAATGACCAGCCCATGGATGGGGCCCATCTTTTGCAGGGAGCTTACAACTTCCTGGCCGGTCTCTTCTTCGGCAAAATCTTTGATATGCATGTAGCCGACGCCCGGCTGAATGTCATAGGCGAGGTCAACGCTGGCGCGAGGAATTTCCGCTCGAACCAGATGAAAGACGATGGGTTCCGGCTTGCCTTCACGCGCAATTGTGACGTCGACGGGTGTGCCTTTGGGACCTTTCAGCATGTTGGCTACATCCAGCGTGGTTGCCTTCTTGACGGCTTTGCCGTCCGGCCCAATTCCATTGATCGGTTTGCCATTGACGGCCAGGATCACGTCGCCGGGACGAATTCCCGCTTTGTACGACGGAGTGCCTTCAAAGGGATTGACAACGACAATCTTGTCGTTTTGCTGCATGATTTCCATGCCGATGCCGTAATACTTTCCGCTTTCTTCTTCGCGCATTTGGGCAAAGGCTTTGGGATCGTAAAAATTCGAGTGGGGATCGAGGACGTGCAACATGTCAGGAATCGCGCCGTCATAGATAGCAGTGTCAACGCGGTCCTTCGTCATTGGCTCGGCATAGTTTTGTTCCACGACGCTATAGATGTTGGTGAATTGCTTCAGACTGTCCCGCAAGGCGGATTGGTCGCTCGACGTCTGGGCTCCAACATTTCGATCGAGAAAAGCTCCTGCAACTCCGCAGACGACCAGAAACACAACGACAAACAATAGCGAACGACGAGTACGGGAGGTCATGTACCGTGAATTCCTTTTGCACCGTGGGTGGAAAACACGACGCGGTTGGATGGCAAGGAAAACTGCATAAACTAGTGCTCAGTGTAACATTCGAGCGCCTACCGATCGATGCTGCCAAGGCCGACGTGGATACCTTGAAAACAGAGAAATTGGATCGGTTGGGAAAGCTGCCCCGGATGCGGTTAGAATGAAAGCAACGGAATCGACCTGTATCGAGTTGCTGTATCCGCACTGGCATCGATCCTCATGGGAAGCCACCGGATTCCAGATTGCCATAGCGACCGTCAGGCATGGATGGTACCAACCAACAAATGATGTTACGAGCAGTTGTGCGCGTTGTTCTTCCTGTGGCTGTTGCCACCAGTCTGTGTTTGCACGGCATGGCACAAACAGCCCCAGATGCCCCCGTCCCGGTGCAGGGCTCATCGACAATCGGCGCCAGCACCAATCTCAATGCAGATTCCAATACCCTGGCGAGCCTGTACGGCATGCCGGTCGAGCAGATTATTGCGCGCGTGAATGACCAGGTGATCACCAATTCCGACGTGGACCGGGCGCAAACACAACTGGACCAGGAAGCACGCCAGAATAACTGGACGCTGGAGCAGGTGAAGCAAGGCCAGGGGACCCTGCTGCGAGACCTGATCGATCAGCAGCTTTTGATTTCAAAGGGCAAGCAGCTTGGCATTACCGGCGACACGGAGCTGATCAAGCGGCTGGACGAGATTCGCAAAGAGAACCATCTGGATTCTCTTGACGACCTGCAGAAGGCGGTCGAACAGCAGGGCATTTCCTACGAGGATTTCAAGGCCAACATTCGCAACAGCATCATTACGCAGCAAGTTGTGCGCGATGAAGTGGGCAGTAAGATGCAGATGTCCGAGGCCGAGATGCGGGCCTACTACGACGATCACAAGGCCGATTTCACGCATGAGGAGTCCGTACACCTGGACGAGATTCTGATTCCGACGAGCGAGAACGCCACCAGCGAGCAGTTGGCGGAAGCGGATGCGCAAGCCAAGGACCTGGAAGCCAAGCTGAAGGCGGGCGCGAGCTTTACGGAGTTGGCCAAGAAATATTCCAAGGGACCGACAGCAGCTCAAGGCGGAGACCTAGGCGATTTCCGCCGGGGCGCGCTCGCCAAGGTGCTGGAAGACCAGACATTCGACCTGCCGATCGGCGGCCACACAGCGCCGATTCGCACCCGCCAGGGCTACATTATTCTGCAGGTCACAGAGCATATTCCCGGCGGAACGCAGCCGATGCAAAAGGTAGAGCCGCAAATTGAGCAGGCGATTTACATGCAAAAGATTGGTCCTGCAGTGCGGGCCTATCTGACACGCCTGCGCGATGAGGCGTATATCGACATCCGGCCCGGTTATACCGACTCCGGCGCCAGCCCGAACGAGACGAAGCCAACTTTCGCGGCGTATACTCCGCCGCAACCTAAGAAGAAGAAAAAGCAGAAGGCCCGCTACGACATTCAGACGGGCCGATTTGGCCACGCGACCACAAAGTCGCCGGTGGAGGTAGCCTCCGCGAAGACATCGGAAACCGCACCGACCGTGGCCGCCAGCTCTTCCTCTGCAGGAAAGAAGGCTCACTCCAAAAGGCAGCCTGAGCCGAAGCGGGAGAAGTTCCGTTTTGGTCACGCGCCTGCGGCCCCCGTGTCTTCGTTACAAGTAGCAACCTCCGCGAATGCCCCTGCGCCACCGTCCCCGGAGACCCCGACGGGCACGGCCGATGCCGCGCCGCCAACTGATGTTCAGCCGCTGGGCCCGGATCTTGAGCATGCTCCGCTGATTACGCAGCCGAAGGTAGGCAAGACGCGGTTCAGCGATGAAGTTCGCACCAAGTCCGAGAAGCACTCCAAGAGCGCCGTAAAGAAGGCCAAAAAGGTCAAGCATGACAATGCCAAGCCCTCACCGTTGACAACGACAGAAACGGCGACCCGCCAGGTGGAGTCCGCTCCGCTTGGCTTGAACGGCGCGACGGCGGTCAAGCAGAAAAAGAAGAAGGCGGCACCCGTCAACCCAGGACAGAAAACGCGGCTGAGCGACGAGAAAAAGGCGGAGCCAAAGAACAAGAAAAAGACCAACGACCAGGCAACGCCCGCATCGTCTGATACCAGCGGTACTGGCGGAAACACCGCTCCTTCCACACCACCGACTGCTTCTTCCTCTACCGATCAGCCGTAGGGGGGTGGCGGAAATTACGCGAGGCCCTGGGGGCGAAGGTGTCACCCGAAATACGTGATCGGAGGATCGACGGCGTCCATCCGGAAGTGAGGCTGGGCGTTTCCTCAAAGCGAACAGCGGTCCGAAGTGGGTTCGCTTCATGAGTAGCTGAATAGGAAATCCGCTCGCGCCGGAATTCCGGAAGAGGAGAGCATGAAAGATTTCTTCCTAGCCGACGCCGCCAAGCATCGCGGTCGCAATATTCGTTCTCACTTCTTAGTGGCGCAGAAACAGCTCCGCGACCGAAACGATGGCAACGCCAAATATCTTTCGTTGACGTTGTGCGACCGCACCGGCCGCATCGAGGGTCGCCTGTGGGACAACGCAGAAGCGTGGGCCGCCAGGTTTGAGCAGAACGACTTTGTCGACGTGCGCGCCTGCGTGGACGAGTTTAACGGGAAGCTACAACTGAAGGTGTTGGAGATCGTACGTGTCGAGTCGACGAAAATCGATCTGGGCGATTTTCAACGCAGCACCACTCGGGATATTGAAGCGCTGTGGACCGAGTTGCGCGACAAGGTTGGAAGCTTCACGGATACGGATCTGAAGCGACTGGTCTTCGCATTTCTGGATGACACGGAAATCGCACGACGATATAAGCAAGCGCCGGCAGCGAAGTTTATGCATCACGCCTGGATTGGCGGACTGCTGGAACACGTCGTCGATCTCATCCGCTTCTGTGAGCTCGCAGCCACTCACTTTCCGCTGATTCATCGCGACCTGTTGCTGACGGGAGCCGTGCTGCACGATATTGGAAAAATTTATGAACTGAGCTGGGAACGCGGCTTTGAGTACACGCTGGAGGGTCAGCTGATCGGGCACATTTCGATTGCAACGCGGTTGCTCGATGAAAAGGTGAAAAGCCTGCCGGGATTTCCCAAGCAAATCCACACGCTGGTCGAACATCTTATTTTGAGCCATCATGGATCGCTGGAATTTGGTTCACCGAAGCTGCCGATGATTCCGGAAGCGGTGCTGCTGAATTATCTCGATGATGCAGAGGCCAAGATGCTCGCGATTCAGGAGGCTTGCCAGCCGCCGCTGGAAGGGGCTGCTGCCCCGGTGTACATTGATCGGGTGCGCGCGCTTGAACGCCCGCTGGTGAACACGCGCGCGTTTCTGGCGCAGGCGGAGACGAAGGATTTGCCGCGATGAACTACCTGCTGAAGACGGAGCCGAGTGCCTACTCGATCAGCGACTTGAAGCGGGATGGCGAGACGGTGTGGGATGGAGTGACCAACCCTGCGGCCGTAAAAAATCTGCGAGAGATGCATCCCAGCGATCGACTGGTGCTCTATCACACGGGCGACGAACGCGCGGCGGTTGGGACGGCTACGGTGGTCAGCGTCGACGCCAAGGATCCCAAGGCGCCGTTGGTTCGCATTCGATTCGGCAAAATGATTTCTCCGAAGACGCTGGATTCCGTGAAAGAGGAGCCGCAGTTTCAGGATTCACCGCTGGTGCGACAGGGAAGATTGTCGGTGGTTCCGTTGACCGATCAGCAATACCAATGGATGACGAAGGCGCGGTAAATTGCACCTGCAAGAAATGAATCTTGAGCTAAATACAACTTAAAGTTAAAAGGTTACTGCATGTTTCGTTTTGCCACCGCAGGAGAGTCTCACGGGGAATGTTTAATTGCCATGATTTCTGGCATGCCCGCAGGTGTCCCCATTGATGAAGCCAAAATGAACCATGAATTGTGGCGGCGGCAGCAAGGATACGGCCGCGGTGGCCGCATGAAGATCGAGCGAGACACAGGCCAGATTCTATCCGGCGTTCGACATGCCAAAACAATTGGCTCACCAATTTCGATCCGCATTGAGAACAGCGACTGGAAGAACTGGACTGAGGTCTTACCGGTAGCGGCGGGAGATCCTGCGAAGCATAAGGCGGTCGCCTCTCCGCGACCTGGGCACGCCGATCTTGCAGGCGCGCTGAAATACGATTTTCCCGATGCGCGGTACGTGCTGGAGCGGGCGTCGGCGCGCGAATCCACGGCGCGGGTGGCGGCCGGGGCCATCGCCAAGCAATTGCTGGAAGCCCTGGGAATCGCCATTGCTAGCCATGTGATCCGAGTGGGCGATGCGGAACTGGATCGTGACGCGATTTGGCCGGAAATTCTGGCGTTGCAGTCGCGTGAAGAAGTCTTGCTGGGCTGCGTGGACGAGGCATCCGAACAGCGCATGAAGGCCGTTGTCGATAAGGCGCTGCGTACCGGCGATTCCGTGGGCGGCGTGTTTGAAGTGGTGGCGCACGGTGTTCCTCCGGGCTTGGGAACGTACGCCAACTGGGATGAGCGGTTGGACGGAATGCTGGCGGCGGCGGTGATGTCACTGCAGGCGGTGAAGGCTGTGGAGATTGGACGGGGCGTGACGGCGGCAGGTGGGTTCGGTTCCGCGGTGCATGATGCGATCCATTACGCGGCGGCAGACACAACGGACAAGCACACGCGTTTCATGCGCGACCAGAATAATGCGGGCGGCATCGAAGGGGGTATCTCGAATGGCGAGAATGTCATCGTTCGGGGATACTTGAAGCCGATTTCAACGCTGCGCCGGCCGTTGGGATCCGTGAGCTTCCAGACGCGCGAAGAAACTAAGGCTGCCTACGAACGGTCGGACGTCTGCGTGGTTCCGGCAGCTGGCGTTGCGGCTGAGGCGATGGTGGCGTTGACGCTGGCGAAATTGGCCATTGACAAGTTTGGCGGCGACTCACTGCGCGAAATGGTGAGAAACTATCAAGGGTACTGCGATCAGATCCGCGATTTTTGATCTGCCCAATTAGAAAGACAAGACTCTCTCGATGATTTATCCGATTGTGAAATTTCCCGACCCTATTCTGCAGCAGCCTGCGGAACCGGTCACTGTGTTCGACGCAGAATTGCGCAGGTTGGTCGATGACATGTTTACATCGATGTACGACGCGCAGGGAATTGGTCTGGCCGCGCCGCAGATTGGGATTTCGAAGCGCTTGACCGTGATTGATTTGAGCTTTCAGAAAAAGCCGGAAGAGAAGATTGTCTTGATCAATCCTGAAGTGATCGAGATCAAAGGCAAGCAGGTGGAAGAAGAAGGCTGCTTGAGCCTGCCCGAGATTCGCGATCGCGTGGTGCGAGCCGCAGAGGTGAAAGTGCGTGCTCAGGACGCGGAAGGCAAGCCGATTGAAGTGGAAGGCTCGGAGTTGCTGGCGCGAGCCATTCAACATGAGATAGACCACTTGGACGGAATTCTTTTCATTTTCCGCCTGAGTCGATTGAAGCGCGATTTGCAGCTGCGAAAAATTCGCAAGCTACAGCGGGCAGGCGAGTGGTAGAGCCAGACTGTCTGCCGGCATCTCGTTCCCAACGGTCGTAGGGGCCGTGCCCAAACCTATGCGCCTTGTCTTTTGTGGGACTCCGCAATTCGCTGTTCCTACCCTGAATGCCCTGTTGCAGGCGGGCCATCGAGTGGATTTGGTGCTGTCGCAGCCGGATCGCGCCAGCGGTCGCGGCATGGAAGTTCAAATCTCCCCGGTGAAGCGATATGCGGAGCAGCACGGTCTGGCGCTCGCGCAACCGGAAAAGATCCGCAACAATCCTGAACTGCAGGAGCGGCTTCGTGCCTCGTCTCCGGACGCCATCGTCATCGTGGCCTATGGCCGTCTGATTCCACCCTGGATGTTGAGCCTGCCGAAACACGGCAATTTGAACGTCCATGCGTCGCTGCTGCCAAAGTATCGGGGAGCTGCACCCATCCAATGGGCAGTTGCGAATGGAGAAATTGAAACTGGTATCACCACAATGCGCATCGACGAAGGACTCGATACGGGGGATATTCTGCTGCAGCAGAGGGTGGCAATTTTGCCGCAGCAAACTGCGGTGGAGCTTTCTCCGGTGCTTGCCGGGGTTGGCGCAGAGTTGATGGTGCGCACGCTTGCAGGGCTTGAGGAGGGAACGCTTGCACCCACGCCGCAGGATCATAGCCGCGCGACGCTCGCGCCGATTTTGCAACGGGAAGAAGGCCGCATCGATTGGAACCGGACAGCGCAACAGATCTTCGATCGCTGGCGCGGGTTCCAACCCTGGCCGGGAGCGTTCACCAGCTTTCACGGAAAAAAATGGATTCTTCATGCGATGCAGGTAGTCGCTGGCCCTGCGGGGTTATTCGCGGCTCCTGGAACGCTGGTGCGAAAGGCGAATCGGTTGCTGGTGGCCTGCGGGGAAGGCACTTGGCTCGAACTGCTGGAATCGCAGATGGAAGGGAAACGACGCATGCCAGTAGAGGCTTTTCTGAACGGATTTTCGTTCGCTGAGGGCGAGCGATTGGATTCGCGATGACAGCGGCTCCGATCGCGCCGGCGCGACGCGCGGCTTTCGACATTCTTCGAAAAGTGGGCCGCGGGCGCGGCAACAGCGATACGCTGCTGCACTCCCTGCAGGTAAACCAGTTGTCAGCACAGGACCGTAATCTCTGCACGACGCTGGTGCTGGGGACGTTGCGCTGGCGGCTTGTTCTTGAGGCCGAGTGCCGGCGCTTTCTGGCGCGCCCGGATCTAACGTTGCCGGAAGATGCGCTGCTGGCGCTTCGCGTGGGCGCCTATCAACTGCTGTTTCTCGATCGCATTCCCACGCATGCCGCCCTCTTCGAGTCGGTCGAGTGGTGCAAGCATTCGGAGGGCGCTCGGCAAGCTGGGCTGGTGAACGCCGTACTGCGGAAAGTGGCCGCGCTGCCCAAAACGCGTGCTTTCGATGCCGAGCAAGCGTACCCGCAATGGATGGTCGCGCGCTGGAGGAAGTTCTATGGTGCAGAGGCTTGTCGGCGAATCTGCGAACAGGGTCAGAATGAAGCGGAGACTGCAGTGCGGCTGCTGAATGTCGACGCTGATGAGGCGCTGCGTTCGCAAGGAATGATCCTCCAGCCAGGGGCTTTCTTAGCCAAGGCGCGAAGGATCGTGGGTGGGGAAGCGAAGGCGGTCAAGGTCTCGCTGGAAGCGACAGCGCATGCACAACTGCAGGATGAGGGTTCGCAGCTGGTGGCGGAATTATTGGGTCAGGGAGCGCTAATCCTCGATGCGTGCGCGGCGCCGGGAGGCAAGACAGCGGTTCTACTGCAGAACAATCCTCAGGCAGAAATACTGGCGTGTGATCTTCATCCCGCGCGACTGGAAACGATGCGGCGGCGTCTCAGCGCGACGATGAATTTGGATCACGTGGAACTACGGGTTGCGGATGCAGCGAAGCTGACCGGAGTGGGCCCATTCGAGAGAATTTTGTGTGACGTTCCATGTACGGGAACGGGCACGCTGGCGCGAAACCCGGAGATTCGTCATCGTCTGCAACCGGAGGAGCTGGCACGGCAGGCGGAGCGACAGCGAGAGATTTTGTCGGCGGGCTTGCGCTTGCTGGCTCCGGGTGGAAGGCTCCTCTACTCCACTTGCTCGCTCGAGCCAGAGGAAAATGCCGCGGTCGTGGACGCGTGCTTAACGTCGACAGCACGCGGTTCTTGGCACCAGCTTGATCTGCGGCAGGAATTCGATCGGCTGGAACGAGAGGGAATCGTGCGGGGCGAGGCGGTTGAAGAGTTGCGGGCCACTGGATTTCGCGATGGATCTCTGCGGACGCTTCCCGGACTGCATCCTTGCGACGGATTTTCTGCAGCGCTGATCGAGCGTGAATAGAACCATTCTTCTACTTTTGCGTTTCACGGCTGGACGGTGAGCTGAATGCTCGAGCCGGCCGGAATGCGTGTTCCCGCTGCGGGAGCCTGCTCAATGACGGTGCCGGGAGGAGCCGCAGCCGAAAGGGTCGGCGGTGCCTGTGCATCTGGCTGCGAAATCGTCGGAAGGGCAGCGAGTTGGCCTGTCGGCGCTGCAGTTGACGGTGTGGCCGGTGCGTTCTGCAAAGGTGCCAGCTTGAAGCCGGCATGGATGACCGCCAGCGCTGCCTGGGTGAAGTTTTCGCCGATCAAATCCGGCATGACGCTGACATGCTCCATTGGGGGAGCAGTCTGCGCCGTGAGAATGCTGACGCGCGGGTCTTCGACATCGGTTGCGTGACCCGTGGGTGTCTGCGCGATGACAGTGTTTTCTGACGCGTAGGCATACGGCAATCCAACCACTGCGCCGACCAGCAGTCCTGTGCGGCGAATGGTGATGGAGGCCATGGTTTCATTCATTCCTTCGACGGAAGGGACGGCAACCTTTTGCGGGCCCAGGCTCACAGTGACTCGCACCCGCCATGATTTGCGGACCAGGGTTCCGGGTGCCGGACTCTGTGTCAGGACGACTCCCGCGGGTTGTGTGGCACTGTAGTAGTGGCCATCGATGCCGGCCTGCAAACCCTTCGTACGAAGCTCAACGACAGCCTGCGGCACCGAGCGGCCTTGCAGCGCTGGAACTTGGACTTCAGCCCCGTGAATCGCTAGTCGCATCGTGATCAAAGCGGACACCAAGGCGATGGTTACTAGCAAAAGGACAGCCGCTAATGCGCGAAACATTTGCAACATGAATGGTCGCCTGGTGTTTCCTTAGTCTGCGTATTCAATCACGAATTCTATCTTGGCGGTCTTGGATATCATTCCCGCCACAGAGCAATATTTTGTTTCTGACAGATGCACAGCATCTCCCATAGCTTTGTGAGAAACCGCTCCACTGACGCGGTAGGTCAATCTGACATGGGTAAAAACCTTCGGCGGGTCAGGCGCCTGGTCCGCGACTGCGGAAACCATCAGCCCACTGAAGGGTTCCCGCTTCTTTTTCAAAATTGAAATGACATCGATCGCGGTGCAGCCGCAGAGGCCCATCAATACTGTTTCCATGGGGCTGGGCCCCTGGGTGTGGGCTGCATCGCCGTCGAACACAACGGTGTGTCTGCTGTGCGAGAGCGAGTCGAAAATCATCTCCTTTTTCCATGTTGCACTGGCTTGCACGTTTGCAACTCCTTTGCGCGTGGAGAACTTCAGCGTTGGTTATCGGTGGCCGGCTCAGGATGAATAAAGACGCGGGCAATCTGCGGCATCTCCGATTTGACTCGATCCTCTAACGCGGTGATTAGTGCGTGAACATCGGACATGCTTCTGTCGTCGGGCAAAGTGCAATGGCAGGATATCTGCATTCGTTCGCCGGCCTTCGATAGAACGACCGCGTGTACATCCAGAATATCGGGAAACTCACTGGCCAAACGACGCAGATCACTTTCCATGGCGGCGTCTTCGCTACGGCGTGCTTCAGTCTCAATGGTGCCGCGTTCACTTTCAATGTGGGTCAGGATGGAATCGATTTCCGGAACGTCGGCGCGAGTTTCACTCTCGATGCGAGTGACCAGGGTGTGGGCGTCGCGCAGGCTCAGAGACTCGGGAACTTCCAGGTGCTGTTCGAGGTGGAGTTTTCCATCATAGTGTTGCACGCTGAGATCGTGAACCGAAAGATTGTGGCGAGCCGCGACGGCTCGCACCCGGTCAAAGATGCTTTCCGAGCGACCGATGCGTGGAACAACGTTCACGACGACATCGGCTTCTGGGAGAATGAGGCGGACCGCGTCGGCGACCTGATCCTTCATTTGCTCTGTGCGCTGGAAGCTCAGGTTTCGCGGCATACCGACGGTCAGATCGGCGAAGTAATGATTTCCGGCGAGTCGCAGACGCATACGTTCCACCCCGATGCTATCGGGCAACTGCCGCAATGATTCCGTAACGCGTCGGCGAGTGGCAAGTGGCGCAGCGTCGGTCAGAATATCGACGGTCTGGCGGGCCAGGCGCCAGCAGACCTTAAGAATAATGATCGACACCACCACTGCAGCCATGGGGTCGCCAAAGCGCAGCCAATGGAGATGCCAGTGCTGCGACGCGGCGCCGGCAAGCAGGCCGCCAATGACGGCGAGGCTTGACCAGATATCCATGCTGAAGTGGAGCGCGTCGGCTTCGAGGGCCTGACTTTTTGTTTGCCGGGCGACCCGGCCCAGAGCGTGTGATCGGACAAAGTCGACGGCCATCGACAGCAGCAATACGGCGAATGGCCAGATGGAAAGATTCAGCGGCAGCGCGTGACCCAGGATTCGATCCAGAGCCTCGGCAAGAATCCAAATCACAGAGGCGACCATGAACAGCGTTTCCGTGAAAGCGGCCAGATTTTCCATCTTGCCGTGACCGTAGGCATGGTCTTCATCCGCGGGGCGGTCGGAGATGGTGATGGAGGCGAGGATGATAAGAGAAGCAACCAGGTCGAGGCCGGAATGCGCCGCCTCCGACAACATGCCGATGCTGCCGCTTTGAACGCCCATCCATAACTTGAGAAACGTCATGACGGCCGCGGCCGAAACAGAGACGGCGGCGGTGCGCAGCTTTATCGAAGCGTCAAACGTCCTGCGGCTTGACATGGAGAAGGGACGCGCCATTTTGACCTGTCATCCTCCACTACTGCGAAAAGAAGCGGCATCGGCGGGGGCGAATTTCATGCTTTCACAGCGCGGTACAGGCCCGCAATGCCAAACGTGTAGGGTACCCATGTTGCTTGCACATACCCACACGCTCGCATCATGGCCAGCATCTCTTCCGGCTTGGGAAACCGGTGTACGGAATGCGGAAGATACTCATACGGTGTGGACGCGCCGGAAAGGGTTCTCCCAACGCGAGGCAGAATATGGCGGAAGTAAAGGCTGTAGATTTTTCCGAATAGACCGCCAGGCTCGTTGAAGTCCAGGATGCCCACTTGCGCGCCGGGGCGCAGCACGCGAGCGATCTCGCGAAGGCCGGCTTCGTAGTTGGCCAGATTGCGAAAGCCGAACGCAGTGGTGATCAGGTCCATGGAATTGTCCGGCAGAGGCATGTGAAGCGCGTCGGCTTCCATGGGGATGACGCCGAAGGTCTTGAATTCCGGCGAGGCAAACTTTTCTTTGGCGCGCTCCAGCATGGCGTGGGAAAAGTCGAGCGCGATGACTGGTTTGCCATTGGCAGGTCGCTGCCGCAGCAGGGCCAGAGTCATGTCTCCGGTGCCGCAGCACATATCCAGGACCGTTGACTCCGGTTTCCGCAAGATTGGTGCAAAGGCACGAGCCGTGCGACGCCACCAAATGCGATCCACATTGGCAGACAAGACGTGATTCAGCAGATCATAGCGCGGGGCAATACCGTTGAACATGGATTGCACCGCCTGGCTGACACCTTGCTCATCGCGGTTCGATGCGGGATCGGCGCCAGGTCCTTTTGGTTCTGCGCCACTTGCAAAGCTACTCATACGCCGCGTTCTTTCATGGTGCGCAACATCGATTGGATGGCCCCCAGCAATTCCTGCTGGGTGACGTCTTCCACCACCACGGCCTTGCCGATCGCTATTGGCAAAACCAA
>JAJXZK010000454.1 GCA_021780095.1 Acidobacteriota bacterium | reverse complement strand
GATAAATCGCTTCTTCATAGTCCCTCCTGGCGGGCCGGATCCACAAGGGGTGTCCCGCAGATATAATCCCTTATACAAGGATATCATTGTAAACATGAGGTTGGCATAAGACTTGCTGCCTGCTACTCCGATAGTAAGCAAAACGAATGCCTTCCGTCAAACGATGTTCGTCGCGCCGTGCAGGATACCGGCGAGTCGGAGAGGCTGTTATCATCGCCCTTTTAGCCGCCTCAGGTTGCGCATCATGTCCGTCCGTACCCGTTTTGCTCCCAGTCCCACCGGTTATCTGCATATTGGCGGTGTCCGCACCGCGCTCTACTCGTGGTTGCACGCGCGTCAGCAGGGCGGGCGCTTCATTTTGCGTATCGAGGATACGGACGTGGAGCGTTCGACGCCGGAAGCGACGGTCGCCATTCTGGAGGGGATGGCCTGGCTGGGGCTGGACTGGGACGAGGGACCGTTCTATCAGATGCGGCGCATGGACCGCTACCGGGAAGTGCTGGCGCAGATGCTGGCGGCAGGAACGGCCTACCATTGCTATTGCAGTCGGGAAGAAGTGGAAGCCATGCGCGAGGATCAGCGCCAGCGCGGCGAGAAACCGCGCTATGACGGACGCTGTCGGCAGCGCACGACGGCGCCGGAGGGGGTCGCGCCGGTGATCCGCTTCCGCAGCCCGGACCACGGCGAAACGGTGGTGGAAGACCTGATTCACGGTACCGTGCGCTTTCAGAATAGCGAAATGGACGACCTGATCATCGCCCGCTCCGACGGAACGCCGACCTACAATTTCTGCGTGGTGGTGGATGACTGGGATATGGGAATCACCCATGTGATCCGCGGCGACGATCATCTCAACAATACCCCGCGACAGATGCAGATTCTGCAGGCGCTGGGCGCGCGGGTGCCGGTCTACGCCCATGTGCCGATGATTCTCGGGCCGGACAAGCAGAAGCTGTCCAAGCGTCACGGGGCGGTGAGCGTGCTGGAATACCGTGAGCACGGCTTCTTGCCCGACGCGCTGCTCAATTTTCTGGTGCGGCTGGGCTGGTCCCATGGCGATCAGGAAATCTTTACCCGCGAGGAAATGGTGGAATTTTTCCGCATTGATGCGGTGAACAAGGCGGCATCGGCCTTTAATCCGGAGAAGCTGCTGTGGATCAATGCCCAGCATATGCAGCGCCTGACGCCGGAGGGGTTGGCGCAGCATCTGCTGCCTTATCTCGGCGACGTGGGGGTAACCGAGTCTTTGCTGGCGTCCGGACCGGAACTCCCGGCGGTGGTGGCGTTGTTGCAGGAGCGGTCCAAGACCTTGGTGGAGATGGCGGCGGCGGCGGAGATGTTTTATGTGGCGCCGGTGGCCGGTGAAGCCAAAGATGTGGAGAAGCATCTGCACGGACAGGGCGCTTTGCTGGTAACCCTGGCGCAGGCGCTGGACGACTTGCTGAACTGGGAGGCGGCGGCGATTCACAGCGTGATTCAGGAACTGGCGGTGACCCACGCCGACGGCAAGATGGGCAAAATCGCCCAACCCCTGCGGGTGGCGGTGGCCGGGCGGGCGGTGTCACCACCCATCGATGCGACTCTGGCCTTGCTGGGCAGGGAGGAGACGCTGGCGCGTTTGCGGCGGGCCGGGCGATGGGCTTAACACGCGGCGGCGGAGCGCGGGACGACGATGCGGGGAAACGCGATGGCGGCTAACGGGCCGAACAGTTTCGGCATTCGCGACAACCACACGCACGGCAAAGTTGCGGACTTTCTGGTCGAGAAGATCAATGCCGGCAGCCATTTATCGGTTGTCTCGGCCTATTTCACCATCTACGCCTATGAGGCGCTGTCAGCCGAGCTGGACAACATCGGGCATCTGAACTTTCTCTTTGGCGAACCACGATTCGTCGCATCCCTCGATCCGGACAAGACCGACAAGAAATCATTCAAGATCGAGGACGAAGGGCTGGAGCTGGCCAATCGCCTACAGCAAAAAGAAATTGCCCGGCGTTGCGCCGCCTGGATACGCGACAAAGTAGACATTCGATCCATCAGACAAGCCAACCTGCTTCACGGCAAGCTGTATCACGTCGATGACGGGCGGCGCGAACATGCCATTCTCGGCAGCTCGAACTTTACCCGGCGCGGCCTTGGGTTGTCCGCTACGCCCAACATCGAACTCAACCTGATTGTTGATGGCGACCGTGATCGGGCCGAACTCAAGGAGTGGTTCGACCAGTTATGGGCAGACGAAGCCTTGGTCGCAGACGTCAAGGAAGAGGTGCTGCGCTATCTAGAGCAGCTCTATGTGAACCACGCTCCGGAGTTCATTTACTTCAAGACGCTGTTTCACGTCTTTGAGCGCTTTTTGTCCGTCCAGGCGGACGATGCCCAGCTTTTTGACCGCACCGCCATTATCGACACGGACATCTGGAAGGTACTGTTCGATTTCCAAAAGGATGGCGCCAAGGGTGCAATACACAAGATCAACGCCCATAACGGCTGCATCCTGGCCGACAGCGTCGGTTTAGGCAAAACCTATACCGCACTGGCCGTCATCAAGTACTACGAGCTGCGAAACCTGCGCGTCCTCGTGCTCTGCCCCAAAAAACTGCGCGACAACTGGACAGTTTATCTCGCCCAAAACAACAGCGAGCTGAACCCGTTCCTGAAGGATCGCTTTGGTTACACAGTTCTGTCCCATACCGATTTATCGCGTGAAACCGGGAAAGTGGACGGGATTGATTTGGCGGCCCTCAACTGGGGCAACTTTGACCTCATCGTCATCGATGAATCCCATAACTTCCGCAACAACACCAAAGGCAAGCGCGACGATGATGGTAATATCATCCGCAAGAGCCGGTACGAGCGGCTGATGGAAGACATCATCCAGTCCGGCGTAAAAACCAAGGTGCTGCTGCTCTCGGCCACCCCGGTCAACAACGACCTCAAAGACCTGCGCAACCAGATTTACTTCGTCACTGAAGGCCGCGATGCCGCGTTTTCACAAAGCTTTGGCATCCACAGCATCAAGGACACGCTGACCACCGCGCAAAAAACCTTTATGGAATGGGCCAAGCGCGCGGGCGACAAGGATGCCCGCGAGTTGATGGATCGGCTCTCCGCAGGATTCTTCACCCTGCTCGACGAACTCACTATCGCCCGCTCACGCAAGCACATCCAGAAATACTACCGCGCCTCGTTAGTGAAGATTGGCCAGTTTCCCAAGCGCAAAAAGCCGGAATCGGTATTCTCGGAGATTGATCTGAAAGGGCGCTTCCTCTCCTACGACCGCCTGAACGACGAAATATCCAACTACCAGCTCTCGTTGTTCAATCCGTCAAAGCACGTCCTGAAACCGTTCAAGGCCCAATATGAGGCGCGCAATATCCTGAACTTCAGCCAGGAGAACCGCGAAAAATTTCTCATTGGCATGATGAAGGTGAACTTTCTCAAACGGCTGGAAAGCTCGGTGCATTCCTTCGCTATTACGATGGAGCGCACAGTAAGCAAGATTGAAGATCTGGAAAATCGCCTGCGCCAGTTTCAGGAACATCAGTCTCAAGCTGCTGAAGATGTGCAGCCCGATTTATTCGCCGATCTCGAAGAAGAGGATGACGATCTCGCCGAAGCCTTTCAGGTGGGCGGAAAGCTCAAGTTCCGAATGGAGCATCTGGATGTCACCGCTTGGTTGAAAGACCTTACCAACGACAAGCAACAGCTATCCCGTTTGGCTAATGATGCTTCGGCAGTGACTGCAGAGCGGGACGCCAAGCTCGCTGACCTCAAGAAAATCATCGAGCACAAGGTCGATCACCCGACCACCAATACCCACGGGGAGAAAAATCGCAAAATCATTGTCTTTTGCGCTTTCGCCGATACGGCGGCTTACCTCTATGAAGAAATGGAAGATTGGGCGCGTAAGACGCTGGGCGTCCATATCGCCTTGGTTTCCGGCGGCACCAGGCCCAACCGTACCACCTTCGGCCACGCGGATTTCACCCAGATACTCACCAACTTCTCCCCTCGCGCTAAGCAGCGGGCGAAGATGAAGTCTATGCCGCAAGACGGCGAGATCGACATTCTCATCGCCACCGACTGTATTTCCGAGGGGCAGAACCTGCAGGATTGCGACCTGCTGGTGAATTACGACATCCACTGGAACCCGGTGCGCATCATCCAGCGCTTTGGCCGGATCGACCGTATCGGCAGCCAGAACAAGGAAATTCAGCTCATCAATTTCTGGCCGACGCCCGACCTCAATAAGTACATCAACCTGAAAAACCGGGTGGAAGCGCGCATGGCGCTGGTGGACATCGCCGCCACCGCCGAGGACAACATCCTGCAAGCCGAAGACCTGCGCGAATTGATTCAGGAAGACCTGCGCTACCGCGACAAGCAACTGCTCAGGCTCAAGGACGAAGTGCTCGACCTGGAAGACTTCAACGAGTCCGTCGCCCTCAACGAATTCACGCTGGATGATTTCCGCATGGAGCTGGCTGCCTACATCGAAGCCAATCGAGAGAAACTGGAAGAGGCGCCGTTCGGCCTCTACGCGGTCGTGCCGCCCCACGCGGAATATCAGACCATTAAACCCGGAGCCATTTATTGCCTCAAGCAGCGCATCGAGGCCAGCGGCAACGAAGCTGTAAACCCCTTGCAGCCGTATTTCCTGGTCTATATCCGCGACGATGGCGAGGTGCGCTACAACTTCACCAGCCCGAAGCAGGTGCTCGAAATTTTCCGCGCCGTGAGTCAAGGCAAGACCGAACCCTACGCAGAATTATGCGAACTGTTCGATGCGGAAACAAAGAGCGGCGAGGACATGAGCCAATACAGCGGCCTGCTGGAGCGAGCCGTTGCCGCCATCGCCGCGCAGTTTGAGCGCAAAAATGCGGGCAATCTTTTTTCCGGGCGCGGCGGCAAACTCACCGACGCCTCAAAACAGGTGAAACACACTTCGGATTTTGACCTTATCACATGGTTGGTCATCAAGTAACATTGAGCCAGCCGGAATATCGCTGATGGATTTTCGCCATTGTGCGGACCAGAAGGAGAAGGATGATGAACAATCTAGTTGAAGCAATCGACAAGGAAGCCAGCACGTTGCCACCGGAATTTCAGCGGGAAGTGCTCGATTTTATCGGTTATTTGCACGCAAAAAGCGAGCGCAAATTCGATCCGGCATGGCTGGAACGGGCGTGGGGCGCCGCACCCGACTTCCCGGACAGGCCGCAACAGCTTCCGCTATCTGACATACAAGGAATGTGATGGGCTATCTTCTTGACACCAATGTCTGTATTGAAATTTTGCGTGGGCGCAATTCGGCTTTAAAAACGCGCCTTGCGACCAAGAGCCTGAATGAATTGGTGTTGTGCAG
>JAJXZK010000121.1 GCA_021780095.1 Acidobacteriota bacterium | reverse complement strand
GGCTCGAACCAAAGAAACCCTCGATCAGGCCATCACTGAAGCCCTGCCACGGATCACTGCTGACAATGCACAAGCTTGGTTCAGGCTGGCTCTCAATGGTCTACGGTAAAACAGAAAATGCTCTAGAATAAAAACCGCAAGCGGAAGCAGACCGGCGACCAGCAGCGCAAACTGCAGCACCTCGTTGTAGATGGTGGCTTTGAGTCCGCCGAGCACCACATACAGCAGCACTAAAACTGCCGCCAGTACAACTCCGGTGGCGAAGCTCCATCCGAGAAATTCCTGCAGAATGATGGCCATGGCATACAGGCTAATGCCGGAAACCAGGATCATTAACGAAGCAAATGACACAGCGTTCAGGATGCGTGTCTTTTCATCGAACCGCAGCTTCAAGAATTCCGGCACGCTGAGAGCCTTGCTGCGGAAGTAAATTGGCATCATGAATAGAGCAAGAAACAGCATGGCTGGAATTGCGCCCACCCAATAAAAGCTGTTCGCTCGTGCACCGTATTTCGCGGCCGCGGAGACAATTCCCATTACCTCCAGGGCCCCGCAGTTGGCGGCCACAAATGCAATGCCGGTCACAATTGCCGGCAGGGATCGCCCGGCGTGGAAGAACTGGGCGGAGGTCTGGGTATCACCGCGAAGCCACAAACCGATCAGCACAATCAAAAGAAAATAGGCGCCAATGATGAGGAGGTCGAGCCAGTTCAGCGAAACTGCATGCATCGTTCGGTCCTATCGCGAAAAAATGTGCTGACGTACGCGGTGGTCAGGCGAAAAAGTAGGCCGCAATTCCGAATGATTCACTATTGAACGACACCCTTGCGACGGATTTCAAACACTGCGGTTGTTTCGCCCGCGGCAAAAGGAATCGTGACGTGAGTGCGCATGGTATCACCGTGCAGCGCAGTCTTCTTTCCGCTGCTCCAGTCCGTCATTTCGAAGGAACCGTCGGGATATCCCGGTATGCTGAGTTCGGCGGAGGGAGCGCCGCTATCGTTTCGGAATAGCACGACCATCCCCTCTCCACTACGTGCCAGTCGCGCGAATCCATCCCATCGATCGACCCGCGGCTGCCGCCACGACCCAAGCGGAAAGAAAGAATCAGTCATCGACACCACACCGCGTAGCTTCGTATAGCGTTCCATCCAATCCTTGTAGTGTTGGCTTTCTGCGGGCGATTGCTTCGTCAAATCTCCCAGGAAAACCGGGCCAGATCCCATCTCCGTCGCAATATGCTCCTGCCACGGCGGATTTTCCGCCTGCAGATTTCCGATCAACATACCCTCCACGGGTATGGCCATACCGCGCTGATAAAGCAGCGTTCGCACCTGCAACGGTCCTGGTTCATTGCCAGACTGGTCGCGCACGTTGCTCATCCAATCCAGATCTGCAACCCTCAGCAAGCCGTAATCGATCAGGTGTTTTTGTCCCCATAGCTCGAAGGTGTAATCGATCAATAGGCTGGGGAATCGCTGATGCAGCGTCTCTGCAATTAGCTGGAGTGCTTCATAAATTCGTTCCGCAGATTCCTGATGAGTGTTATGTTCGTGGCCCTGTTCGTAGCATCCGGGTTCTTCGCCATAGGCGTTGAACACCGAAGTCAAATCGAGCTTCACATAACTTAGCCTATTTTTCTCGACGAGATCTGAGATGCGTTCCATCACGTCGTACTTGTAGGGAGAGGCGAGACACATCACAACTCCCATTCCTTCCATTGCCCGCGATAATCGCGGCTGACCATTCTCATCGCGACAGGCCCAGTCCGGATGCTGCACGTAGGGTTTCGCCTTACTGTTGATGAGAGCCACCGGAGCCCAGAGACCGCGCTTCATGCCGAGGGCGTCTGCCTCCGCGAACACCGGCCCCAGACCTTGTGGAAAATGTCCTATATTGACGACATTCTCTCCGTAGGTCTGTTGCCATCCGTCGTCCATCGTGAACAGCGTAAATCCGTCGGCACTCGCCTTGGTCATCAATGTCTTTACCAGCGAAGCGTTGATCGTCCGCTGCCACGGCTCCCAGGTGTTGTAAATCCATTCCGGCGGAGTCTTCTCCTGGTCGTGTGCGATGCGATCGCGAACGTAGGCAGGGATCCGCCAATGCGGATCCTCCGCTGTTCCTCGCTGATAGAACAAGACGGATGCCGCCGCAGAGGTAAACGTCTCGTGCGGCGCGAGCGTGCGTTCAAACGGGAACAGATCTGTGTCGTACATTGCCGCAAAGCTGGTTGACCATCCGTCGCCAATTTCCATCCGCTTCATATATCCCGGAACCTCGCTTAGAACGGCAAAGC
This sequence comes from Acidobacteriota bacterium, assembly GCA_021780095.1. The sequence goes on along the minus strand of JAJXZK010000121.1, from coordinate 3,073 downwards.
CGAGGCCGGTTTTCGCGTCCTCCAGCAGACCGGCAATGTCATCGACGCGCCCAGTAAAAAATGTTTCGCGCGGCTGCTTGCCGTACCCTCCAAAGGCAACCAGATTGTGTTTTGGCCCGGGAGATAGAACTCCGCAGGAGACGGTGAGATGGCGCAACGTTGCAGGAGCGGAGCCGGTGTTGGAGATGGTCAGGTACTGGCGAATCGCCGGTTGTCCCTTACCAAGTTGATAATGAACCGTGATGAGCACCGGTGCGTGCCGGCCCGCAAAGGAGAGATCCAGAGTCTCCGTTCCGTCTGGGAGCGTGCCTTCCTCGCTCGTCGTCAGCCGCACATCCGTGGCTTTACCGGAGACGACTTGCTGATCGAAGCCAACGCCAAATTCGTCGCATGGTGGATGCAGCCATGCTTGCGTAATAAATTCGTGATTCGATTGCAAGTCCGTCCAGTCCGTCGCTTCCAGGCCATAGTTGTCTGTAAATTTCAGAACCTTGCGAACGACGCCGTTGTCCAACGTCCATTGCCGTCGCTGCGAAACATCCTGCGCAAAAATAGTCGAGACGGATAGACAATTGAAAAGCAACACGGCGAGAGTCAGACGGGCGGTCTTTGTCACGGTGTATTCCTTCCTGCAGTTTCGCTGGCAAAATGATCCTGGCAGATTCACGCCGCTCAATCCCGGTCGCGTCTCAGGGAAGAAGTATGCCCTGGGCTCGTCTGGGCCATGTCGGCGAGGTCTGGAAGCATTCCGCGTATTGCACGCCACACTGAAGTCCGCGAAATCGTCCTACACAGTCGATGAAATCCAGATACGTCATCTTGTACTGATCTTCAAGCCATGAGGATTGGCTCTTGTGGCAGGAAAGCATCTTTTTCTTCACGTCGAACGTGCTCGTGATATCGACATAAAGTTGCGGGACAAAGTCGATCCCCGCCATGGTGTCGAAAAAGTAGATTTCCGGTAGCGTGTTGCATGCTGGAGCTGCGGTCTTGATGTTTGGAACGGTGATCATGATGCGCACGTCGCACACGATTTGCGCTGCCATGCGATGGTCCGGATGGTAGTCGTTCGGAGAATGGGTCAGGATCACGTCGGGACGAGCCTGACGAATAACATTCAAGAAATCCAGCCGTGTCTGCTCCGTGGAGAACAGGAAACCATCGCTGTAGTGATTCATCACAAGAAAGTCCGCTCCAAGCACTGTTGCGGAGGCGCGCGCTTCTTCTCCGCGAATGGCTGCGATTGTTTCTTTAGGCAGTGTGGATGAGCCGCAGTCGCCGCTCATCACGACGGCCATGGTGACGTGGTCGCCCCGAAGAGCGTACTTCGCGAGTGTGCCTGCACATTGCAGTTCCAGGTCGTCTGGATGAGCGCCGATCGCTAATATTCGCAAGCGTTCTGCCTCCCACTTAATGTCGGGTTCGATGGTTAGATTCACGATATAGGAAAAGGGAATTTTCTGAGGGAAGGTTGCTTGGGCCGGGGGGATTAAAACGGGTGGCCATTATTTCTTTTTGCGGAGCGGCTTAGTGATGGGCGCCGTCGATCCGCGGGCAATCAAAGTAGGTTTCATCAGGTGGCTGTCGCCGTAGGGCTGCGTTCCATCTTCGAGCCGATGGGCAAGATGCTTCAGGATGTAGTCGGCCGCATATTCCCCCATTTCTCTCATGGGTTGTTGAATGGTCGTCAGTCCAGGGGTGCTGAGCGCGGACGGAGGAACATCATCGAAACCAATCACCGAGCAGCTTTCCGGTACACGCCGGCCCGCCTCGGACAAAGCTCGAATCACGCCATAGGCTGTCAGATCGTCGAAGGCCAGAATTGCCGTGAATTTCTCCCCGGACTGGATCAGCTCATTCGCAACCTTCAGACCGCCTTCAAAGCTTGAACTGGAATCCATGGTACCGGGCAAGTCGCGGATCAGGGCCGAGTTCAGGCGGAGCCCCACATCCGTCGCGAAACGGCGAGCGCCTTTCCACCGCATGCGGCTATCGGCCATTCGACGCGGGCCTCGCACAAAGGCAACTTCGCGATGACCCAACTGGTATAGATGCTCCATGGCTGCGTAGCCACCCGCCTCATTGTCCACAAGCACGGAGTTCACAGTCGGAGATTCCAGATCGCGGCCGACCACGAGGGTAGGAATCTGACGGTCGTCTATATCTTCCAGCACAGTGATGTCAAACAGCAGCCAGTTCGCCACCGTAATCAAACCTTCTACCCGACGTTCGATCATCATCTCAACATATCGCTCCAGTTGTGCGGGCTGATTGTGAGCATCCATCACGATCGGGAGATATGTCGTAGGAAGCAACTTGCGCTCAATGCCCTGCAGGATGAGAGTGCAGAAGGGGTCCGCAAGGTCGATGACCAGCACGCCGATCATTTGACTTCGCTGGCTGCGCAGTGAGCGGGCAAAGATGTCAGGCCGGTATCCCAGGCGCTCGACGGCATCCAGGATTTTCTGCTTGGTCTTTCCAGGGATATAGCGCGCCAAGGGCGCCTCATTCAAAACTAGGGACACGGTGGACGGCGAAAAGCCGCTCGCGCGGGCTACATCCATCAACGTCACGCGCCGGCGGTTCAAGCTTATTCTGGTCATTGTCTTCCTGCTATGGTATTGGTTCGATTTAATATCAGCTTCCACTGGCCCCGTCAAGATTCTTAATTTTACGCTCAATAATTTATAAAAACGTTTTAATAGTTGACACACGTTTGGTCGGAATAGTACAAACCATGGAATCGCTGTTAAAAGCGCAGGTTGAAATAAGTCTCTGGGGAGAGCCGCACATGGATCACAATTTCCGCATCACACCTTCGGCCTTAGCATTGTCGTTATCGGACAATGCTGAATATCACGAGGGTCACATTGCCACGCATTTGCAAAAGGCGAGGGCGAGGCACGCAGGGGTTCTCGCACGAATAGTCTCGATTGTTTGCGTGCTGGTACTGGCAGTGTTCGCAACGCCCAGCCTGATGGCACAGATCGCAACCGGTGGCGTCACCGGCACGGTAAAGGACGCGGCAGGCGCGGTGATTCCCGATGCGATTGTCACCCTAAAGAATACTGAA
>JAJXZK010000271.1 GCA_021780095.1 Acidobacteriota bacterium | reverse complement strand
GCCTGCAGGTGATTGTTCCGATTCAACTCAAAGGCCTGTCCATGGAATTGGTTGGTGCCGCTTTTGGTCACCAGTTCCACAATGCCAGGGCGGTTGTATTGCGCGTCGCCATTGGCGGTGATGATCTTGACTTCCTGGAAGGTCATGGTCGACTGCGGGTCTTGCTGCAGTTCGTTGGACCACCGCGTTGTCATGGTCTGGCCGTCCACCTGGTAGTCGATAGACCCGCCGGGGACGCCGTTCACGCGGGTGTATCCGCCGCCCGATCCGCCGTAGTTGCCGGCGACCACGCCGGGGCTGAAGGCCAGGACGTTCAGAATACTGCGGTTTGCCACCGGTATCGTCTCAATGGCCGTTGCATTCTTCACGTCGGAAATTGTTGGGTTCACGCGATCGATGATCGGCGTGACGTCTCGCACCGTGACTTGTGTCGACACGCTGGCCGCGATCAGCTTAGGATCTACCTCCGCGTCCTGCGCAACACGCAACGTCAGAACGCCGACCCACTGGGCAAAGCCGGGAGAGGTGGCCGATACCTTGTAGTTGGCCGGACCCAGATTGGGGAAGATATAAAATCCCTGCCCGTTCGTGGTAGTGGTGTGCTCCTGGTTCGTTCCCACGTTTGTCAGTGTGACGGTTGCATTTGGAACTACGGCGCCGCTCACATCTGTGATCGTGCCCTTGATTGTCGAGTTCGCGTTCTGAGCGAATGCCCCCACCGTAATCAAGGAAAAGCAGAGTACAAGCAGTAGAAAAACTTTATACGTTCTATACGTCATTGGCTGGCTCCTCCTCAAATCGTGAAACGAGCAAACACTTTTAAACGGTTGATCCCTGGCACTCGAATTGAAGTACTTTTACCATTTCAAAAAGAGGGAAAATGTCTTCGACCTGGATGGCAAGCGTAAGTCATCTCAGATAAAGTTGTGCCTGGCAGATCCTGGGGTAAGATCCAATCCAAAATATCGATACGAGAACTATCTCGTGCTTGCGTCTTCAATGTACCACGAAAGAAAGTGGTGTCAATAGAAACCTGACGGAAGCTCTGACGCGCGTTCATTGACCGGCTTTGGCAATTTCTTCCCAATCGGATCGTTTCAAGACTCCTCTGCGCCACTCTCTTTCGCCAATTTGCTTAGTGGAGACTGTATCCCCGCGCCAATAGCGGGTTCTAGGCTCATGGGTGCCGCTCAGCCATCTCGCCTAGCCCCTACTGGAATGGCATAAAAATGGCAAACTGTAGCGAGGAAGAGAGTCTCAATCGTCAAAGCAACTTGCTTTTGGGCGTTCACAGGACGAAGGGGCGCAATGCATGGCTTACTCTTGATTTTGACTCAGATCTAACCCCCCAAAAGGACCTGAGACAAATGATCCGAATCGATACGAATGTCCTTGTCGACGATACAACGCGTTCAGGCAAGGAATATCGGGCTGGAATCCAAACGCGGGGATCTTCTGAAATACTGAATGCTTGGCGTGACAGGGTGACAACGTGATGCAGTTGAAAGGCAAGGTCGCAGTTGTGACCGGCGGTGCTGCCGGTATAGGTCGGGCATCGGCGCAAAAGTTGTGCGAATTGGGCGCCCGCGTGGCGATTCTTGATCGCAGTGCTGAGGCGGCCCGTGCGGCGGTCGCGGAACTCGAAAAGTCCGGTCACGTCGCCAGCTACTTCCTTTGTGATGTCTCGATCGAGTCGCAAGTACAAGCTGCGATCGCCGCAACAGTAGCCCGCTATGGTAGCCTTCATATCCTCGTCAGCAATGCAGGGATTCAGACCTACGGCGACGTCGTGACAACGGCTCCCGAGCTTTGGGATGAGACGATGGCTGTCCACGTGAAAGGCTGCTTCCATGCGACAAAACACGCCATCCCCGCCATGCTGGCCTGTGGTGGCGGAGCCATCGTGATAGTGTCCTCCGTGCAAAGTTTCACAGCCGTCAACAATTCAGTGGCGTACGTCGCTGCGAAACATGCGCTGCTGGGAATCACGCGCGCCATCGCGCTCGATTTCGCCTCCCGGAAGATTCGCGCCAACTGCGTTTGCCCCGGGGCGATCGATACGCCGATGTTGCGAGCCACGGCTGACGCCACCGGTTCTCCCCGGGAAATGCTGGAGGCGATTGGACGAATGCATGCACTCGGAAGAATTGGATGTCCTGAAGAAGTCGCGAACGCGGTCGCCTTTCTGGCCAGCGATGAAGCCTCCTTTATCACCGGGACTAGTCTGATCGTGGATGGAGGCCTTCTGGTTCCGACGGGCGGCATGGGATTTCAGGCGTCCGGCATTGGTACGGGAGGGAAAGAGTGAGCACAAGCGGAAAATTAGCAGGGAAAGTTGCCATCATCACGGGATCCGCGGCGGGGATTGGTCGTGCCTCCTGCCTGTTGTTTGCCCAGCAAGGCGCAAAGATTGCCGCTGTCGATTGCGACGCCGACGGCAACGCAAAACTGGTGGAGGAGATTCGCAGTGCCAGCGGAACTGCCGAAGCGTTTACCGCGGATGTTGCCTCCGCCAAGGAGGTGGATCTGGTCGTTCAGCAAGTCCTGTCAAAATGGCAGCGCGTCGACATTCTGTTCAACAATGCCGGAATCGTTCCCGGCAAAAAGGTTCATATGCTAACTGAAGAAGAATGGGACCGCGCCTTCGCCATCAACGTAAAGAGTATGTACCTTTTCAGCCGTGCCGTGATCCCTTCATTCTTCCAGCAGGGTGGCGGCGTTATTTTGAATAATTCATCCACTACTGCGCTGCGAGTGGCGCCAGATCGCGCACTGTACACGGCGACTAAAGGAGCTGTTCTGTCCCTCACCAAATCGATGGCGGTCGATTATGCAGCCGACAACATCCGCGTCAATTGTCTCTGCCCAGGCACGACGGATACACCCTCGTTGCGGGCTCGCTTAAGCGCCGGCGGAAATACTGAGGAGATGACAAAAAAATTCATAGCTCGCCAGCCTTTGCGCCGTCTGGGCACCGCAGAAGAAATGGCCGAAGCTGCGCTCTACCTGGTCTCAGACGATGCATCCTTTGTCACCGGCTCGGCGTTTCAAATCGACGGTGGAATGTCACTTTGACGATGAAGCCGTTCCCCGTAAAATCGAAACCACGCCCCGTTCGATTGACCGAAACTAAACGAAACTTTACCGGCGATTATGTGCGCCAGGAGATTTCCGGCATGCGATTCATAAGATTCGGCCCCGTCCGAAACGAGAAACCCGGCATCATCGACCACTCTGGTTCCCGTCGCGACCTTTCTTCACACTTCAAAGACTGGGACATGGCCTTTTTCGGATCTGATGATATTCATCGTTTAGCCGAACTCGTGAACCGAGATACAGCCAAGTTGCCGCTTGTGCCTGAGTCGGAGCGGTGGGCCGCCCCCGTCGCCCGGCCAGGCAAGGTCATCTGCATCGGCCTGAACTATTCTGACCACGCAGCCGAATCCGGCATGCCGATCCCGCCGGAGCCCATCGTGTTTATGAAGGCCTCCAACACCGTTGTCGGTCCGTATGACGATATTTTGATCCCGCGCGGCGGCGAAAAAACAGACTGGGAGATCGAACTCGGCGTAGTGATTGGCAAAGAGGCTCGCTATCTCGCTTCGCCTGCGGACGCGTCGGCCCACATTGCCGGATTTTGCCTGACTCACGATGTTTCGGAGCGCGCGTTTCAACTGGAACGCAACGGCCAGTGGACCAAAGGCAAGAGTTGCGACACCTTCAACCCGCTCGGGCCGTGGCTATCCACGCCAGACGAGATTCCCAACCCTGACGCGCTCAAGATGAAGCTTTGGGTCAACGGGGAACTGCGCCAGAATGGCTCGACGGACAAGATGATCTTCAATTGCGCTTTCCTGGTGCACTATTTGTCACAATTCATGACTCTCGAGCCGGGCGATCTGATTTCCACCGGCACGCCTCCCGGGGTCGGCCTCGGGATGAAGCCGCCGAAATATTTGAAGGCTGGTGACGTTGTCGAGCTTGAAATGGAGCATCTTGGGCGGCAAAAGCAGTTGTGCGTTCCAGCTTAGATTCTTGCGCGAAGCATGCAGAACGTGAAGTAACTGGGGCGTGCGCGAATATTTTCTGGGTGACGCATTGTCAGGGCGGGTACCGCAATGAAGATGAGTTTTCGTTGGTATGGGAAATCCGATCCCGTGAAATTGGAATACATCCGGCAAATTCCGGGGATGCATGGCATCGTTGCCGCCATCTACGATGTGCCGTTGGGGGAATCGTGGCCGGTCGACACAATCCTCGACCTGAAAAACTCCATCACGGCGCATGGCTTCGCGTTTGAGGTGGTGGAAAGCGTGCCCATCCACGAAGACATAAAACTCGGCAGGCCCAGCCGGGATCGCTGGATTCAGAAATATTGCGACACTCTGCAGCACCTCGCCGCAGTAGGCGTCAAGGTGGTCTGCTACAACTTCATGCCGGTCTTCGACTGGATGCGCACCACGCTCGATCGCAAGCTTCCCGATGGGTCGTTCAGCACGGCGTTTGACGTCGATGTCGCGTTCAACGTCGATCTGGGCAAAGGCGTGACGTTGCCGGGTTGGGACTCAGCCTACACTCCGGAACAATTTCGAAGCCTGATGGCGGCTTACACTTCAGTGGGAGAGGAAGAGCTCTGGAAGAATTTTGAATATTTCCTTCAGCGCGTGATTCCGGTCGCCGCGTCGGTTGACATCAAGATGGCGCTGCATCCCGATGATCCTCCGCGGCCCATTTTCGGCCTCCCGCGCATCGTGAAAAATCGCAACGATCTGCGCCGCGTATTAGACGCCGTCGATGAGCCCGCCAACGGACTCACGCTCTGCTCTGGCGCGCTGGGCGCGGATGTTCGCAACAATATCGTCGCCATGGTCAAGGAGTTCGGCGGAGAAAAGCGCATCCATTTCGCCCACCTTCGCAATATCCAGGTAGACGAGCGCGGCAACTTTCAGGAGACTGCCCATTACTCGACTGCAGGCTCGCTCGATATGGCGGCCATTATCCGTGCGTATGCTGAAATCGGCTTCGAAGGGTATGCCCGCCCCGACCATGGCCGCATGATCTGGGGAGAAAAAGGCAATTTCAGCTATGGACTCTATGACCGAGCTCTAGGTGCGGTGTACTTGAACGGATTGTGGGAAGCAAGCACGAAAATTCTCAGCAAGAATTAGCTTGACGATCAAATCTATTCTGGACTCCGTGGTGCGCTCTGCTTGAATGGCCATTCTTTTTCAATGAAGGCGCGCCCCCCGTAAATCATCAACCCGGTTAGCAACAGGCCCGTCGCGAATTCAATTTCTCTTGAAAGATTCTTGCCGTGAATCAACACAAATAAGAATCCCGCGATGGCCAGCAATGCCGGAATGGGGTACAAAGGC
>JAJXZK010000214.1 GCA_021780095.1 Acidobacteriota bacterium | reverse complement strand
GCGACTTTACCGCGAATGCCATGGCGCTGTCGCTGAATGAAGGTTCGTGGGGATTATTGCTCGACCCTTTGAACGGGACTGCGGACATCTCCGCGCGACAATTGCGCCTGGTGAGCAATTACGGATTTCTGGAAGATCCGATTCGCCTTGTCCGGGCCGTGCGGCTGATGTCGCGAACCGGCTGGGATATGGAAGAGCGGACAAAAGGCCGTTATGACAACGCCAAGGCCGAGGGCGTGATCAGCGCCATTACTCCTGTGCAGCGCGGGTACGAACTGGAAGAGATTGGATACGAGGAAGAACCGCAGCAAGTGCTGAAAGCGCTGGAGGCGGAAGGTTGGCTGGAGCACTTGTCGCCGTACTGGAGCAGCCGCTCTGTCGATGTGCAGGGGCTGGAGCGCCTGCATGAGAAATTTGTCCAGCTATTGATGGCCGGGTTGCATCCCGATCCTTCGGCGGCGCAGTTTCGTTTGTTGACGGCCAAGCTCTCTCCGGCTCATCTATCGGCGCTGAAAAAAACGTTCGTGCGCGGCGATTTGATTGCGGAAGCGAATGCGCTAGATTCAGAAGCCAAGCATCTGCTGCAAAAGATGACGGCCAAAGATGCCGCCAAGCCATCGCAGTTGTGGAAGCTGCTGCACAGCGCAAAGCCGGAGGCGGTGCTGTGGCTATTTTTCACCAACAAGACTGCGGCCGTGCAGCACAAGTTCGAAAGCTTTTTCACCAAGTGGGCGGAAGCGCGCCAGAAGATTCCCAATGTGATTCTGCAAGATATGCGAATTCTTCCGGATGTCGAAGGCTATGACGAACTGCTGGACAAGCTGACGTTTGCCTTTATGGACGGAGAATTGCAGACGGAAGAGGCAATTCGCAAATTTGCGGAACCGTATTCTCCTCCAGCTCCGCCGCCACCGGTAATTGTCCGTCGCAGCCGCGCTGTCAAGCGTGTCACTGAACCGAAGAAGGGCAAAGGCAGAAAGGCTGCGAAGAGCGCAGCGGTTGCCCCGGAGGGAGATTTGAACTTGGCCGCAGGCGGCGAGGCGGAGACGGTCGGCGCCCTCGCTGACCAGAATGGCATGGTCGCTAGCAAGGCAAAGTCCGCTGCAGGAAAGGCCGCCAGCAAGCCGGAAGACGTGAAGAAAGCGGAGAAGACTGCCAAGGGCGATGCAGCCGCGAAAGCCGTCGCGAAGCCAATGGCCAACGGAAAGCTGGACAAAGCCAAGACGACGGGCAAAGTGATTGCGAAACCAGCGCCGAAACCCAGTGGCAAGCTGCCCCAGGCAAAAGGAAAAGCCCAGAAGACTGGCATCGTCGCCAAGGCGCATGGCAAGGCCAGCAAGACTGCTCATGCTGGTGCTCGGCCCGCGACGAAAAAGTCGGCCGCAGGCGCTCGAGGCAAGGCCACGGCGTCGGCCAAGACCGCACATCGACCTATCGCGAAGAAAGCGGCGTTGAAGCCGAAGGCCACAAAAGCGGCGCCGAAAAAGGCCGCTGTCGCGACTGGAAAGAATCCAGCTACAAAAACGGTCAGTCGACCCGCTTCCAAGGCGACGCCGGCGAAATCGAAGCCGAAGAAAAAGTCCGGTCGATAGCAATGCTCGGTTGAAGTTCACGAAGAGTGGCAACGCGCGCGGATCGTTTCGGTCTGCTGCGACTTGTGTTTAATCCCCGCTTCCATCCGCAATTGCTGCGACTATCTCAGCTGGAAGAATCCCCAGATCGCGATATATTGGCCGAATATGCACGCGGATTTTCGGCAGCTGAGTCGCAAACCACCCTGCGCCTGCGATGCAGAATACGCCGGTGATCATCAGTGTGACTGGCGCGCCCACCCAGTGAGCCACGCCGCCCGCAAGAAGGCTTCCGAAGGGCGCCATACCGACGAAGGCCATGGTGTAGTAGCTCATCACGCGGCCGCGCTTATCCTCTGGAACGATGGTCTGGATAATGGTGTTGCTGGCGGCCATGCCGAGCATCATTCCGTATCCTGTGATCAGCATCAGCAGCAACGAGAGCCAAAGGATGTGACTTGCGCCGAACGCAATCAGCCCGGCTCCAAACACGGCAGCGGAGACGGCGATGACGCGCCCTAGTCCAAGCACAGATTTGCGCATGGCAAGCGAAATAGCGGCGCCCAGTGCACCCGTCCCCACGGCGCCCATGAGAAATCCAAGGGTATGCGGGCCGCCATGCAGGACTTTCGCGGCGAAGATTGGCATCAGCACGGTGAATGGCATTCCCATCAGGCTGACGACCGCGAACAGCAGCAGAATGGTTCGCACCGGACTGAACTGGGAGACATACTCCCAGCCTTCCTTCAACTGCTCCAGCATCGGCACCACCTGCAACGCGGCCACAAACTTTGGCAACTGCATCAGCAGCAGGGAAATGATCACCGCAATGTAGCTGACGCCGTCAATCAGGAAGCAGTACCCTTCGCCAAAGCCGGCAATCACCAGTCCGGCGAGCGACGGCCCCACTAGCCGCGCCATGTTCACCATGGAGGAATTGAGCGCGATAGCGTTGCCCAGGTCCTGACGATCCTCAATCATCTGCACCATAAAGGCCTGACGTCCGGGCATGTCGAAGGCATTGATCATCCCCTGGAAGATGCTGAGCCACAGAATTTCTGTGATGGTGACGACGTGGGCCAACGTGAGTGCGGCGAGGACCAGGGACTGCACCATGGCCATAGTTTGGGTCACGACCAGAACGTGGCGGCGATTCAGCCGGTCCACCCACACGCCCGCGAACGGCGCCAGCAGAAAGGTCGGGATCCGTCCGCAGAAGCCGACAATGCCCAACAGCCATGCCGACCCGGTAAGGCGATAGACCAGCCATGCGGTGGCGATGCGCGTCATCCAGGTGCCGATCAGCGAGATGCTTTGCCCACCGAAAAACAAACGAAAATTTCGATGGCGCAAGGCTCGCCAAGCGAGCGAAATCCCAGTGCGCGGCGGCGCTTCCTCAGCCGCGGCATTCGTCTCGTTCGCGATCGGCTCGTACATCGTGGGTGGGGCTCCGTAATTACAGTCGTTCAGCGAGCGTGCAGCGGCAACATCTGTATGTATGGAAGAAAATTGTTCATCTCTGACATGATCCGAGCGGCATTCGCCGAGCGAAAAGTGGAACAACGGGATAGGAAGCACTCGAGGCAGGTTCCGTCCACGATTTCCTCATCCATTTCTCTTTCAAATTGGATGAGCGTTCCCTGGATGCCGGTGCGCCGAATAGAATTGAAGTACGGGCATGGCAGAATTTACGCATTTACATCTTCATACGGACTACTCGCTGCTCGACGGAGCCTGCGACGTTGACAAGCTGCTGAAGCACGTCGAAGGGATGGGACAGAAGGCGGTCGCCATGACCGACCACGGCAATATTTATGGCGCGATGCACTTCTTTGACGCGGCGAAAAAATACAACATCAACCCTATTTTAGGCTGCGAACTGTACATCTGCCAGAAGGAAGACCATCGCGCCGATCCGCAGGGCGATCAATATCACCATCTGCTGGTGATCGCGGAAAACGATGAGGGGTATCGCAATCTGGTGCGCATCACGTCAGAAGCTTCGCTTCATGGCTTCTACCGCAAGCCGCGCATCAGCAAGAAATTTCTCGCTGAGCATGCGAAGGGATTGATTGGATTTTCCGGCTGTCTTGCGGGAGAACTCTGCGGGCATCTGACGAACGACAACTACGATGCCGCCCGTTCCACGGCCAAACAGTATGAAGACATCTTCGGCCGAGGCAATTTTTTTCTGGAGATTCAGGATCAGGGTCTGGAGCTGGAAAAGAAGATTCATGCGAATCTTTTTCGACTCGAGAAAGATCTTGACATTCCGCTGATTGCGACCAACGACAGCCACTACATTGGTCACGACGATCATCATGCCCACGATGTTCTGCTCTGTGTGCAGACCGGCAGCACGATTCATGACGAGAAGCGTTTTCGCTTTGACGGCGACCAGTTCTTCGTCAAATCTGCCGAAGAAATGTTGAACGTTTTCTCGCAAACGCCGGGGGTTGTGGCGCGCACCATGCAGTTTGCCGAACGGTGCCGCGTCAAACTGAGCAAGGTGGAGAATCCGTTTCCGCAGTTCGATGTCCCGCCGGGATTTACCATCGACAGCTATTTTGAAAAGATTTGCCGCGAAGGATTTCGTCGTCGACTCGACACATCCGTTCGCCATTTACGCGACAGTGGCCTCCTTCGTCACACGACAGAGGAATACGAGCAGCGCCTGCAGCGTGAAATAGATTGCATCCAGCAGATGAAGTTCTCCGGCTATTTTCTTATCGTGTGGGACTTTATTCGTTACGCCAAAGAGCAGGATATCCCCGTGGGTCCGGGGAGGGGATCGGCAGCAGGGTCGCTGGTTTCCTACGTGATGGGGATTACGGATGTCGATCCGCTGCAGGGAGAATTGCTGTTCGAGCGTTTTCTGAATCCTGAACGCGTCTCGATGCCGGATATCGATATCGATTTTTGCATGAACCGCCGCAGCGAAGTGATCGACTACGTGACGCGCAAGTATGGTCGCGAGCAAGTAGCGCAAATCATCACCTTCAACACCATGGCGGCCAAGGCGTCGATTAAAGATGTCGGTCGCGCGCTGGCGATGCCGTACGGCGAAGTCGATAAGATTGCCAAGCTGATTCCGGCCACCATCGGCATGACGATCGATGAGGCGCTAAAGGAATCCGAACCGCTGCAGCAGGTGTATGAGAATGATCCGCAGATACGCGAGCTGATCGATATTGCGCGTCGGCTGGAAGGTCTGGCCCGCGGCGCGGGTATCCACGCTGCCGGTGTAGTCATTGCGCCCGAAGAGCTCACGAATCTGGTTCCGCTGAGCCGCGGCAAAAACGACGAAATTGTCACCGCGTATGACATGAAGGCCATCGAGAAAATCGGTCTGCTGAAGATGGACTTTCTCGGACTGACGACGCTGACCGTCATTCATGAGGCGTTGCGGCTGATCAAGGTCAATCTCGGGATCGAAATTGATATGGAAACCATTCCGCTCGACGACAAGCAGACTTTCGAACAGGTGTTTCATCGCGCGCTAACTTCGGGTGTGTTCCAGTTTGAGTCGAGCGGCATGCGTGACGTACTGCGACGCTATCGTCCCGAGACTATCGCTGACCTGACCGCATTGAATGCGCTCTATCGCCCAGGACCGATCCAGGGCGGAATGATCGACGATTTCATCGATCGCAAGTGGGGGCGTGCCCCGGTCGAATACCAACTGCCCGAACTGGAAGCGCTCCTGAAAGAGACGCTGGGCGTCATCGTGTATCAGGAGCAGGTGATGCAGATTTCAAACGTGCTGGCCGGCTATTCGCTGGGCGAAGCCGACCTGCTGCGTCGCGCCATGGGCAAAAAAGATCCGGCAGAAATG
>JAJXZK010000318.1 GCA_021780095.1 Acidobacteriota bacterium | reverse complement strand
TAGGGTTCAAGGCAGTCCTTCGGAACGGCAGAATTGTCGTGGATTCCGGGATAGTTGTATAGGCTGGCCAGCACGAATTTCTCCTATGAATATTCAGGACCTAGATACGCCGGTAGTTCTGATCGAGTTCGACACGATGGACCGTAATCTTCGGAGGATGGCGAGCTATTGCGCCGCACACAATCTTACCCTGCGGCCACATACCAAAACCCACAAGATACCAGAAATCGCACGCCTTCAGATGCTGTATGGAGCGGGCGGCATAACCGTCGCAAAGGTTGGCGAGGCAGAGGTCATGGCGGATGCCGGCCTGAACAATATCGTGATCGTGTATCCGATATGGGGAGAAAGGAAATGGAAACGGGTGGTGGAGCTGGCGATGCGAGTCAAAATCTCCATTGCCATGGATTCCTTTCAGGTAGCGGAGGGCATTTCGAAAGCAGCAAATTCAGCGGGTGTTGAGGTCGGAATTCGATTGGAATTCGACACAGGGCTTCGTCGCTGTGGTCTTACCCTGGACGCGAAATCTATCAAGGTTGCGAAAAAGATATTCGAGTTGCCGGGTCTTCGGTGGGAGGGCATTTCTCTCTACCCTGGACATATTATGGGTGATCGGAAGATTCGAGAGCTCGCCATTGCATTGGAGAACGCAAAGCTTGAACGGCTTTTTGCGCTTCTAGATTCCGAAGGCATTCCCTACCCGGTGGTCAGCGGAGGCAACACGCCAGCCGCCTTCGAGAGTCATCGGTTTCACGGCGTCACGGAGATTCGGCCCGGAACTTATGTCTTTAACGATCGAAACACCGTGGATGCGGAATCCGCAAGCTATGCCGACTGTGCTGTGACCGTGCTGACTACGGTGGTGAGTACCAGTGTCCCGCACCGTGCCATCATTGATGCCGGCAGCAAAGCCCTTTCGGCAGACACTCTACTTTCGGGTGACCGCAAATACTTTGGATATGTTCAGGAGCGTCCGGAATTATTATTGGAAGATCTTTCCGAAGAACACGGCCACTTGATCGTCCCCGAGGACTCAGCGATAAACGTGGGAGACCGGCTCAGGATTATTCCCAACCACGTCTGCCCGTGCATCAATCTGCACGACCGAGCCTTTGTAGTGAGAGGGGATATCGTTATCGATCAGTGGAAGGTAGCTGCCAGGGGAAAGGTCACGTAGGCGGGGGTATGCTTTGACCGTGCAGATCGCCATCCAATACGGTGGACGGGAACGGTGTAAGACCGCGGATTGTGCTTGATCTATGCAAAAGGAGCAGGTGAAACTGTGTTGAATTCGCAATGCTGCAATCGACCGGTTCTCGGCCGGAAAAATTGCCAGCGTACCCAAGTGAACGCCCTGACGTGACAGGGCGAAAGGAAACCAATGGCCCGGATCCAGTCGATTGCATTACTGCTATGTATGTTCGTAGGCAATGCTGCTTACGCTGCTCACAATCCCCTGCTTCCGCGTCCACAACAAATACAATACGGTACCGGCACCGTGCGACTTACGGGAATGAAGATTGCTTTTTCGTCGACTCCCAGTAGGGAGGATCAGTTTGCCGCCAGCGAGTTATCTGAATATGTTGACCATCGCACGGGAGTTCACTTGCCAATCGGCAGTTCCGGCGATAGTACGGCTCAAGGGATGGCGATCGTGCTCGATCGGACTGGAGCTACAGACCAGCCGCTCGTTCTTCCGGGTGATTTGCCTGGACCACATTCAAAGGAGGCGTACGACTTGGTCGTGTCAGACCATGGAGTTAAGATCCACGCTGATTCATCGGCTGGAATTTTCTATGGGGTTCAAACGCTGCGACAACTGATCGAAGGAAGCGGCTCCGATGCGGTCCTACCCCAAGTTGAAATCCACGATTG
Organism: Acidobacteriota bacterium; assembly: GCA_021780095.1. Next base: position 3,539 of record JAJXZK010000318.1, on the reverse strand, counting down.
GCCGTCGGTGGAGCTTCGCGGAACAATGGTGGACATCAGCCATGGGCCATTGCCGACGGAAAAGGAAATTGAACGCCAGATCGACTTTCTCTCTCGTTGGAAAGAAAACCAATATTATCTGTACACGGAAGACAGCATCGAACTGAAGGGATTCCCGCTTTTGGTTCCGGATGGACGGCTCACTCAAGATGAGGTGCGGCAGATTGTAGCGTACGGACGGCAGCGGCATATCGATGTCATCCCCAACCTGGATTTATATGGTCACCAGCACGACTTGTTCAGGATAGAGAAATACTCTGAATTGTCCGATGAGCCTCACGGAACGGAATTTGATCCTCGAAATCCTAAGGTGATGCCTCTGCTGGCAGACTGGGTGAACCAGTTTTCCGACCTATTTCCCAGTCCCTTCGTGAGCATTGGGTTCGATGAGACGTTTCAGATCGAGCGGGCTACCAAAGCCTCTGGCGCCGCCGCGGCGCCGGCAGGTCTATTTGTCAAACAACTCACGGCCGTGACGCGGCTATTTCAGAATCGCGGCAAACATGTGATGGCGTACGACGACATTATGGTCAAATTCCCGCAGATTATCTCCCAGCTTCCGCCGGGACTGATTGCGGTTGCCTGGTATTACACTTCAGAAGATCCAACCTACAAACGCTGGCTAGGCCCAATGATCTCCAATCACATACCATATGTGGTTCAGCCGGGAGTGATGAGTTATGACAATATTGCTCCGGATTACGATACGACCTTTGAAAATATTGATACGTTCCTGGCTGCCGGCCGGCGTTCCGGCGCGATCGGTCTGGTCAATTCTGTTTGGGCTGATGACGCGCAGTTGCTTTTTCGCATGTCGCTTCCAGGAATGGCGTACGGTGCTGCGGCGCCTTGGCAATCCCAGCCGATGGACCGAGCAAGCTTCTTTTCCGATTATGCAGCAGTAATGTATCCCTCGAACATTGCTCCGCACATCGCCTCGGCGATCAGCAATATGTCACAGGCGGAGGTCGATCTGCAAAAAGTGCTTGGAAATGAACAGACAATGTTCGCGTTATGGAGAGATCCGTTCTTTCCGGCGTACTACAAAGACCTGCCCACGCACCAGGCAGACTTGCATGAAACCCGACTCCATGCGGAACAGGCGGAAACATCACTGTTTCATGCCGAGAGCCTTGGGGCAGATCCCGCCACTATCAATAGCCTGATGATCGGAAGCGAACTTCTCGATTATGCTGGGCAGAAGTTTCAAACTCCGGTTGAGATGTCGGAGTTATGGAGCAAGCTCGGCCCGCGCCGTCCTGACTCGGAAGACTGGTGGAACAACTGGGGCTCTCAAATCACGTATCAAGACCACTCGCGCGTAGTCGATCTGATGGACCGCATTAGCGACCTGAAGCCTGCCTATCGAGCAGAGTGGTTGCAGGAATATACGCCGTACCGGCTGGGCCCAGCCTTAGGGCGATGGGATGCGGAATATCAATACTGGCGAGGCGTGCAGCAAAAGTTGCAGGAATTCGACGATAGTTCCAAACCAGGGGAAGATCTGCCACCGCTTGAAAAGATCGTAGAGGGTAGCGGATCTGTGGAGACCATGGGCAAGTGAAGTCTCTTGCTGCTTGATGAACAGCGACATCCGCCGATTTCGGCAAGGGAAAGGAATTCCATTGAAATTTGAGGATTCGTTGCGCCAGATTGGCCTTCAGGGCACGACTTCTCGCCGGGCATTCCTGAAGACGGGCACTGCGCTTTGCCTCGCGTACTCGACTATAAGGCCGATGCATGGGCTTGCCCTGGATTCGGCCGGGCAAAGAATCCTGGCATATGTCGGCACTGATACCAAACCGGTAGATGGTGCGGCAAATGGTAAGGGCATCTATCTGTTCGAAATGAACCCGCGGACTGGCGAGTTATCGCTGTTGAGGCTGGCAGCCGAAACAACCAGCCCGTCATGGCTAACGTTTCACCCCTCCGGCCGGTATCTTTACGCGATTAATGAGATTTCAGATTTCGATGGCAAGAACGGTTCCGTAAGTGCTTTTGCAATCGACCGGACCAACGGCGATTTACGATTTCTGAACACCGTAAGTTCGCAGGGCGCTGGTCCGGCCTATGTCAGTGTTGACGGGACCGGTAAGTATGCGTTTGTCGCTAACTATTTTGGCGGCAACATCGCGGTACTTCCGATTCTGCCGAACGGCTCTCTGGGCCCGGCGGCCGACTTCCACCAGGACACGGGATCTCTCGGAAGTATTCACGCAACGAATGCGCCGCCAGGTAGCTTTGCCATCAGCGGGCACGATGCGCCCCACGCACACATGATCCATCCAGACCCGAAGAACCGGTTCGTCTTGCAAACTGATTTAGGCCAGGACCGGATTTATATCTACAAGTTCGACGCGGATAGCGGGAAGCTGATGCCCGCCGAAACTCCGTTTGTCTCGTTTCCCTCCGGAGATGGTCCACGGCACTTTGCATTTCATCCGAACGGTGAATGGATGTATTCCATTCAGGAAGAGGCATCAACAATTGACTTTTTTTACTATGATTCCAACGCCGGCGGTCTGACGCGACAACAGACAGTATCGACTCTTCCTTCCGGCTACGCCGGCACCAATTTCTCCTCAGAAATCACGGTGTCGCCGGATGGACGATTTCTGTATGCCGCCAACCGGCTCCATAACTCCATTGCGCTGTTTTCAATTGCAGGAGACGGCAGGCTGCATCATGTGGGAGACACCTTGACGCAGGGTGATTATCCCAGCGATTTCACCCTCGCCCCTGGCGGTGAGTTTTTGTATGCGTGCAATCAGCGCAGCGACCAAATCACATCATTTCGGATCGATAGGAAGACCGGCATGTTGACCTTCACCGGCCAATACATACCCATAGGTACTCCACTTTGCATTACCTTTCTGACGTGACCCGCAAGGGACCCCGCCTTCAGAATTCATTGAAATTGACTTGACTACTGCATGGGCAAGCACCCGATCATTTAGCCGTCCAGCATATTGGACGCTTTGTTCCATCCGTTGATGGTTTTCTATCGACGGGGCGGTGGATCTGGTCTACCTTGGCTCATCGGCGTACAGATTTTGTCGGGGGGAGTAGAGATGAGGTTCTGTCATCACTCGTGGCTAGATTGGGCAAGCACCTTTGAGGCTATGATGCGAAAGTCGTGTAGCTTGGAGTCGAGAGTGTCGTCAACCGGCTTCAGGCGCGCCTTTCCTCAAATACTGCTAGTGATGGCTAGCGTGGTCTTGATTTCGACCGCGCTTCCATGCCATGGCCAAGCGAGTACAGGAAGCATCGCTGGAACCGTAACAGACGCGGCAGGAGCAGTGGTGCCAGACGCCGCAGTTAGCGCAACCAACACAAGTACAGGTGTCGCTAGCCAAACGACTGCGGATTCCTCTGGTCACTATAACTTCCTCTCATTGCCGGTAGGTTCCTACACCGTATCCGCCGAAAAGACCGGGTTTAGCATCGCGACACTTACGGGCATCTCTCTTAGGGTCTATCAGCAACTCACGCAAAACATT
>JAJXZK010000354.1 GCA_021780095.1 Acidobacteriota bacterium | reverse complement strand
CGGAACGCCTTCTTCCATGCCCAGGCGCTGCAGCAGCGTCGAAACCCACTCCTTGGCGAAGATACGCATCAGGTCGTCTTCCAGCGACAGGAAAAACCGCGAGGCCCCCGGATCGCCCTGCCGACCGGCGCGGCCACGCAACTGGTTATCGACGCGGCGAGACTCATGCCGTTCCGTCCCCAGGATGATCAGACCCCCTGCCGCCAATACATCCTCGCGCTCGTGCGCAGCCTGCGCGGCATACCCCGCGAAGACTTCTTTCCAGTCGGACTCAGGCGTTTCAAACTCCTGGCTCTGGTAGTAAAAACGCATCATCCCCGGAGCCGCCGTGGGAGAGATCTCGCCTTCTGCCGCACTCACCGCGCGGGCGCGGTTCTTCTTTACCAGCTCCTGCTTCGCCAGAAATTCCGGATTGCCGCCCAGCACAATATCCGTACCGCGACCTGCCATGTTGGTCGCAATCGTCACCATGCCCAGGTGACCGGCCTGCGCAACAATCTCCGCCTCGCGCTCGTGGAACTTGGCATTCAACACCACGTGGCGAATGTTCTTCCGCTGCAAAATCTGCGACAGCAATTCCGACTTCTCAATGGAAGTGGTGCCCACCAGCACCGGCTGCTTCAGTTCATTCAGCCGCGCAATCTCATCGGCCACGGCAAAATACTTCTCCTTCGCCGTCCGAAACACCACGTCCGTGTTGTCGATGCGGCGCATCGGCATGTTCGTCGGAATCACCACCACCTCGAGTTCGTAAATCTTTTCGAACTCGGCAGCTTCGGTGTCGGCGGTTCCGGTCATCCCGGCAAGCTTCTTGTACAGGCGGAAATAGTTCTGGAACGTGATCGTCGCCAGCGTCTGATCTTCCCGACGGATATTCACGCCTTCCTTGGCTTCAATCGACTGGTGCAGCCCATCGGACCAGCGCCGTCCTGGCATCAGGCGCCCGGTGAATTCGTCGACGATGATGATTTCGCCGTCCTTGACGACGTAATTCACATCCCGCTTGTACAGTGCGTGCGCCTTGATGGCGGTTTCGACATAATGCTTCAGGTCCCAGTTTTCCGGATCGGCGATGCTCTCAATTCCCAGCAGCTTTTCAATCTTGACCCAGCCCTCATCGGTGACGCCGATGGTGCGATGTTTTTCATCCACGACATAATCGCCGGTCAGAATCTTGTTCTCGAGCGATTCGATTTCCTCGCCCAGTTCCAGCTGCGGAACAATGCGCACCACCCGAGCATACTTATCCGTCGTCTGATCGGTGGGTCCGCTAATGATCAGCGGAGTCCGCGCTTCGTCGATCAGGATCGAGTCCACTTCATCGACAATCGCGTAGTACGGCGGCCGCTGCACGCACTCCGCCAACTCAAACTTCATGTTGTCGCGCAAATAATCGAAGCCGAATTCGTTATTAGTTCCGTACGTAATATCCGCGGCATACGCGGCGCGACGCTGTTCGTCGCTCAGATCATGCACGATCACGCCAACCGAAAGCCCTAGGAAGTTGTGGATCTTGCCCATCCACTCGGCATCGCGTTTCGCCAGGTAATCGTTGACGGTGACGACATGCACCCCATGACTCACCAGCGCATTCAAATAGCAAGGCAGCGTGGCGACCAGCGTTTTACCTTCGCCGGTCTTCATTTCTGCAATGTTGCCCTGGTGCAGCACCATGCCGCCAATCAACTGCACGTCGAAATGGCGCATGTTGATGACGCGACGCCCAGCTTCCCGTACCAGCGCGAACGCCTCCGGCAGAATCTGCTCCATTACATCCTGCTCTGCCTTGGTCCGCTCCTCTGGGTCCGTGATGTCGGCAATCGCTGCCGCAATCCGGGCGCGAAATTCGTCCGTCTTGGCGCGCATCTGCTCGTCCGTAAGCTGCTGCATCGCCGGCTCCAGGGCGTTGATCGCTTTGACCGTCGGCAACATGCGCTTCACGGTGCGCTCGTTGCTGGTTCCGAAAACTTTGGTTAACGCTTCGCCAAGCTGTATCACGAGAAAAACTCCACACACACGGGAATTGTGTGTCAACTCTTATTCTAAATTGTCGATTGAGGCATAACGAGAAAAGCCCTCGGGTTCGGCCCCCGCTGGACTATTTGCGGATGGCGTACCGCCGGGGCTGAATATCTATAGTGTATCGTGATTTCTACTTGGCCCTAGGATGAGTCCTGTCATACACCGCCGCCACCTGGCCCGAGGTCAAATGCGTATACCGCTGCGTCGTCGACAGCCGCGCATGTCCAAGAATCTCCTGGATGGCGCGAAGATCCGCTCCCTCCTCCAGCATGTGGGTCCCAAACGCATGACGCAGCGTATGCGGATGCACATCGGCGGCAAGTCCGTGGGAAACAGCCAGATGCTTCACGATCCGGCCAACACTGCGAGTCGTCAGGCGGCCATCGCCGCGCAGCCGAACATTCAGTAGCAGCGCCTCCGACGCGCGCTTCGCGTCCAGCAGTTTCTGCCCCCGCTGCAGCAAATACGAGCGGATCGCCATCGCCGCCGCATCCCCCAGCGGAACATACCGCTCCTTGCGCCCCTTGCCGCGCACCAGCAGACACTCATTGCCCCACTGAATATCTCCCAGATTCAGCCCCACAAGCTCCGCATTTCGAATGCCGCAGCCGTAGAGTAGCTCCATGATCACGCGATCCCGCTCCGGCCACGCCGTTTCCGCGTCCACATCGTTGAATGCCTGGTTCAGCTGCTCCGCCCCCGGCACTCGCGGCAAATGTTTCGGCAGCTTGGGCGTCGACACCAGCCGCGCTGGATTTTGCTCAATGTGCCCCGTCCTCGCCAGCCACCCAAACCACGACCGAATCGCCGCCAGCGCCCGCGCCACCGAGGGCTTCGACAATTTCTTCTCGTACAGCGTCCCCAGATATTCCCGGATCAAGGGATGTTCTATTTGCGACGGCGCCACCCCCTCGCCGCAGCGCTTCGCCAGAAACGCCGCAAAGGAATGCAGCTCTCTCTGGTAGGCCCGCACCGTGTGTTCCGACGAAGCCCGCTCCACTGTCAACACCGTCATGTATTGCGCAACCAGCCGCAGAATTTCCGCCGCCTGCGGCTCCGCTTTCCCGTCCGTCTTCTGCTCTCTGGCCTTCATCGAATCCTTCAGCTTCCACTGGAAATCTGGGTGCCCCGCATCTCGCTTTTGAGATGTGCGATTCATTCCGCACCATCCAAAACACCCGCCTGCATCCGTCCGCGTGGATGATGCGCGCGATGCACCGCCTTCAGTCTGCCTAACGCCAGATGCGTATAAATCTGCGTGGTCGCAATGTCCGCATGTCCCAGCAAGGTCTGCACCGTGCGCAGGTCCGCCCCGTGCTCCACCATGTGCGTCGCGCAACTATGGCGCAGCATGTGCGGGCTGGCGCGATGGTTCACCTGCTTCACCATGGCCCACACCGTCTGCCGCGTCAGCGGATGTCCGCGCTGCGATAAAAACACTTCGCGCACATTCGGCTTCCGCAGCAACTGCGCCCGGCCCTGTTCCAAATACTCCGTCAGCGCCTGGATCGCAGGCTGCCCCAACGGCACGATGCGCTCCTTATCGCCTTTGCCGCGCACCAGCATCTGCCCCTGTTGCAGGGAGATGTCTTCCACCGCAAGCCCCACCAGCTCCGACACGCGCACGCCCCCACCATAGAGCAGCTCCAGCATCGCCCGATCGCGCAACGACTGCGGCGTACACTCTTCCGTCCTGCTTCCCGCCGCCCCATGCCCGGTCTGGTCGATCATCGTCACCACTTCGGCTTCCGATAACGACTTCGGCAGCACCTTCCAACCCGCCGGCGTTTCCAGATGGATTGTCGGATCGTACGCGATGCGCTTATCCAGCAGCAGCCAGCGATATAGCCCGCGCAGGCAAGAAAGTTTTCGAGCCCGTGATCGCGCCTCTACCTGATGCGCCTGCAAATGAGCCACGAACCCCGCCAGGTCTTCATGTTTTGCAGCGGCCAGCGAGCCATTCGTCTTCTCCAGAAATTCCGCGCACTGCAGTAAGTCGCGCCGATACGCCTCACAGGTCAGCGGACGCAGGCCCTTTTCCACCCGCAGATACATCAGATAATTCTGGATCAGTTTCAGATTGCGTCCGTCGGAATCTTGACCGTTCTCCACGCAGCGCCTCGCCTGCAGAAATTATCGAGCATCGCGCCTCGCCTCCCGCAACTCTTTCCCGCGGAATCAACTTTGCCAGCCCACCTGTGAATCGCCTGATTACAAGCTGGTGAATCGCCACGACGCATCTGGCATTGTTTCTGCCGATGCTGCATCATAGAAAGGAAGGCATATTGACAACGAAACATTGTCCCGCCTTCTACAATTTCTCTTTTTATATTTTTCGATAAGGTCGTTCGTTTTGTCACAACAACTCATAACTCCGAAAACTTCCACTCTCTCCTCTTCTGAATTCTTCCGCCGTATCGACACCATCCAACCCGCCGTTGCTGTTTTCGATTGCGACGGCACACTCTGGTCCGGCGACGCCGGCGTCGGCTTCATGCAATGGTCCATGGATTCCGGACTGCTCTCGCGCGAGGCATGCAACTGGATGGACGCGCGCTATCGAGCGTACATGCGCGGCGAAGTCTCTGAGCTCGCCATCTGCGGCGAAATGGTCCAGATCTACCGCGACCTGCGCGAGTCCGAACTGCGCCAGGCCGTGCGTACTTATTTTGACGCGATGATGCGCCCAAATATTTTTCCTGAGATGCTCGAAGCATGCAATCGCTTGCAGCAGCGCGGAACGATCGTGTGGGCCGTTAGTTCCACCAATAGCTGGCTCATTGAAGATGCCATGCAGCACTTCGACATTCCTGCGGAGCGGGTCCTCGCAGCTCGCGTTCGCGTCACCAATGGATTGATCACCGAAGAACTGCTCGATATCCCCACCGACGAAGGCAAAGTGCAATCCCTGGCGCGGATGGGCGTCACCGAGCCCGATGCGGTCTTCGGCAACTCCATTCACGATGCCGCCATGCTCGGCATCGCGAAGAATCCATTCGTCGTCAATCCCACGTCGGAACTGACGGAGATTGCCGCGGTCCAGGGATGGCCGGTATTTCAGCCCGGCCCCACCCATGCCTAGCAAACACTCCAGTCGTCGCCCATGCGCATTGCTTCGCTTCAGCCCAGCATCACCCTAACCCTGCAACGGCTCGGCCGCCTCGACCATCTCGTAGCCTGCACCCGCTACTGCGTCGAGGCGCTGCCAGAGCTCGCCCACCGCAACGTGAAAATCATCGCCGACTCGTGGTCCTCCACCATGGAAGAACTGCTGGCGGTCGAGCCAAATCTGGTGATCGCCTCCGTCCCCTACCGCATGGAATCGCTCGCAGCCATTCTGCGCGCTGGCTATCCAGTCTTGACGCTCGCTCCGCACACACTCGCCGACATTTTCGCCGACATTC
>JAJXZK010000069.1 GCA_021780095.1 Acidobacteriota bacterium | reverse complement strand
GAGAAGAAGGGATGGCAGGTAGTTGTGTGGTGCAGCTTGCTTGCCAGCTACGTGTTTTATAGCAGCATATTTGTCTTTATCAGCGCGCTGCCGATGGGAATCCTGGTGCTGTGTTACTCGTTGCACAAAAATAAGAAAGCTGCGCTGGCGTTGGCCTGTCTTTCGGGCGCGTTGATTTGGCCGATCGCCTGGATCTATCTGGGGAAGCCTCATCGCATCGGATTTCACATTCCTTTCATTACAAGCATTCAGTTCACGTCAAAGAGGTTTTCCTTTGTATCGGCAATCTCCGGTGGAATTGTGTTCGGGTTTGTCCTTTTCTTTATCTTGCTCTGCTTGAACTTTTTGCCGCATCTGTTGGCGCTGATATCTCGGGGAAAGGAACTTGACCGGAAGAATCGTATTTTAGTGGCGTTGTCAATCCTCTTTGTACTTTCCACTTACTTTGTAGGATTTCCTGAGGGCAATAGTTATGCATCGCGGGGATCAGTTATTCCGCTGATTGTTCTAGGATGGATTTGCGCCGACCTGCTCCCCGCCATTCGCTTTCGGGGGTGGATTGCGGCCGCGTTGGTGCTGGGGACACTCGGTTCGCTGCAGGAAGGCGCCTGGGCTTATTCTCAGACAGTTGTGGCGGCACGCACCGTATGGGGCGGAAAATACAGTGAGGCGATGCTGAAGATCAATCAATCCCATAATGGACGGACAGCAGCCAGCCCGGAAGTTTACCCAGCCGTTGCCAGTAATAGAGACATGATTTACTACATTGAGAAATTTGTTCCCGGGGGTAAACACGTACTGTTCACTCCAGATTACGAGTTATCGTCGAGTGGGCCGCATGGGCTGTGGCGCTGGCAGAAGGCCCCGGACGCCCCGCAGAAGTAGGTGGCAGATCAGGGGAACCCTGGGAAATCGCGCGTCCGGGGAAACAGCCGCGGGATATCGGCGATCGATGGTGACGCGCAAGACTAACCGCTGTAAGCTTCTGCGGCGCGCAGGTTGAACGCGATGCAAGTCGCTGCAATTTCATTGGCGAGTTTGGATCGTGTTTTGGCTTTTGCTTAGGGTTGCGATTGAGCGGCGACTACTTCCGCTGCGGGGTCAATCGAGCATTGGCCGGCATTGAATCGGGTGGGGGGACCTCCGAAACGCAGAGGCGGCTCTTCCCGGAGCTTTCGCGGGGGATGTCGGCGACCTGTTCGAGTGTCCACCGCATGGGTTGCTTCGCGAGAGCGTCAATACCGTTGCATATCGAATGAAGCTCTTGAGAGGAGGATCCGGATTCAGGGTCGACCACATAGCGAAGGTGAACATCCAATGGGGTCCGCTGGACGAACTGGACCTGGCGAATGGCGCGGAAGGTGTCCACAACCATTGCCACTTGAGTGGCAATCGCCGTACCGGACACGATGCCGCCGTCGGGAAGAATAAATCCGTCTGTAACGCGGCCGAGAACTCGCTTGATCAATGGAAACCAGCGGCCGCAGCGGCACCGGTGGTCGGCCAGAACAACACAATCTCCTGTGTCGTAGCGGATGAACGGTTGCCCATAATTCAGCAGATCGGTGACGAGCAGGCGATACGCGGGTCCATCCGGAGTATTGCCGATCGGCTCGAATTCCAAGTAGGAGCTCCACGGATGGAAGTGAAGACCCTGGTGATGGTCGCACTCTGAAGCAATCATTCCTATGTCGCGGCTTCCATAATGGTCGAAAACAGGCCGATCGAATACGGATTCAATGAGAGCTCGATTCGGCGTGGTGAGCAATTCGGCGGTGACGATCATGGTCTGTGGCCGATGGCGAAGTCCATGTTCTTTAAGATAGGCAGCGAATGCGGCCAGAACATTTGTATAGGCATAAATCACTTTGGGCCGATGGTGTTCATATCGCAGCCGGAAGCGTTCCAGGATTTCCTCCGAAATAAAGCCGCTGGGAGCGGGGATGCGGCGCAGCAGCGTCTCTTCATAGAAGCGCCAGCGCCAACTCGGCTTCATCGCCAGGTCGCGATGCGCGCCCCAGAGCATCAGCACAGAATCGCCTTCGTTGAATCCGGTCCAGGAATTGAGTTCCAGTTGAAGGGCTGTTTTGTTGCGCAGCGCTTCAATATCGCGATGAAATTGTACCGGGGTGCTAGTCGTTCCGCCGGTTACGGATGTACGAAGTTCGGTTCTCGGAAACAGGGTCGAAAGGAGCTGGTCGGTTCGGTAGCGCAGATCATCACGCTTCAATACGGGCAGCGGCAGGGGACGGTCGACACGGGCGTCTGAGGGGTGGAAGCCTGCATCGTCAAACCACTGCCGATAGAAGGGGACGGTGTTGTAGGCGTGCGTCAGGAGGCGCTGCAGTCGTTGCTGCTGGATGGCGCGCTGCTCCTTTTCCGACATCCGCTCATACCGACGAATCTCCCGCATGCGCCGAGCGAGGCCGGAATGGCGCTCAGGCTCGGCCAATGGCAACAGGAGATGCGTGTGAAACATGCTCATTCTTCATTCCTCAAAATCAACTTGCTACGATCCATTCAAATCGTGGATCGCCAAGGGAGCTGGACGGCGAATCTCAGGCGGACATTGCGCTTTTTTTCTGACGCGGCCGGCTGACGGCACGTTTTCGTCTCTCAGGCAACGCAAGGACCGACTGAACTGGAGCTTGCATTGAGTTGAGCTGATTGGGGAACGTGATATTGGGAACGACAGCGCCGTTGGCGACGATCGCGCCGTGCTCGAGTCGTCCAACAATTTTTCCGACCAATGGAAACCATCGTCCACAACTGCAACTTTGTTCCGTGAGCGTGACGCAGTCGCCGGTGTCGAAGCGAATAAACGGCTGGCCGTAATTCAGCAGATCGGTCACCAGCACGCGATAAACAGGGCCATCCGGCGACTGGGCGATTGGATCAAATTCGACAAATGAACCCCAGGGATGGAAATGCAGTCCCTCATGCTCTGAACATTCCGCAGCAATCATTCCGACATCGCGGCGGCCATAGTAGTTGAACGGCGCACTTTTGAAGACCGAGGCGAGAAGCCGGCGATGGGGCAGGCTTAAGACCTCCGCGGTGGAGATGACGGCGCTCGGCCGATGAGCGACGCCGCGTTCCCGCAGATATCCTGCGAATGCGGCAAGAACCGTGGCACGGCCATAGAGAACTTTGGGACGCTGTTTCTCATACCGCCAGCGCCATTTTTCCAGCACATCGACCCCGACTGCTCCCGGAGGCGGTGGGGTTTGGCGCATGAAGACGCCTTCATAGACGCGCCATCTCCAATTGAATTCTCTGGCGGCGTCTGAGACGGCTCCCCAGAGCATCATGGCGCTGTCGCCGGCGCGGAAACCGGCCCACTCATCGAGCTTCATCTTGAGGGCAACCTTGTCGCGGACGCCTTCGATGTCGCGGTGAAAACGAGTCGGCATCCGATGGGTCGCGCCGCTGAGCGCGACCCGAAGTTTGTCGGCAGGAAAGGCCGAAGAGACGAGCCAGGTGGCGGCGGTGCGAAGGTCTTCGCGGGTCAAGACTGGTAAGGGCAGCGGATGATCGACACGGGCTTCGCGCGGATGAAACCCAGCGCTGTCAAATTGCCTGCGATAAAAAGGCACCGTGGTATATGCGTGTTCCAGCAGCTTTCGCAGACGATCCTGCTGGACCTTGCGCTGTTGCCGTTCAGACATCCGCTCAAACTTCTTGATCTGGCGCAGGCGGCCAGGTAGACCGGCATGTCGCTCCGGTTCCGTTAGAGGCAAAATCAAATGTGTGTGCAGTATTCCCATGCGTGCTTTCCTTTAGCGGCTTAAGGCCGTCGGGGTTTCAGTATCTTCAGTCGTTTTTACGAATCTATATTTCCCGGAAGGCTCGGAGGGAATCGAGTCAGCGGACACAATGGTGAGTCTGCTCTCTTTTTCCAGGTAAGGCTGCATGCGTCGTCGGAGTTCTTCTTCGGTGCGTTGGCTGTAACCGTTGCCGGCGACAACTTTTAAAGTGACATGGGCGGGATCGGCCTGAATGAACTGGACCTGTCGGACATCGCGCATATCCGCGGCCAATAGTGCCAGCGACGGTCCGGCGACCATGCGACCGCTGGGAAGGCGTAGAAAGTCCGAGGTGCGGCCTTGAATTTTTCCAATCAACGGCAGCGATCGTCCGCAGGGACAGCGCAGATCGGTGTCGAGGCTGGCAAGATCGCCGATTTCATAGCGAATCAAGGGCATCGAACGATTCAACAAATCCGTGACCAGCACCCGGCCCATTCCCGTGGGAAGATTGGGAGCAGGCTCAACTTCGACAATCAGAGCATCGGCATTGACGTGCAGGCCGCTGTGATATTCGCACTCGCTGGCAATGACGCTGACTTCGCGACAGCCATAGCGATCGAAGACTTTGCCGCGGAAGGTTTCTTCCAGGATTCCGCGTTTGCCGGGAAGCAGCATCTCGGCGCTGACGATCATGGAGTCGAAGGTAACGTCGTGAATGTTGTTGGCGTTGCAGAATTCCGCGAACAGGACCGCCGACTGAGCATAGGCCACCATGTACTTGGGGCGATAGCGACGCAGAACTTCGACGAACCGCATCATCGCTTCCTCGCTGACCGCGGCGGTATGGAGCGATAGATTTCGATAGAGAAATTTTTGCCGCCACGCAGGGTTGGCGTCCGGGGTGTCACCGACATCGAACCGGGAGCCCCAGGGGTGCGCGTACCAATCGCCGACCCGCAGGCCGGCCCAGGCGTTGTGTCGGGCGGTGCTGGCCATGCGTGAGTCGAAGCGCTCGACGTCGACAAAAAACTGCAGCGGGCTGCCGGTCGATCCCCCGGTCTGATTCTGCTGCCGCTTGCTGGGTGGGACATTGCTGGAGACAAGCAGATCCTGGTGGTCCTGGATATCGCGTTTGGTCAGTATCGGTAGCAGGCGCAGGTCTTCATGGGTGCGAATGTCGAGCGGCGTCAGGCCCGCTTCCGTCATGCGATGCCGGTAGAAAGGGACGTAGCGATACGCATCGATCAGCTGTTGCCGAAGGCGGCGCATCTGGAGTTTGCGCAAATCGTCTGGGTGCAGGTACTGATTCCGCTCAAACTCTCGCAGGTAGCCAGCATAGGCGGGATGGTTCAATTTCGCCCACAAGGGGTGAATGACGTGACGAATGGCCGCGCCGGTAAAGTCGAATGAATTCGACGGCTGTGATGCTTTTGTATCGCGGGTCATCCCGCCACCTGCGCCACTGCTTCTGCAAGCTGGAACGTGGATTGCCGGTGCGAGTAGCCTTTGCCTTCGAGAACGCCTTTATGGGTGTCGCGCACAGGAGCAAATTGGAACTGGTTGAGCAAGCGCTGCAGCTTGTCCTCCATCATGGTCGTTCCCCAGGTTTGACGAACGGTAGATTGAAACGAGAGTGGGATGTGAGGCTGATAGGGATCGATTTCCCAGGGATGCAGGTAGACCATCGCCGGCGATTGCATATCTCTTTCCCAAGCTGCGAGGCCGCGCTGAATGTATTGAAAGGGAAGCAGGCGCAGATACGCCCCGCCGCCGACAGACAGATTGCGTCCGGCAACTCTCCACGTGGCAATGGGAAACTCCATCAATTGACCGTGGGCTACCGGATACGCGCTGCGAGGCGCCGTGGGATTGCCGTACGTTGGATGATTCACAGGGTGAATGCTGGAGTCATAGGTAAAGCCGAGCCTTGCGAGAGCGTCAAAAGCCCACTCACATCCCGGGGTGATGGAGAAGCACGGGGCGCGATAGCCGAAGATGGGTTCCTGAATGACCGACTCGATCCAATTCTTTGCGGTTGCGGTGGACTCGTAAAACTGGGTTGGACTCATGCGATGGACGAGCTGATGGTTCAGGCTGTGGCAGCCGATTTCATGGCCGCGCTCATGGACCTCACGAACGAGCCGCGGATACCGTCGCGCCACCCATCCCAGCACAAAAAATGTTGCCTGGGTATGATTGCGATCCAACAGGTCCAGCAAGCGGTGCGTGCTGGGTTCGATTCTGGAAAGCTGGTGCTCCCAGTCAGAAAAGGAAATACCCTGAGAGGCGACCTCAGTGTGGAAATAGTCTTCCAAGTCGACGGTGAGTGCATGGCAGGGGCGCGCGCTGTGGTCGAAAGAATGCTTGGCCGCAAGGCCCTGGCGGGTGATGATGGATGGTCCGACGAGGACCTTGCGCGCCGGCTTCGGGGAGGCAGATTCATCCTGAGAGCGGGTGCGACGGGACAGCCAAGGGATGGCCCGGGCGTAGCCAATACAGAAAAGGCCAAACCCAAGCAGACCCAGCGGTTCAATGTGAAGCGAATGCGCGAAAGCGAAATTCAGTGCGATCGCAGCGAGTGCGACGATCACCAGAATGACGGTGGACTTGCCCAGCACGGATGACCCTACGTGGTTCATGAACGTTCCTTCAGCGGCGAGCAGTGAGAGATTGCCCAACGACGATGACTGCAACTGCGGGGCCAAACCATTTGCACCGCAGAGGACGCGAGATAGGCGATTCTGAAGGGGTCTACAGGGCGGGGAGGATGCGACGCCACTTGGTATGTGCAGGAATTTGCACTGTGAGGTGGCGGAAGGCCCATAGTTTACCCATCTTCTACACCGCGTTTGTTGCCTGGGGGAAGGGTGAAACCGAAGGGGATTGGTGACAAAAGCGTGAAAGCAAAAGGGACTAGGCAGTCGCTGTGTCCCTTGGCAGCCTCACCAAGGCAGGTGAGATGAAGGACCGATGAATCGAGGCGTCAGGCGACTTCCCGCTGGGTGGCTTGTGCCTCCAACAGCCCAATGATCTGGAAGCTGCTGAGCGAAGTTTTGGGGACGAAAAGGCTGCGATTGTTGGTCAGCTCATCCACAGGAAAAAGCTGGAATGCATTCTTCGTCAACAAAGCGATATCGTTCGCAACCCGGCCTTCCATGATTTCACCATCCTGAAACGCCAGCCGCACCCATAGGTAGGGCTGAATGGAGAGAGAGTCGAAGAAGCGGACGTCCTGCTGCGTAGGACTGCCAGCGAAAGTGTTGACGAAGAAAACCGCCTTGGCATCCTCCAGGCGAAAGGTGACAGCCGGGGCGCCGTCTTTTGGTTCGATGGTCATGCTGACCGGCAGATCGGTGGGGACCGAACTTGGATCCTGGGAGTTGCTGTCGGCGTGGTAGTAGCCATACAGAACGTTCGAGTTCTTCAGATTCACGACGACGTTATGAAGCATGGTTGACCTCTTCAACAAAGGGACTCAGTGTTGCATCCGAGGCAGGCAAGAGAACAGCAGGATTGCAATTTACGCAGATTGCGCTGGCGCCGAAAGATTATACTGCCGAATTTTATACAGCAAAGCTTTGTAGCTGATGTTCAACCTGGATGCGGCGATACGGCGGTTCCATTTGGTTTCCGCCAGGGTATCGCGAATGGCCTGCATCTCCGCCTGATCTTTCAAGCCGCGAACCAGGGACTTAAGATCGGGGCTGGTGGTGGGGGTGACCATGCTGTTCGGTTCCGGGACAGGCAGGAAGTAACCGGGAATTTTCGACTCGAGATCGGCCAAAGAGGCCGGTTCATCACGAATCACGAGGTAGCGTTTGACGAAATTGCCCAACTCGCGGAGATTGCCGGGCCAGTGATAGGCGACGCAGGCCGCGATCATCTGGGGCGAGAAATGGACCGGTTCCAGTTCGTGGGTCAGGGCCAATTGCTGCGACATTTGGGTGAGAACGTAAGGAATTTCCTCGCGGCGTTCACGCAGCGGCGGAATATGCAGGATGAAAGTGCTCAGCCGGTAATAGAGATCTTCGCGAAAGGTTTTTTCGACCAGCGCCGTTTGAATGTCGATGTTGGTTGCAGCCAGGATGCGGGCGTTGGTTTGTTTTTCGCCGCGTCCACCGAGTCGCGAAAAGGTGCCGTCCTGCAACACGTGCAGCAGCTTGGCTTGCAGTTGCGGGCTCATTTCGCCGATTTCGTCCAGCAGCAGCGTGCCCTTATCGCACATTTCAAACTTGCCCGGTTTGGACTTGGTCGCTCCGGTAAAGGCACCGGCCTCGTAGCCGAACAATTCGCTCTCCAACAGATCGACGGGCAGTGCAGCGCAATTGATCTTGAGCCACTCTTCGTTGGAGCGGCGCGATAAGCGATGGATCAGGCGGGCAACGACCTCTTTGCCGACGCCGCTTTCGCCCGTAATCAGGACAGGAATGTCGGCGTGGGCGATGGCGGCGGCCTGGTCGTAGATCTTCTTCATGGAAGGTGTAGCGGCCAGGAAAAATGTTCCGTTGCCAAGATCCTCGCGAATGATGGAGCTTTTTGAGGCTTGTGCCTGGGAACTAAGGACACGGTCGCGAACGCGGCGCAGGATAGCGTCCAACTGATGTTTCAGGAACGGCTTGGGCAATACGTCGTAAACACCTTCGCGAGCAGCGGCGAGAAATCCGGAACGATTGCCGGCAGGAATGAGAAGAACGACGCTGAGATTCGGAAACTGCAGGCGCAACTTGATCAGGATGGTTTCGAGACTGACCCCGGGAAGCGTGGTATCAATCAGCACCAAGTCGGCTGCAACGGCGGCGCGGCAAGTTTCGGCGACGTCGATGACCGGCAGTGAATCGACGTTGCAGCCGAGGCATTCCAACAAATTCTGCACATAGCCGCGAACTGGAACTTCGTCTTCGACAAGGACTACGCGCAATCGCTGATTCACAAACACCACCCTTTAGGTTGAAACAACATCGATCCGTACGTGCTTGTGGCGAACAAATGTTATCTGGGGGTTCGGTGCGAAAACAGGCGATACCTGCTTCTCATCACTCTTGATTCGAGAATCCCAGACAGAAGTGGAGCCATGCATCAAAGGAACATCAACAACGTGTGAATGCTACCCACGAATTGCACTGCAATGAGATTCGTACGGTAAGAAACCCAGCACGTCGTACGTTACGAAATTCTGCGTGGCTGCGTCGCGCATCAAATGCGATTTCTCGTCGAAAACTCACCCGTTGTCGAACTTCAACTTTGGAGGTGGGTGATGGGCGTCACGAAGCGGAGTTGGCCCCATGCCACATCGAAGGATCGTCCCACCTCTTGAGACCGTCGCGACGTTCACAGCGCGTCGGGTCTCCCTCCTAATCACAGTGCTGATTCTGCATCTTCCGTGCAGGTTTGACAACAGACTTTTAGTAACCGCTGGGCGAGTACCGACGAAAGTAACCACTGGGGAGACGTTACTTGTCGGTTACGAGGACCCGTGGCGTTCCTATTGCGGAATTGTGAGATTCATTGCGCTTGGATTTGGGAGGGAAGTTCGCTGAAATTTATCAGACAACGCATCCTCCGATGTGTGTGAAAACTTTTGCCTATTGCGAAGGGAACTTCCCAGGCGAGGATTCGGAACGTTTGCGGAAAAGGATTGCAGCTTCGGCCGGGGACCATTTGCCGGGTAGCCGGAAAGCGGATTCGCAAAGAAGTGGACAGGGCTGCAGGGCATTGATTCGAAACGGCTGGCGGCTGTCGCGGGAGTGTCTTGTTTCGTTCGGGTATGACAGGAGATTTGTTTGGCGTCGTACGTGCAATATAGAGCGCGAGTCGAAAAATCATGCAATTGATTTCACCATCATTCGCAGCAATGCCGGTCCTTTTGGGGGATTCCCACTCGATGGCGGCGGTCCGTCGCCAGGTGCAGTTGGCAGCGACGGCTGGAATGCCAGTCTTGATCACCGGCGAGAGCGGCACCGGGAAAAATGTTGTTGCACAGAATCTACATATGCTCTCGGGTCGGCGGGACCGCGCGTTTGTGCAGGTGAATTGTCCTTCGCTGCCGCACACCTTGATCGAAAGCGAGCTGTTTGGCTACGAAGCGGGCGCATTCACCGGCGCCAATCACGCCCGTAGCGGCAAAGTGGACCAGGCGCAGAACGGAACGTTGTTCCTAGATGAGATTGGCGACCTGGATGGGTCGGTGCAGGCGAAGCTGTTGCAGGTGCTGCAGGATTTCCGCTTCAGCCGGCTCGGAGGTACGGAGGAGCGGGCGGTCGATATCTGGCTGATCTGCGCCACCCATCGCTGCCTACAGGCCGACATCAAAGTCGGTCGTTTCCGTTCAGATTTGTTCTATCGCATTAACGTCGTCTCCATCGAATTGCCGCCGTTGCGCGACCATCGCTCCGACGTGGGGCTGTTGCTGAACCATTTCCTGCGCCACTATGAGTTGAAGTTTGGGCGCAATCTGGCGCCGCTCTCCGGATCGGTTTTGAAGCTGCTGGAGGCGTACCACTGGCCGGGAAACGTGCGCGAACTGGAGAACCTGGTGAAGCGCTACGTGGTGCTGGGCAAAGAACAGGTCATCGTGGAAGCGCTGAATGAAAGCGAGTTGTCCTCGACAGACGGGATCTTCATTCCAGATGGGAATCTTCCGCTGCGCATCCAGACGCAACGCGCGGTGCGGATGATGGAACGGCAGATCATTCTGCGCGCGTTGAACGAGCACCGCTGGAATCGTCGCAAGACGGCGCAATCGCTGGATATCAGCTATCGAGCGCTGCTCTACAAGATCAAGGACGCCGGCTTACCCCGGTTGCGTCAGGCGCATTCTGACGCGTGCTCTCCGGAGGAAAACCAATCATGAAAGGAAAAGGAATGTTGTCTCGATTGTCCCAATTCACCATGGCCGCCGCAGCCGTGGGCTTGACTTGCTGCTTGATGCATGCGCAAACACAGGCGGCCGTTGCCGCGGCTCCAAGTTCCAATACCCCGTTCAACACACCCGAGGCGCCTGTCGGAACTTCGTTTCAAACCAAGGCCGGCAATACCACAGTGGAGCGGCCGGATTCAAGGGTCACCCCATCCGTGGACACTCACTATCGCATCGGCGCGGACGATGTGCTGACCGTGAATGTCTGGCATGAGCCGGAAGTCTCCCGCAACGTGCCGGTTCGCCCGGACGGCAAAATTTCTCTTCCGCTGGTTGGAGACGTGCAGGCGTCGGGCTTGACCCCGACGGAATTGAGGATGGAGCTGGAGACCCGCTTTGCGAAGTTTCTGACGAATCCCGATGTCAGCGTGATTGTGGCGGAGATTCGCAGTCAAAGGATCAACGTCCTCGGCCAGGTTTTTCGTCCTGGAACCTACGCGCTGATTCCTCCCATGAACGTGATTGATGCGGTAGCGACCGCGGGCGGACTGAGGGAGTTTGCGAAACCGAACAAGATTTACGTATTGCGCACACTGCCCAACGGCCATGTGGAACGCATCAAGGTGCAATACAAAAACGTGCTGAAGGGCAAGAGCGGGAGTCAAGATGTGATGTTGCAGACTCGCGATACTGTGGTGGTCCCGTGACAAAGTCTTCGCCCTGCTTTCATAGAATTCGAATTTCCATTCCGATGGCGGCCATGATTCTGGTCCTTGTCTGGCAGCTGATGTATGGCGTCCGGGCGATGGGACAAGCGGTGCAGGCTGGGAGTGGGGACACCAATCCGGCCGATCAGCCGTTGGCTGGACAGGATCTGGGATCGAGTCTGACGTTGAATCAGAGTTCGAATGCGATTGCCGCGGAGAATCAATCCTTTGAACGCTACGGATTGGGGCTTGCATCGTCGGGGGGATATATCACGAATTTTCTAGGCTCACAGTCGAACCCAAAGGCAGCCGGCTATATTCAACTGAACGCCAACGGCGGCCTGAAATTGCAGAGCAGCCGGACGCGTTATTATGCGCTGTATCAGCCGCAATACACCATTTATCCGCAATACTCGGTAGTAAACAATTTCTCGCAGAGCTTTTTCCAGAGCCTCGTGCATTCTTTCTCTGAGCACACGGCGCTGTCGTGGGACACGACCGCCGCGCGTTTTCTTAGCCTTAACCAGTATTTGCCGCAGAGCCTCGGCATTGGGGGAATCGGAGTGATTGTGCCGACGCCAGGCCAGCAATTGCTGCAAGACAGCTATGAGCTGACCAATGCGGCCACCAACATCAGCCTGCGGCATTTAATGAGTGCCCGGATGACCCTTACGGCGACGTTAACAGGAGCCTATTTCCTTGAGGCTCCTGTCACGGTGGCACAAAAGAATCCAACTGTTGCGCAGCGATTTATTACTGTGGGTTTGGACGCGCGGATGGACTATCAATGGACGGCGCGCGATTCTGTCGGTGTCGCACTCACCCCGATCTACGTTGAAGGATTGTCGCCGAGCGGGCATCAGTCCGCCGAAACCTTACAGGGCACCTATCAACGGCAGCTGACCTCCACGTTGACAGCCTCGGTGGGTGCGGGGCCGCTGTTCATTCAATCTTCCAGTTCGCAATTCGGCAGTGCCGACAACAACAGCTATGCGGTGACGGCTTCGATCAGCCGGCAACAGAGGCAATCCCAATTTACCGCGGGATACAGTCGGGCGCTGCTGATAAACCTGCTGGAGCCTCCTCTGGTGACCCACGGAGTGAGCGGAAGCGCCTATCTGCCCAAAGGGACCCATTGGATTTTCAGCGGAGCGGGATCGTATTCCGCCAACGCGGCAACTGCGTTCTACGGCGCCGGGCATATGTATGGAGGATCGGCGCAAGGTTCTTATCAAGTCACCCGCCAGATGCAATTGTTCGCCCTTTACTCCCTCATTTCGCAAACCTACACATTTGGTTCAACACAGCAACTGAGCGGATTTACGCGGAACCAGTTCGGTGGCGGAATCCAATTCAACCTAGGCAATGCAGTTACCCCTGGAGGTGCGCAATAATGGAACGCAAACCACCGTCGTCTATCGACGATTTTGTCTCCGTGATTCAACGGCGGAAATATTGGATTCTCATCCCTGCCGTGGCCTTGATTGTGGTGGGCGTGCTCCTGACACCTCTGATACCGCGCACGTATAAGTCGACCGCGACAATTATGGTGACGGCGCAGACCGTGCCGTCGGTCTACGTAAAATCCTCTGACAGAAGCGCCGGCGCCACGCGCCTGGAGGAAATCAACCTGCAGGTGATGAAGGGAACAGGATTTCCCGAGATCATTGAGAAGTTCAACCTTTACCCAGCATTGCGCAAGAAGGCCAGCATGGCTCGGGTGATCGCTGCGATGCGCAAGAACGTTGTTGTCGATGAGGTTCCGGATGCCGGCGACGGCAGAGGTGGGATCTTGGCATTCACCATCTCATACATTGGCCGCACCCCGCGGGAGGCGCAAGAAGTGACTGAGGCGCTGACACAGTTATTCATGGACGAGAACCTGCGAGAGGGACGCGAACGCTCCCATGGGTCTTACGCTTTTTTGACTTCGCAGCTGGAGGCTGCGTCCCAGCGACTGAGTGCACAGCAGGCCAAGATCCAGGCGTTCAAGATGTCGCACCTGGATAGTCTGCCGGAACAGGCACAGGCGAATATGCAGATGATCAGCCAGATCCAGTCCGTTCTGCAGGCGAACGAAGACACTCTTGCCCAAGCGAACCAGCAACGCGTGTACCTGCAGTCTGTGCTGAATGTAAAACAAAACGGGGACCAGGGAGTTTCGGCGCCCCCACCGCCCTCCACGCCGCTGCAAATTGAATTGGCGCAGAAGCAACAGGAACTGCGCGCTGATCTGCTGAAATATACGCCGGAACATCCCGATGTAATTCGACTGAAACACGACATTGCAGCGTTGAAGGTGCAGATCGAGAATGCTCCGAAGGTGAGCGGTAGCAATGCGGTTGCCCTGGCAGCGGCGCCACAACTCAGCGGGCCTTCAATGAACGACCAACTGAGGAGCCAACTGATCGCCCTAAACGGGGACATCAAGGCGCGGGAGGCGCGTCAGCGTCAACTGCAAGATCGGCTCACGGAGTTGCGGGGATCCATGGGTGGATTGCCGGCGGTGCAGACAGAATTTACTGCTCTGAATAGCCAATACGAGGAAATGCAGAAGAATTACAACGCGTTGCTGGAACAGCAGCAGGAAGCGGCGATGATGACTGCACTGGACCAGCGTGAACAAGCGCAACAGTTTGCAGTCGTCGAGCCGGCAACCCTTCCAATCTTGCCGTTCAGTCCGAATCTGCTGCTTTTGAAAATGGCGGTGGTGCTGGTGGGATTGCTCGTAGGATTTTTGCTTGCGCTGGTGGTGGAGGTTGGCGACGACACGATGCATAACTCCGACGAGGTGGCGGCATATCTGAAGCTGCCGGTGATGGTTTCGCTACCTATGTGCTCCCATCTATCGGATGGGACATGGGGCCGGGCCGAGTTAAAGGGCTAGCGATGCAACCACAAAAGCTGCATATGAGAGAAAACCAAGATCACGGAGAGCTACAGATGAGAGTGACGAATATTCAGCAGGAGGGTGCCGCAATGGACCCAATCGAATCGACAATCAAATCCGCGCCCGAACCCGCTGTTCTTTATCCGCGCCCGGTGACCAGCTCCGATCTGCCGGTCCGCCAACTGGATCTGTCGAAGATCAGCCAATCGCTGGTGACGTTTGCCCCGAATGGAGCGGATCTGAATCCAAAGCAGCAGGTCATGGCGGAGCAGTTCCGCCTGCTGCGCAGCCGGGTAAAAGGGCTGAGCAAGGACTTTCAGCTGCGCACGATTCTGATTACCAGTACCTTGGCCGGCGAGGGGAAGACGACTGTGGCGGCTAACCTGGCCGGGTCGCTGAGTTGCGTGGAAGGCTTGCGGATTCTACTGGTCGATTTTGACCTGCGCCGCCCCACCCTGCACACAGTCTTTGGCGTGAAGCCCGATCAGCGTGAGCCCTGCTGGCAGTCGAACGAAGTGCCGTGGAAGCGAGCACTGTACCAGGTGAATCGCAGGCTGGATGTTTTATTTGGATTCAATCCGCTGGATGAACCGGACGAGCTGCTGCAAAGCAACCGACTGGAGAAACTACTCGACGAAATGAAGGCCGCATACGACCTGCTGATTCTGGACTCGGCCCCCATGATGGCGGTAGCCGATACGCACTCGCTGTTGCCGTTAGTGGACTGCAGCCTATTTATCTTGAATGCCGACAGCACGCCCATTCGCGGTGCGCGCGAAGCCCTGGCCATGATGCAGGACAAAGTGGCCGGCTGCGTTGTGAACCGGGTCACTCACCTGAAGAGCGAAGACTACTATCGCAATTCCGGTTACGGCTACGGCTATGGATCCAAGCGCAAGGAGAATTGAGATGATTCGCGTCTTCAATCTCTATGTTCCGTTCAGCAAAGTGTTCATGGTCATTGGCGACGCGCTGCTGCTGGCAACCGGATGTTTTCTATTGTTCCGACCGCTCACCCCGACCAACACGGTGGAGGATGCGCAGCTCTACGTGCTGGTGCTGGTGGCTTCCATCGTAGGAATATGGTCGTTCTATTTTTCCGATTTATATGAACACTCGACCATGCGCAGCCAGCGGTCGGTTTTGGTGGCTGGATTGCGCGGTCTGGGAATCAGCGCGCTGCTGCTGAGTCCGCTGGTGTGGCTTTTGGCCGGCGATCACCGAATGCGCGACCACTTTACGGAGCCGGCGCTGGCCCTGGGACTGATTCTGCTGTACGCACAGCGACGCATCACCGACTGGTGGCATCGCAGAATGGGCTGCGGCGAGCGGGTCCTCTTGGTGGGCTCTGGAACCACTGTCCAGCTGCTCGCCGAGCAGTTGGCGGGAAAATGCGGATTGCCCTTGAAGTTGGCCGGAGTGGTGCTCGACCATAGTCGTCCACTGCCCCAGGATTTTCAATTCGCTGTTGTGGGGACGGTGGATCGTCTTCGCGATCTGGCGCGTTCGTTCCGCCCGGATCGCATCGTGATCAGTTCGGAGATTGGCATCTCGACGGTTTCGGCCGATGACCTTCTGGCGTTACGCCGCGTGGGCATCCGGGTGCAGGACGCCGGCGAGCTGTACGAATCTGTCACCGGCACAGTGCCGGTGGAGTCCGTACGATCGAATGGCCTGGCCTTCGGCGTAGCGCTGATTCCAACCGCAATGAAACGTTCCATCCATCGTGCCGCGAGTTTTCTGGCTGCGGTCGTGTTGACGATTTTGCTGGCACCGATCGGGTTGCTGGTGGCTATCGCGGTCAAGCTGGAATCGGAAGGGCCGGTTTTTTATACACAGGAGAGGGTCGGCTTGAAGGGACGCACCTTTCGCGTGATCAAGTTTCGATCGATGCGCAAGGATGCTGAAAGCACCTCCGGACCGGTGTGGGCCACGGCCAAGGATTCGCGCGTGACACGGGTGGGTGCGATTCTGCGCAAGGCGCGACTCGATGAACTGCCGCAGTTGATCAACGTGTTGCGCGGCGAGATGTTCCTTGTGGGGCCGCGCCCGGAGAGGCCACATTTCGTCCGGACGCTCGAAGAAAAGCTTCCCTATTACGATCTGCGGCACTGCATTCCACCGGGAATTACCGGCTGGGCGCAGGTCTGCGCCAACTACGGATCGAATGTTGACGAGTCGCGCACCAAGTTGGAATATGACCTGTTCTATGTCAAGAACGCATCGCTTTTGTTTGATCTGCTGATTCTGTTTAAGACCATCAAGATTGTCCTTTGCGGACGAGGGGCTCGCTAGTTGAGGCGTCTCTTCCTGGAATCGTGTGCCAGGAGTGCAAAAGGGCAACAAAGGAGAACTACCTTGTCGCGCATACTTCATTTAATTGCAAGCGATTCGATCGGCGGTCCGGAGAAACAGCTGCTACACCATGCGCGCGACGCGCGGGACGCAGACTACGATGTTATTCTGGGCAGCTTCCAGGATGATTCGCAACCATCGGAACTGTTGTCAGTGGCCAGCCGATATGGGGTCGAGACGGTTGCCGTTCCGGGAGGCATTCGACCGGGCCTGGTGGATGATTTGACCCAGTACCTGCGCACGGCCGATATCGACCTGCTGTGCACGCATGGATACAAGGCCAATGTGGTGGGGCATTTTGCGGCCAAGCACGCCAATGTTGCGTGGGTGCCGTTTGTTCGCGATTTCACCTCTGAGACCTGGCAGGTGACATTGTATGAGCGCCTGGAGCGCAGCTTGCTGGTGCGCAGTCCCTGGGTGGTGTGTGTTTCTCCTGCACAGGCACGCGAGCTGGGACGGCTGCGTCGCGGACGTCGAGCTCCGCTGGTGATTCAGAATGCCGTATTGGCGCCGCGTGAGACTGGGTTATCGCAGGAGCCGGCGCCGTCTCGTGAAGAGCTGGGATTCAGTGGCCGCACGTTTGTGTTTGGTGCAGCGGGGCGCTTCAGCCGCGAGAAAGGACACCGGATCCTGCTGGATGCGTTCGCGCTGCTACAGAGAATGCTGCCGGGCCAGCCGATGGAGTTGTTGCTGCTGGGCGAAGGCCGTGAGGAGAATGCGTTGCGGTCGCAGGCTCGACGGCTGGGGATCGAAGCGCGAGTATGTTTTGCCGGCTTTCAACGCCGCTCCGGAGCCTGGATGCGGGTGATGAATTGTCTGGTACAGCCGTCGCTGACGGATGGCACGCCGAACTCTGTGTTGGAGGCGATGCTACTCGGGATTCCGGTAATTGCGACGGACACGGGCGGAATTCCAGATGTAATTGAGGCCGGGGAAACTGGCCTGCTGGTTGAGCCGGATTCTCCGTCGGCGCTGGCTGAGGCGATGAAGAAGATGGTTCGTTCGTCTGCCCTTCGCAACCAGCTGGCGTCGGAAGCGAAGTGTCGCGTTGCACGAGAATTCTCTCCAACCCGCCAGCGAGAGCTGTTGGAAATGCTGTACAGCACGATGATTGGGGATTCGTTTTCGATGGAAATTGGGGAAGCGGCACATGGCGTTGCCTAGGATTTCCATCATTTTGCCGGTGCGCAATGAAGTTGGCAGCCTGGGACGATTGCTGGATCAACTGTTGCAGCAAAACTATCCCTCGGAGATGGTCGAGATCCTGGTGGCAGATGGGCGTTCGACCGATGGCACACGAGCGCTGGTCGAGCAAAAGGCATGCGCCGCGGCGGTTTCGATGCACATCGTCGACAATCCGGGAATTCGTTCGGGCGCGGGCAGAAATGCCGGAGTTGCTGCTGCGACCGGCGACATCATTTTGTTTATCGACGGCCATTGCGAAATCCCGTCGACACAGCTGCTGCGCGATACGGTGACGCTGCTCGATGAAACCGGCGCGGATTGCCTGTGTCGTCCGCAGCCACTGATTGCGTTTTCTCCTCGAGGCGTGGGAAGAATTATTGCGGATGCGAGAGCATCGGCCTTGGGGCATGGCCGCGATTCGCTGATTTATAACATGCGCCATTCCGGCTTCGTACATCCGGCCAGCTCCGGCGCTACCTATCGGCGGGCGGTGTTCGAGCGGGTGGGATTGTACGACGAAAGTTTCGATGCCTGCGAGGACGTGGAATTCAACACTCGTGTGGCGGCGGCGGGATACAAGGCCTATACCGATCCGCGATTGAGCGTGTATTACGAACCGCGGAATAGCTTCCGCGGACTGTTTCGCCAGATGATGCGCTATGGCATCGGTCGCGTGCGCCTGGCGCGGAAACATCCGGAATCCGCGTCGATGTCCCAGTGGGCGCCTGCGGCGCTGGTAGCTGCGTTTGCGATTGCGATCGTGAGTGGAGCCGTGGCGATTGCATTGCGCGATTGGATGGCGGCGGCGCCGGCCATTCCAGCTGCGATGTTCCTGCTGCTTACGATTGTGGCGTCGGTGCATCTGGGATGGCGACAGGGCGCAACCCATGCTTTGCTAGGTCCAATCGCGTATGGCTGTATCTATCTCGGGCTGGGCACGGGAATGTGGATGGAATTGATGGGTATTGCACGCCAGCCGAGGCGCATCTCAAGCGCATCCACTCTGCCATTGCGGGGCGCTTGAAGACTCCAATCGACTGCTTCAGAATGATGCGGCAGATCGCAGCCCGGAGCTAAGGAAATAGAAAGAAGCGCGACTGGTCGACAAGTGCGAGCCCGTGTCGGTGACGGTGGTATTGTCAACGGCGATGCGAGGGATGGCGAGCCGATTTGACTCCCGAGTGAAGAAGCCTGGAATGGTAGAGAGAGCTGCTTTGAATCCCATGGAACGGACGAGTTCCTGTACGCGGCGGTTGTACATGCCGTTGGGATAGGCCAGAACATCCGAGGCAGCGCCGGCTTGTTTCCAAAGAGAAATGCTGGATTCGTCCAGTTCCTGCCGGATGTCGCGGTCGCTTTCCGAGGACAGCGTGGCGTGACGGTGGGTGTGCGATCCGACGCGAACCAGGCCGGTCCGGGTCATGATGCGAACTTGTTCCCAGGTGAGAAAGCGGTGTGACTGGGGGATGGTCATTTGATAGCGCTGCTCTAAGTGATCGAGCAGAAGGAGCCGGGCGCTCAAGGGCATCCGTTTCAACTCCAGCGACCAATATTGCTGACGCGGCCGCAGCCGGGGATTCTTGCTTCTGCCCATTCCCCAGTGGTTCAGGTCGATGACTAATTCTTCCAGGGTGGAGCGGGCAGAACATTGCGACCAGAGCCGGGCAAAGCGCTCTTCCGGCAGCAATTGAAGTGTATCGATGAGTCCGGTACAGGCGAAGATGGTGGCCGGCATGGCAAAGCGTACCAGGTGGGGAAAGGCGACGCGGTAATTATCTTCCCACCCATCGTCAAAGGTAATGGCCACTTTGGGGTGGCCTTCGGATCCGCCGGGATCGGCCAATATGTCTTCGAGGGGGACCACGTGGTAGTCGCGCTGCAGCAGCTGCAGCAGGGAAACGAAGGCGGATTCGCTCAACACCAGGTGCGGGTTGTAGCAAAGCGACTGTTCCTGGGCGGGGAGAACACGATGAAGTGCCAGAATCAGGCCGCTGCGGCCCGATATCGCGCGCCGAAAGACGGTTGCGATCCCCGTCCGTTCGACGATTGTGCTGAGGACTTTCATT
This sequence comes from Acidobacteriota bacterium, assembly GCA_021780095.1. The sequence continues at coordinate 2,325 of JAJXZK010000069.1, read as the reverse complement.
TTCTGTTGCATCTTCTCTTTCATGTGTCTCGTGACGGGAATCGTCGACTCGCCGGGGGTGTCACCGGTAATCAAAGCACGTTGCGTGCCAACGTGCAAAATCGGGCGGGAGAAGGGTGGAAAGATGCTTTCTGGAGAGTTACGGTCGTAACGTGATGGAAAACGAATCGAGCGATGTGCAATCCGCTGCACATTCCCGCGACGCGGAGCCATTGAGGACTCGCCTAACAACCGCCGATACATAGGTTCGAAGAACGGCCACCCAATTGCAGTAGTGGAGGTGCACCACTGTTGGCGCGGCAGTGTCCAGGGTGCGCCCGCGAGGAGATCGGCTTTGCGTGTTAGTCACGGTCCGCCCGTGGTTGCGCAGGCAAAGTCGAGGGGATCGCGGGTCGGTTCTGGATCTGTCACTGCAGCGTTCTTGAGGAGGTTGTGCAGAGGAAAGGAATAATTCTGTGACACTACTAAACTTAATGTTGCTTCCGTCCGTGGCTGCGGGTGTTGTTTTACTTGCCTGCGTGGTTTTCCAGAGCGTTCGCCGCGAATGGTAGGGTCCACGCGGGGGCGATGAGCATCCGGATCGTCTCGCGGTAAACGTGGATATACATTCAACCGATCTGGGGTGGCGGCCTAGCTCCCATCCTGGGTCACTTTCAGGAACAGTTGCGGAATCGAAGCGCAAAGCCAAAGCCCGACAGGAGCGGGCGCCAAGGAATCTTGATTGACCGGCGGTAACGGAACGATAACGGGTCTCCAGACCTTGTAGGGGACTGCATTGGTTGCGAGTCGGGAGAATGGGTACATTTCATTGAGTTGCGAGGGGAATGTGGAGAAGCACCGTTTGCCAGGAACAGAAGTTTCCGGGCTGAGTGGAATCGCGTCGCGGCCGGCGACGGCTGGCAAGTCGCGCATTGTATTTTTGATTGATGAGATCGGCGGAATCGCTGAGGGAGGGACCGAACGCCAGGTACTGCAGCTGATTGAGCTGGCGACTCGGCTGGGGTATGAGCCTCGCCTGGCCGTGTTGCGCGGGACAGAATGGCTGACGGAAGAGGCGGCCGGCTGTCCAATTTACTGTGCCGGGGTGAACAGTCTGCTGCGTCCTTCGGGATGGCTTGCATGCGTCAGGCTGGTGCAATGGATGAAGCGGGAGCGAATTTCGCTCATACAAACCTTTTTTGTGGAGTGCAACATCTTTGGTCCGTGGCTGGCGCGGCTGGCGGGGGTGCCGGTGGTGGTGGGTTCGCGGCGCAATCTGAACCAGTGGCACGGGCGCTCGGCATGGATGGAGCCGGCCATCCTGCGGTTGCAGCGGCTGACGAATGTATCGGCAGACTGCGTTATCGCCAATAGCCTGGTGGTGGCGGAAGCGACATTCAAGACGGAAAAACTGCCGCATCACAAAATGCATGTGGCCTACAACGGGATCGATCTGGCGAGGTTTTCCCGGCTGGATGAACTTCGCGAGCAGGCTCGGCAGATGCTGGGAATTAGGCATGACGAGATTGTTGTGGGCAATATTTCCTGCTTCCGAGAAGTGAAGGGAATTCCCCAGTTCGTGGAGGCAGCGCGCCTGGTTCTGAAGAAAGAGCCGCGCATGCGATTTCTGGCCGTGGGGGATGGGGACGAGTATTCCCTGGTGGTAGATCGCATTCGACAATATGGGTTGGAAGATCGAATCCACCTGGCAGGGCAGCAAACGGATGTTTTGCCCTATCTTGCGGCAATGGACATTGGCGTGCTTAGTTCTCTGGCAGAGGGATTTTCCAACTCCCTGCTGGAATATATGGCCAGTGGACTACCTGCAGTCGCGACCGAGGTGGGTGGAAATCGCGAAGCCCTCGATGGTGCGGGCATTCTGGTACCTCCCGACGATCCCGAGGCTTTGGCGGAAGCGCTCCTGACTCTGCGATCGGCGCCGTTGCGACAGCAGCTGGGGCTGGCGGCTCTGCAGCGAGTGGAGCGGTTCAGTATGGCGCGGGCAGAAAAGCGGATGAAAGAGATTTACGCAGAATTGCTGCAGACAAAGGGCACGTTGCCCAAGGAACATTGAGGAGAAACAGGTGATGGAACGTTTGCAGAAAGCGAAGGACGCTGTAGTCTCGCAGTACGCCGGTGCTACGGCTATTGAGGAGTCCAGGATGGATGTGTTACTGCAGTCGATCCAGAATCGTACGGGGCAGGTCGGCGTCGTAGGTCTGGGTTATGTAGGGCTGCCGCTGGCCATGCTGTTTGCCCGGGCAGGATTTCCGGTGACCGGATTCGACGTCGACATCACAAAAGTGAACAAGCTGAACGCGGGGTCTTCCTACATCCAGAGAATTCT
>JAJXZK010000204.1 GCA_021780095.1 Acidobacteriota bacterium | reverse complement strand
GGAACACGTTTTCCGGAATCGGGCGGCAGCTATTTATATCTGAATCGACTATATGGCGTGCAGCGGTGGGGACGCCTGCTTTCCTTCCTCTATATATGGCAGCTGACGTTCAGCGCGCCATTGTCGACGGCTTCCGGAGCTGTGGGATTGTCGCAATACGCGGCCTATCTATGGCCGAGGCTGAATCTTTCCTGGTTCAACTACGACGTGGGGCTGGGCGGCTGGTTTCACCTTCACCTCGCCGTGACGCTGGGTTCTATTGTCGCCATGATGGCCTGCGGCCTTGCAACGTTCCTGATCTACAACGGCATTCAAGCAGTGGGTCGCATTTCGCGCATACTGTCGATTGGAGTGTTGCTGGCGATTGTGTGGGTCATCGTTTCCGGTTTGTCGCACATGGGTGCCGCAACCGGCGCCGGCGCATTTTCCGCAGAACACGGTGTCGGTGGATTCAGCGCAGGACTGCTCATCGCAATCTATAACTACGGCGGCTATTACAACATTTGCTTCCTCGCGGGAGAAGTAAAAGATCCGCGGCGAATTATTCCCCGCGCTATCTTCTGGTCGATCCTGATTGTCGCCTGCCTGTACGTGTTTCTGAATATCAGCGTGCTGCAGGTCATCCCAGTGCAGGAGTTTATGAAGCCGGGCGCGATCGCGACGCGCAGCTCGGTGATTGCCGTCGTGATGCAGCGTCTGTATGGAGCATGGGCGGGCAAGGCGATGGCTGTTTTGATCGTGTGGACCGCGTTTGCGTCCGTGTTTGCGGTGCTGCTGGGATATTCGCGCGTGCCTTATGCTGCGGCAATCGACAAAAATTACTTTGCCAGCTTCGCCACGCTGCATAAGACGAAACACTTCCCTACTGTGTCGTTGCTGGTGTTGGGAGCAGTGTCCGTCTTCTTCTGCTTGTTTCGCTTGCCGGATTTGATCGCGGCGCTGATCATCACGCGCATCGTATTTCAGTTTCTATTGCAGGCGGTGGGGCTGGTGGCATTTCGCAGTCGCCTGGGAGGGCAGCCCAACCCCTTCAAAATGCCGTTGTATCCAATCCCGGCTCTATTGGCGATTGCGGGATTTTTGTTTGTATTGATTCACGGGAAGAATCTTTCGAAGGAGATTGAATTCGCCACCGGACTGTTGCTGACTGGGCTGATGATTTACACGGTGCGCGCGTTCATTGAAAAAGAATGGCCGTTCAAGTCGAGGGAGCCTTCGAGACCATGAAAGACTTGATCGGTAGCTAATTCTTGTTGAGAATTTTCGTGCTCGCTTCCCAAAGACCATTCAGGTACACCGCGCCCAGAGCGCGATCATAGAGGCCATAACTGAAGTTACCTTTTTCTCCCCAGATCATGCGGCCGTGGTCGGGGCGCGCATATCCGTCGAAGCCGATTTCCGCGTAGGCGCGGACAATCGCCGCCATATCAAGCGATCCATCTGTTGAATAATGCGATGTCTCCTGAAAGTTGCCGCGCTCATCCACCTGGATATTGCGAAGGTGGGCAAAATGAATCCGCTTTTCTCCGCCGAATTCTTTGACCATGGCGACAATGTCGTTGCGGACATCCGCGCCCAGAGCACCGGAGCAGAGTGTCAGACCATTGGCGGGCGCGTCGACCGCGTCTAGCACCCGGCGCAGATCGTTGCGGTTTTTTACGATGCGCGGCAGGCCAAAGATGGGCCTCGGAGGATCGTCGGGATGCAGCGCCATCTTGATTCCTGCGGACGCGGCGAACGGAATCACACGCTGCAGAAAATATTCGAAATTCTTCCAGAGCTCTTCTTCTCCCACGGAAGTGTACGCAGCCATCAGGCTTCGAAATTGCTCGGGAGTGTAGGCTGAATCCCAACCGGGCAACGTAACGCCTTTGCCCAGATCGATGTTGAACGCCACATCGACATCAAACGCGGTGCTGGAAGATCCATCAGGAAGCTTGCGATCGAGCGTGGTACGCATCCAGTCGAAGACCGGCATAAAGTTGTAGCAAACCACCTTGACACCCACCGCGGCCAGGCGCTGCAGGGTTTCGCAATACTTTTCAATCCAGCGATCCCGGCTAGGCTTGCCGAGTTTGATGTCCTCGTGGATGGGGACACTCTCCACCACCTCAAACGCAAAGCCGTGTGCGGTGATGGAGTTTCTCAGGTCGAGGATATTCTCGACCGGCCACGATTCTCCCAACGGCACATCGTAGATGGCGGCAACGATGCCGTGCATGCCGGGGATTTGCCGGATGTATTCCAGTTTGACGGGATCGGATTTCCCGTACCAACGAAAACTCATCTTCATTGCGATACCGATCCTATCGATACGGCTTCCCGGAAAACCAAGTCGATGCTGCGGACAACTCGAAGTTCTCGCTGCATCAATATCCCAATCCTATGCTGGAACACACCGTTGTTTCTGGCGTCCGAGATGCTCCATTTCCAGCTCGACTACATCGCCGGCCTTCAAATATTTCGGCGGTTTCATGCCGAGGCCAACGCCAGGAGGCGTGCCGGTCGAAATTAGATCGCCAGGCTCCAGCGTCATGAATTGCGACAAATAGTGAACCAGGAAGGCGCAGTTGAAGATCATCTTGTCCGTCGAACCATTCTGGCGCAGTTCCCCGTTGACCCAAAGCTTCATCTTGAGCGCGTCGGGGTTCGGAATCTCGTCCGGGGTGGATAGCCACGGGCCGAGTGGGTTGAAGGTGTCGCAACTTTTGCCCTTGGTCCACTGGCCGTTGTGTTCCAGCTGAAACGCGCGCTCTGACACATCGTGGGTCAAACAATAGCCTGCGATGTGGGCGGATGCGTCGGCGGGCGAAGCGAGATACCGTGCCTCTTTACCAATTACCACTCCAAGCTCGATTTCCCAGTCTGTTTTTTCGCCGCCGCGAGGAATCAATACATCGTCATATGGACCGACAACGGTGTTCGAGGCCTTCATGAAGACGATGGGCTCTGGAGGAATCGGCATCCCGGATTCGGCTGCGTGGTCGGAGTAGTTCAGTCCGATGCAGATGACTTTGGCGGGGCGAGCGACAGGAGCGGCCCAACGCTCCGATTCGGGCACAAGCGGCAGCGCAGACATGTCGCGTTTGACGATCTCGTCCAATCGATCTAAGCCCGCAGATCCGAAAAAAGCCATGTCCCAGTCTTTGAAGCGCGAAGAGAGGTCGCGACGGGAACCGGCGTGGTCGATCACCCCCGGCTTTTCATCTCCAACGGAGCCAAATCGTATCAATCGCATGCGGGCAAATCCTCCTGGCGGGCGTGAGCACCGGCTATATTTCGATTCATTTCAGTTTCGACTTGAAGGTGATCCTTGTTTCGATTGTATGGCCTACCCCAACCGTCATCAAAGAGACATGCCCCCGTCGATTTGAAACGCCGATCCGGTGACAAAGGAAGCATCGTCGGAGACCAGGTAGAGTGCAGCCTGGGCCATCTCTTCCGAATTGCCGAGGCGACGCAAAGGCTGGCGGGCGATGAACTTTTTCGTCATCTCCTCGGTATTTCCACCAGCGCTTAAGCGAGCCCGCAATGAGGGGGTATCCGTCGTGCCTGGACAAAGACAATTCACGCGGATGTTGTCGGCGGCATAGTCGACCGCCATCGATTTGGTGAGAGAAAGAACAGCGCCCTTCGTAGCCGTGTAGAGTGCGCGGTCCGGCGCCACACGCAACGCGGTGGTGGATGAAGTATTCAAAATGACGCCGCCACCCTGTTGCAGGAAGGAAGGGATAACGGCGCGACTGAAAAGATACATGCTCTTCACGTTGATGGCGAAGGCGCGGTCCCACTCTTCTTCTGTCAGCGTGTGCACCTTCTTGCCGGGAACGATTCCGGCGTTATTGAAGAGAATGTCGACGCGTTGCCACCTCGACAAAACGTGTTCAACCACTCTGTCTACATCGCTGGCGCAAGCAACATCCGCCGTCAACGGTTCGGCGGTTCCACCGTCGTTGCGAATCTGGGCGATCAGACTCGCGTTGCCTTCGAAGTCGCAATCGACAGCGGCAACGTGGGCTCCTTCTTTTGCGAACAGCAAACAGGAGGCACGGCCAATCCCCGCTGCGGATCCGGTGATGATAGCAATCTTCCCTGCTAGTTTGCCGCCTATGCTCACTCTTCTCCTTCCGTACCAACGCCGGACTCCTGAAACCCCATGCCGCCCGTCGGCACCAGCAGGCCTCCATCCACAATCAAACTGGTCCCAGTGATAAAGGAGGCATCGTCGCTGGCAAGAAAAGCGACCGCATTGGCGACTTCTTGCGGGCGCCCAATTCTACCGAGGGCGTGCATCCGTGCAATCGCCGCGAGCATTTCCTGGGGAGTGCCGGTTCTGTCCGCCGTGGCGCGCAACATCGGCGTATCAATCGCGCCCGGACAAACGCAATTCGCACGAATATTCCGGGATGCAAAATCGAGCGCGATGGCGCGCGTGATTCCCAGCAGCGCATGTTTCGCCGCGACGTAAGCGACGGAATTATTGACGGCAGTGAAGCTTTGCACCGAGGCCACGATCACGATCGCTCCGCCGCCAGAGGCCAGCATGGCGGGGATGGCATACTTCGTTGCATGGAAGCAGCCTTTCACGTGGACAGCCATCGTCTCATCCCAGAGCTCAGGAGCCGTCGTGACGACGTCGCCGTAACGCTGAATTCCCGCATTGCTGACCAGGACATGGAGGCCACCATAGCGCGCAACCGTTGCGGAGATCGCCTTTTCCACTTGAGACTCGATCGAGACATCACAGGGAAAATAGCTGGCGGTGTAACCGGACTTTTCCAGTGCGGTAACCGACTCCGACGCTGCCTTCGCGTCTCGATCCAGAATCGCTACGCGGGCGCCCAAGTCACACAGCTTTTGCGCTGATGCCAGACCAATGCCGGCAGCACCACCGGTTACAACTGCGACCTTGCCTTCCATCTGCATTCCAGTGTCATCCTATGATGCCAAGCATTCAGTATGTCAGAAGTTCGCCGAGAGCTGGAACCAGCCAACCACAGAGGAGCAAGACCGCAGCAGGCATCCGCGAGTGTGTACGTTTGCGAATTCCAGCCCAGGTACCTCGTTTCGCCCAGACTACTGACTCGTACAATGATTGCTCTAAATGCGATGGGTCGCCAAAAATGCCATTCGCATCGATTCGGTACATTCTTGTCAATCGCTATGGAGAACTTGAATTGGGATCGGAATCCAAAGTAAGCCCTTGGCTTCGGTTGTTCACAATACACACTTCTGGAATGAATATCCGTTGCTGATTGAGACCCCTCTTGCTCACAACAATTTCCGTTTTTCAGGCTATTTTGAAGGTTGTCGCCAGAAATTGATGAGCGGTGCCAGCAGGTTAGAACCCGCTGTTGACGCGGGGAACAGAGTCCTTAGGGGAGATTCTGGAAACAGAATGGATCGGAGGGGTTTGAAACGTTCTGATTGGCGAGAATTTGCGACAA
>JAJXZK010000255.1 GCA_021780095.1 Acidobacteriota bacterium | reverse complement strand
GCCATCCGCGTTTCAACTGGACTGCTGCTGGAGTCTTCGGCTTTCCGCCAGCAGTCCCATGCTGTGCATCAGGTTCTGCAGCGTCACGATGCCAACAATCCGTTCTCCATCCAAAACTGGAACCAGTGAAAGCCCGCGCCCCGCATTGATGCGGCGAAAGGTGACTCCCAGGGAATCGTCCGGCTGCGCCACCTGGAATCCGCGCGACATGATCGACTGTACGTAGCCGTTGCCATCCATCTGCAGCGTCTCCACAATCCGCTGTCGCGAAACCACACCCACCAGCAGCCCACCGCGCACCACCGGAAAATCATCCTGCAGGTTATGGATGGATTTGTAGACGGCGTCCTCCAGGGTGTCCGAGGCGGAGAGGCAGGCAAAATCCATCAGCATAATGTCGCGCATCCGCACCGTATCCACGACGGACTGAAAGACCAATCCCTGATCCTCCAGTTGCGCCCCCACAAAAATGAAAAAGCCCGCCAGCAGCAGCCAAGGACTTTGCAGAATCACGCCAGCGACAAATAATGCCAGGGCGATGACCTGGCCGATTCCAGACGCCGCACGAGTCCCCTTCAACGCTCCCTGGGCCCGCGAGAAATTGCCGCGCACCAACCTGCCGGCATCCAACGGGTAGGCCGGCAGTAAGTTGACGACCGCCAGGAAAATGTTCAGCCAGAACGCACTACGCAGTAGGTGCTGGGCGCTGACCCACGGTTTCGCCATCATGGAGACACTCGGCGAAACCGCCACGATAAAACCCAGCAAAACAAAAGCCGCCACGGAATTTGTGATCGGGCCGGCCATCGCCAATACGAGTTGGGCGCTCCCTTCCGATGCCTGCTCCGCCGATTCCGGCGTCGCGTAGGAGGGCAAACCTCCAATCGGCAGCAGCAACAGGCTGCGCATTTCCAACCCGTAGTACGCGCAGACAATGGCGCGGGCAACTTCCCGCAATCCAACAATACCCAGCAGCAGTAGCCACAGCGAGACGCCCCGAATCGCGGCCATGCCACTCATCCCCGTATAAAGAAGGGAAACACCCAGCAACAGCGCGAAGAAAAAATGCAGGCGAATCTCCACGCCCAGCAAACGCCCCATCGGGATGGACCAACCGCGCATGTCGAACCCTCTCCAGTATTGTAGATGGAGTTGCCTATACCTTCCTCCGCATGAACGGGCCGAGGGTCACGAAAAGCACTACGGATCAGGGTGAATATTTGTCTCGAAGAGATCGAAAGCAACGATGATACTGAATTCATGCGCGTGATCTCTGGCAAATACCGGTCGCAGCCGCTTGCCTCCCCAAGAGGCAGGGACACTCGCCCAACCAGCGATCGGCTGCGAGAAACCCTGTTCAACATCATCGCTCCCCGCATTCACGACACCGTCTTTGCCGACTTATTTGCCGGCACCGGCGCAGTTGGAATTGAAGCCGTCAGCCGCGGGGCTCGGCAGGTCTACTTTGCGGAGAATGCCAAAATCCCATTACAGACCTTGCGCCAAAACCTCGCCCGGCTGGAAATCGGAGATCAGGCCGTGGTGGAGCCCGCAGGCGCCATGGCTCTGCTGCGGCGACTATTGAAGCATGAAATCCTCCTGGATCTGATATTTCTTGACCCACCCTACAAAGACCAGCTAGCGTATGAGGTAGTCCTCAAGTTTCTGGCAGAGCACTCCATTCTTCGCGCAGATGCCATTGTGGTCGTGGAGCATTCTCGACGCTTCTCCCTGCCAAAACTGAACATTCAGCTGCACCCCTACCGCAGGGTTGAACAAGGCGAAGCAGTTCTAACCTTCTTTCGTTGCAGAAACGGCATCGCAAGCCGCTGCTGACAGCGAATAAAGGACTTTCGTGCGAACGGTGTGTTTTCATTTTGGAACCCTGTAAGTTACCCGGGTTACCCGGACATAACTAAAGTGCGGTGACTGTATTCCTTGTTATGGTGTAGGTAGCCCGCTACCTTAGGTTCACTCCAACGAAGCGAAACGTTGGTCGAGGCTAGTAGACGAGGATTGATGAAATGAAAACTAATTTTTTGCGCGGTATGATTTTTTCTGCGGTTCCGCTTCTTTGTGCTGTTTCCATCACTGCCACCCAGGCGTCGGCCCAACTGGCTCGCGGCTGGTCCACGGGTCATGTCCAGTCCATCGTCTTCGACGGCTCGACGCAGGCCGGATGGTATTCGTTCCCGGGTCAGAGCCCCAAGCTCCACTTCAAGGGCGACCAGGTTCGCATCAAGTCACGCGAGCATAGCACTGTGCTGCTCAGTCGCGATGCCGACGCTTCCGGCACAGCCGCAGAGGTTGAACTAACCCGCGCACCCAAAAGTACATCTTCCATTTCCGGCCTGGGCCTGGTCGGCGATGCGAACCACGCGGTTGTGATCGGCCTGGGAGACGGCAGCATCGTCCTCTGGCAGCTTGAGCCCAATTCCGCCAGAGTGTTAGCTCGCCAACCTGTCAACACCAATTCTCAGTTTGAGTTTCGTGTTTCCGGAGGCGGCGCACAGGATGTACGTTTCTTCTGGCGTCATCAGGGCGATAGCGCCTGGCATTCCTTGGGGAACACTGCGGTCAGCCGAGTTCTGACCGCCTGGCAGGAGCCCCTCCGCTTTGGACTGCTTCTGGATGGTCCTCAAGGCAGCGAAGTGGTCTTCAGCAACTACCGCGCCTCGCTGGCCAATGAGGCTCGCGCCTCGCTCCAACCGTTGGTTGTCGCGGGCCAGTAGCCTTCCTTTTCTCAAATGGCCTGAGCGGTTTCTTGCTCAGGCCATTTTTCTGTTTCGGCCGCTCACTCAGCCGCTCCACCCGTGCCCCCAGTGTGGTCGCCTGTCGACAGATCCACCGCGAATGGAACCTCCACGTCGGTTTCCAGATCCCACCCCAATCCATGCAAATACTTGCCATCGATTCCAGTCAGACGCAACCCTTCCCACGATAAACGACGCGTTTCCCAGGCTTTTCCTTTCACGCCCAATGCCCACAGCCGATGAAAGCTGGCAAACAAGAGCAGCTTCCGTTCGGGTGCCGCACCGACCCATGTGACAGGGCGGTACGGGATCTGCGTCCATTTGTCCGGGCGATCGACGTCGACCACGTAGGCGTATCCTCCCGCAATGGCGCAAAGCTCGCGTGGATTCGGACAGCTCCAGACGCCGTGCGGCAGCGATGGGTCGGCAAATCCCAGGGCAAATGTCGCCATCGCCGTCTCCGCCTCCGGCCGGGATCGAAAGTAAATCTGCAGTGCTCCGCGCTCCACTTCCTCGACCGCTTGCGGATAGATGTAGTGCCGTGCAAGCGCAAACAGAGGCGGCGTCTCCAGGATCTCAACCTGCCAATCGTGGGGAAACGTTGTTTCGTGGCGGTGGAGTTTTCCAAGGGTCATCGGAACTCAATTGCTAGGATGAATCGAATGCAGCATATGCTGAAATTCTCGATCAATTCTCAGCGCTGGCGGCCAAGGCCTGGTCTAAGTCGGCGCGCAGGTCCTCGAGATCTTCGCAGCCTGCACTCAGGCGGATAAATCCTTCAGAAACAGCATCATGACCCCATCGCGCCCGACGCTCAGCAGAAGAAACTATGCCTCCAAAGCTGGTGGCTTCCACCAGTAGATTCGACGCTTTCAGAAACCGTTCCGCAGTCGACCGATGTACCAGATCGAAGCTGACCACGGGCCCGAAAAAGCGCATTTGCGTGCGTGCCAAACCGTGCGCGCGATGGGAATTCAGCCCCGGATAGCTCACCGACTTAACCAATTTATGGCTCTCCAGAAACTCCGCAATGCCCTGGGCATTCTGGGATTGTTTCTCCAGACGCAACGGAAGGGTCGCGAGCGACCGGAGCGCCAGCCATGCCTCCATCGGTCCCACAACGGAGCCGGAAAGAGTTCGCCAGCGATCAACTTTGGCATTCAGTTCTGGGTCACTCACGGCTACATGGCCAAGTAAAAGATCACTGTGGCCGCATAAAGATTTTGTGTCTGACGCAACGGAAATATCGGCTCCAAACAACAAGGGCTGCTGGCCGAGCCCGGTTGGCGTGGTGTTGTCCACAGCAACCAGCGCACCGGCTTTGTGCGCCGCCTCCGCCAACATGCGAATGTCGCAGATATCCATGGAGGGATTGGAAGGCGTTTCCAGCCACAGCAGCTTCGCTCCCTCGAGCAGCCTTGCTTGGGCATTGCCTGCGGTTGGAGCCAGTCGCGCAGTGATGCCGAAGGAAGCCAGAAATTCCCGCGTCAAAATGCGCGTGGTGTAGTAACAATCGGACGGCAGCACAATCGTGTCGCCGGGTCGAAGCACAGCGGCAAACACGGCCATCACCGCAGCCATACCCGAAGGAAAGATGCGCGCGATGCCGCCTTCCAATGTTCCCAGCGCCCGTTCCAGCTCGCCCCAGGTCGGATTGTGGAATCGAGCATAGGTATAAGCGGACTCAGCAGGATCGCCCGGCGTGGCGTATGCGGAAGCGAAAATCGGACCGGGATGAATCGGGTCGCCAGCCGCTACTTTTTCTGGTGGTTCAGGCAATCCAACCCGAACCAGTCGAGTGGTATATTTCATCGTTTCTTCCTCGAAGGGTAGTGATCCGAGCACAAACTTTATTGCACAGTCGCGGTACCAGTCAGCACAAGATCCCCGTACACAAATCCTTCCCGTTCTACGTTGTGCGTGTGCTCCACATCAATCGGCTGCGAGAACATCGGTCCTGCATAAGCGAAGCTGTGAAACTCGCCGCGCTCCCCGCATGGATCAACCGAGGCAGGCAAATCGGTCAAAAAGCCCGTATCGAAAATGCGTCCGCAAAATGAAGAGGACAATCGACGCGGGTCAAGGCAGGTGATGCGAGCTCGCAGTCCTGCGGCAACCATGGTTCGCGCCAGTTGATCGGTGGGAATTCCCCAGATAGGGAACACCGGCTCAAGCCCGGTATCGGCAAGGTGTTCGATGCGGTAGGCACGAATGTCTTCCAGAAATAAGTCGCCAAACGCGACCGCTTCAAATCCTTCCTGTACCGCCCGCACGCAAACAGCCCGCATGCGAGATTCATACTCGTCGTTGGAAGATGGGTAGGACAACGGAATTTTCCAGATTGCCAATCCGACGGACGCCGCCTGCAAATCCAGCAATTCCTCGCGAAAGCCATGAATGGCGACGCGGTTGAACGTTTCGTTCACCGTGGTGAGTAATGCGGCCACTTGATAGGCAGGATCCTGGCGCAGCGTATGCAGAGCCCACGCGCTGTCCTTGCCGCCACTCCAGCTCAACAGCGTCTTCTTAGGTTGCACTCGCGGACCTCCTTCGGGCGAAATTGTAGCAATGTAAATTTCAGGCAGGTTGAAGCGCCGCGAGAAGCCCTTCGACCCGCTGTTGCACATTCAAAATTCGAGTCGGCAACGTCAGCGCATGTCCGGCTTCGATCAACGGCACCAACTTGTCGAATTCCGGACCGGAGTGAGCCCCGGTGATCGCGATCCGTACTGGGTGGAAAAGATCCTTCCCTTTCACTCCCGTGGCAGTCTTCACTTCGTTCATCGCGGCCTTGAACGCCTCCGCCGTGATCGGCGCCGGAAGCACGGCGACTCGCGCGGCAAATGCTTCGAGGACCGCGCGTACGGATGGGCTCGCAAAGACCGCTGCGTTTTCTTCATTCGCTAGCGCTGCCGCCGGATCCACGGCAAAAATGAAGCGCGTCTTCTCCGTCAGTTGATCCAGTTGATCGACGGCGGGTACAAACAGCGCCAGCAGTTGCAGCAACCATCCGTGGAGTTCAGGTGTGCTTGCGTCAGGCAGCCAATGTTGCGCGACAAAATACGGCCGCGAAAGCTGGAGCACGCGAGCCGGTTCCGCAAGCTTCAGATAATGCCGGTTCAACCAATGCAATTTATTGAAATCGAAAATTGCAGGCGATGGCGTGACCCGCTCCAGCGTAAATTCCGCGGCCAGTTCGGACATGCTGAAGGTTTCGCGGGTACCACCCTCCGCACCCCAGCCGAGCAACGCAAGATAATTTGTCAGCGCTTCCGGCAGCACACCCATCTCTCGAAAAGTGGCGATCGAAGTCGCGCCATGACGTTTCGAAAGGCGCGTTTTATCTGGCCCAAGGATGGTGGAAAGATGCGCGAATTCCGGCACTGGCCAACCGAACGCCTGATAAATAGCGACCTGTTTTGGCGTGTTGGAAAGATGATCGTCGCCACGAATCACGTGAGTGACCTTCATCAGCGCATCATCGATGGTGACAACGTAGTTGTAGACCGGCATGCCTGACGAACGAACCAGGATGGGGTCGGAAACAGCGTCTGCGGCAAATTCCACCGCACCGCGGACGATGTCGTGAAATGCAATTGGGTCGGGTCCAATTTTCAGGCGCACCGCAAAAGGTTCACCCGCGGCTGCGCGAGGGACGCTGTCGTCCGGCGAAATATTGCGACAGCGACCGGAATACACCTGCGGGAGATGCGCCGCAATGGCCTGTTCGCGTTCACGATCCAACTGGTCGGCCGAACAGAAACAGCGGTAGGCGCGACCTTCACCCAGTAGGCGATCCGTATGCTCGCGATAAATCTCGAGCCGCTCCGACTGCCGGTAGGGCCCATACGGACCATCGCCGTTGCGGGCTTCCGGGCCTTCATCCCAATCCAAACCCAGCCATCGCAGATCGTCCAGTAGCTGCGCCTCATAGCGCGCCTCGCTGCGCTCGATGTCGGTGTCTTCGATCCGCAGCAAAAAATCTCCACCAAAGCGGCGGGCAAACAGCCAGTTGTAGAGCGCGGTGCGGGCGTTGCCGACGTGGAGCTGACCAGTCGGCGAAGGAGCAAAGCGGACGCGGGGTTTCTGCAAACTCATGAATCCTGATGGTAACAAAGGAGCGGGTGCCGTCCTTGCGAGATACTTGTGGATCAACCGCCGTAGGAAGTGGGCCAATATGAACTATGCACCTTCTTGCAAACCGGCTTTCTCTCCTAGAATCGAAGCTATGTCCATTCGCTTGTTCCTCGGAATCGCGGCTGTAACGGGAGTGTCAGTCTATGGTCTTCTTTCGACCATTATCAACTACAAGATGGTAGATCAAGTAAACGGCAAACAGCCTAAGGACGCGCAGTTCTCTTTGATAGGGTGGTATTTGCCAAAGAATTTGCGCCTCTATCGTGAATATCGAAGACTTTTCCCGAATGGACACCTCCTATTTCAATTCCTTCTCTTCTTGGGCTTAACGGTTGGCTGCGTGATAATTGGTGCGTGGTCGATAGGCTTTTTGGGAAGATGAGGGCGCGGACAGAGATTTGCTCTGAAATCGCTTGGCGTCGGGCGTACGAGCCACGCTAGGTGAAATGCTCCCAACCGCCCGGCGGTAGCGGTCGTACCCGCTTTTGACCATCGAACGTTTCCTGAAGCAGGAGGCGCGGAGTCCGGGATTTGTCTGCGCGCATTTCCCCGATGCAGGTAATTGGAACACCGGCAATGCTGTGCGGAACATGCGTCTTCGGTGACGCCGTAAACAGCAGTTCATAGTCTTCCCCGCCGTGCAATGCAAACTGCAACGCCTTATCTGCATCCGAGGCTGCCGCGCGCTGTGCAATCGGATGAATCGGAATGGCAGACGCACCGATCGTGGCGGCCAAACTAGATTCTTCACAAAGATGATTGAGGTCGGTCGACAGACCATCGCTGATGTCGATCGCAGAACTGGCGCGACGATTCTTCAGCAGCCATGCACCAACGGCCAGCCGCGGTTCTGGAAACAGATGCGGATGAGGATTCGGCGTGCCGGCTTCTGCCATTGCAGTTGTCGCCTTCCGATACCGTCGAGGATAGGTTGCGAGTTGCGCCAATTCAGCAACTGCGCCGCCCAGGCAGCCGGTGACGAAAATACGATCCCCGACTTTCGCCGTAGAGCGGCGAAGCGCCCGCGCGCGGGGTGCAGTACCGACCAGAATAATATCCATCAACGCAAGGCCTGTCGGCGTCTGGCGCCGACCGTGCCGATCGCGTCGCGATATCGCTGGGATCAATGGAGACTGCGCCGTATCGCCGCCGGCTAGAGGAACGTTGTACTTGTCCGCGAGAGAAAGAAATCCGTCAAAGAAACATTCCCGCCACGAGGGCCGTCCGGCATGACTGCGCACCAATTCCACCGGAAGCGCCAGCGATAAAAACGCAGCCAGAGGCTTGGCACCCATGGCGGCAAGATCGCTTAATCCGCGCGCTAGGCAGCGATGTCCAACCGACTGGGCCGAATGCCATTCGCGCCGAAAATGCACCCTTTCTAATGTAAAGTCCGTGGTGACAAGGACTTCATTCCCGCATACCGGCCGAAGAATAGCGCAATCGTCGCCAATGCCCTCAATTACGGGCGAAAACGAGGACACCGTGATTTCGCGCCGACTCCGAGAAGGCCTGCGATCCGTGCCGCGCGAATGGGCTAACCGGTTGCGTAAGGACTCAATGAAAGCTCGTTCGCCACTGGTGGATAGTTGACGCATCAAATGCCAGAATACCGCCTTCGACGCTAACCTATTGCAGATTTGGGACTACGGTCTGCTTATGCGTCCTTTGATTCCCGGTTAGGATTCTACTTTTCTTGATTGACGCCCCATCCTGTCTTTGCTAGGCTGGTCCCTCAGCATATACACTGGCATAGTGCGCATCCTCCCCGATCCGCATGGGTACCTCCTTTTGTCCCACTCGATCGCGCGGGAAGTTGTTTGCCGTCCAGAATTGGACTCGCTGAAAGGAAACGAGTTTCACACGTGCGTAAGCATCACTACATCGTGTATGTAACCCGAGATGATCAGGGCCAGCTGCACAAGGTCCCAATTCCGATGCGCTACGCGTATGCCTTCGTGACTGCGGCGGCGGTCGGCCTGTTTACGATCACTGGACTCGCCGGATCCTACGGTAGAATGCTGCTGAAGACCGAACAATTCAATCGTGTCCGCAGCGAGCAGCAAACACTTCGCAAGCAGTATCAGCTGTTGCAAAAGGACGCGAAGCAGAAAGACATTCAGGTCGCTTCTCTGGGGTCGCTGGCCAGTGAAGTATCCGTGCTGTATGGGCTGCGCCAGAGCAAGCTTGGCGTCGTCAAGACTCCCCGCACCAGCAGCGCCACCCCTGCCGTCCTCGCGGACAACGATAACTACAAAAACTCTCTCGACCGCTTGTATGCACTGCGCGATACTGCGCTCTCAGGCGTGGCAACTCGGGCGTTGACTTCCGGAATGGGCCCGACCTCGACGCTGACAGACTGGGTGAATCTAGCCAATGCGCCGACACTGTGGCCGGTCATGGGACGCATCACCAGTTCCTTCGGCGAGCGGAACGATCCGTTTGCCGGCGACGAGGGTGAGTTCCATCGCGGAATCGACATTGCCGCTGCGACGGGAACTGCGATTCATGCGACTGGCGATGCGGTCGTCGCGAGCGCGGCCTGGGGTTCCGGATATGGTCGAGAAGTTGTTTTGAATCACGGCCATGGAATCACCACGTTGTATGCACACATGGCGTCGATGACGGTAGTTCCGGGTGAGAGCATCACTCGCGGCCAGGTGATTGGATACGTGGGAGTCAGCGGACGCAGCACCGGCGCGCACTTGCATTATGAGGTCCGGATTAACGACACCGCTGTCAACCCTCACCGATACATGCGCATGACGATGGCCCAGATGGCCGAGACCAACGAGATGCCGCAACAGTCCGGCCAGTAGTTCTAACGCGCTACCCATAAATATCCACGCCAAACGCCGCGCAACGTCAGAGACATTTTCCAGCGATTAAACAATCCAGCCGCCGCCCGCAACTTCTTCGCCATCGTAGAACACTGCCGCCTGTCCTGGCGTCACGGCGCGTTGCGGCTGATCGAACCTCACCGACACGACATCGTCGCCTGACATTTCTAGCGAGGCCCACGCGGCTTCATGACGATGACGAATCTTTACCTGCAACCGCAGCGTGCCTTCCAGACGCGAATTGGAAATCCAGTTGAGACGATTCGCTCGCAACGTTTTTGATGTCAGTTCGTCGCAGTTGCCCACCACAACTTTCCTATCCGCGCCGTTGATCCCGATCACGTAGAGAGGGGAGCCAGTCGCCATTCCGAGGCCCTTCCGCTGGCCCACCGTGAAGTTGTGGATGCCCTCGTGATGCCCAACCACTTCGCCCGTCGTGGTGACAAGATCGCCGCTGGTATCCGGCATGACCTCTCCCCGATCGGCAAGATAGGCGTCGAGAAACTGCTTATAGTCGCCTCCGGGGATGAAGCAAATCTCCTGCGAATCCCGCTTGTTGGCCAGCGCCAGTCCCTCTTGCTCCGCAATTGCGCGGACATCCGGCTTGCGATAGCTGCCCAATGGAAACAAACTGCGGCTCAACTGCGCCTGCGTCAATCCAAAAAGAAAATAGGTCTGGTCCTTGCTGGCATCGGCTGGCCGCTTTAATATCCAGCGGTCACGCACCGGATCATATTCATTGCGCGCATAGTGCCCGGTGGCGATGCGCTCAGCCCCAATCTGACGCGCCGTGTCCAGCAACTGGGCAAACTTCAGATGGTTATTGCAAAGCGTACATGGTACCGGAGTGCGACCGCTCAAATACTCCTGAACAAACGGCTGCACCACATCGTGCTCAAACCGGTCCTGCTGATTCACTACGTAATAAGGGATGCCAAGATGCTCGGCGACACGGCGCGCGTCATAGACGTCGTCGAGCGAGCAGCAGCGGCCTTCGCTGGTCTCCGGCATCCCGGGCCGACCCGCGAGGCGGCGTTGGTTCCACAGCTGCAGCGTCAAGCCGACGAGATTGTAGCCTTCCGACTTGAGCATGGCAGCCACGGTCGAGGAGTCAACTCCACCGGACATTGCAACGGCGATGGTTTCGGGTGTGGACATGGCTCTGAGAAATGTATCTTTCCTCGACTAGATTTGCGCTGTCGCAATTCGAATTGCATTCGCAGGGACCATGTCGTTTTTGCGATAGAAGGGCGATAGCTCCCGCAGTTTGGCGACCGCCTGCGGCACAATTTCAATGGCGTAGTCCACCTCTTCCGCCGTACTCAGCTTGGACAGGCTAAAGCGAAGGCTGGCACGAGCGCGCTCGGACGGGACACGCATCGCGGTCAACACGTGCGACGGTTCGCTCGCTCCCGAAGCGCATGCGGAGCCGCCGGAAACCGCGAGACCTTTTAGATCCAGCGAGATGACCAGGGCCTCCCCTTCCAGGTGATCGAACCACAAGTTGCTGGTGTTGGAAACACGCGGCGCGTGGCCGGAATGCACGCCGGCGTCAGAGACACGAGCCAAAATTTCATTCTGCAGCCGATCGCGTAGGGCCGCAATTTGTTGCGTGGATCCATCCTCCAGAGATCTCGCGGCGATCTCCGCCGCCTTGCCCAGGCCAACAATTCCTGCCAAATTCTCCGTGCCTGCGCGGCGTTGACGCTCGTGCGTGCCACCGTACATCAATGGCTCAATTTTCGTGTCTTTGCGCACGAAGAGAACTCCCGTGCCCTGGGGTGCGTGCATCTTGTGGCCCGAGATTGAGAGCAAATTGCAGTCTATTTTCTCCACGTTCAGCGCCAATTTTCCAGCAGCCTGCACGGCATCGGTGTGGAACTGCACCCCCGCCTCCGCCGCAATCACGCCGATCGCGTCGACAGGCTGGATAGCCCCAGTTTCATTATTCGCCATCATGACGCTGATCAAACGCGTGTTGGGGCGCAGGGCGCGGCGTACATCGTCGGGGTCGGCGACTCCATTGTCATTTACCGGGATAAAGGTGACGTCGCGACCCGACTTCGCCAGTTGCTCGACGGCATGAAGCACAGCATGATGTTCAATGGTCGTTGTAATTATGTGATCGCCAGGTTTCGTGGCGCCAAACAGCGCCAGGTTATCGCTCTCTGTGCCGCCGCTGGTGAAAACAATTTCCGCCGGGCGGCAGCGCAATAATGCGGCCACTTTGATGCGCGCCTGTTCCACCGCTCCCCGAGCCTGCTGCCCGAAAGAGTGGACGGAACTGGCATTGCCAAAGCGCTCGACAAAATACGGCTGCATCGCCTCCAGGACCTCTGGCAGCAGCGGCGTCGTCGCATTTGCATCCATGTAGACACGGCGCATCATCAAAACACTCCCAATGCTATTGTACGGCGTGGATAACAGCAGTGCTCAGGGCAGAAACTGGGCGACTTTTTGTCGCTGCGGAGGCGGCGTGAGCCAACTGACAACGAACAAACAGATGAGCGAAGCGATCAACGCAGGGAAAATCGCGTCGCGATGCGCAATGGCTGCGGGCAGGTGATGCCGCACGAAATCCGTATCCCAAAAAACGGTGACAAGCGTGCCGGCCGCGATGCAGGAGACCGCTCCCTGCGAGTTGATGCGGCGCGAATAAAACGCAGCCAGAATCACTGGAGTCAGCGCGGCTGAATAAATTGTGTAGGCGTAGAGCGCCTTTTCGAGAATTGACTGCGTGTACGCTCCCTGCACCAGCGCCCAGATGCCGAGCCCAACCACGACCAGCCGCGAAACCAGCAGAATGCGCTTGTTGCTGGCGTTCGGACGGATGTAGCGCAGGAAAACATCGTTAACAAGGTTGGTAGCGGGTGAAAAGAGATAATTATTGGCAGTGGAAATCACCTTGGCAAACACAGCGCCCAACAGCAGCGCGCCAAGGAACGCAGGCAACCCGTGCGTGGCCGTGTATGCGATGATTTCGCGTGGACGCTGGCTGACTTCTCCTGTGCGATATAGAGCCGACCCGATGACCGCAATCGCGACAATGATCGTTTCCAGAATCACAGTGCCAATGACCCACCCCACGACCGCAACCCGCGCATCTCTCTCCGATTTGGCGGAGAAGAACTTTTGATACATGGCCTGGTTCCCCAGCATCAGCAGCATGGTGGGAAGAAAGAACTCCATGGCGCGGGCAAACGATATCGACCCGAGCACCTGAAAATGGGTTGGCGGAAGCGACGCACTCAAACCCGCAACACCGCCCGTCTGGTGCAACAAAATCGGGAGCGACACGATCAATGCCACCGTCACCAGAAGGCCAATCGCCACATCCATGTACGCCACCGATGCCATACCCGCGAGTGCAGTAAAGACGATGACGAACGCCGCGATGATGTACATTCCCATCCTGCTGCTGATGGCACCGGGAAAGATCAGGTGAAGAATATCTCCGCCGCCACGCAGTTGATAGCTTGCGATGGCCGTATATGCAAACAGGATGGCGATGACGCCGAGGACGCGCGCCGTCTGGTTATAGCGCGCTTCCAGCAGATCGGGGATGGTGAATTGAGCGAACTTTCTCGCTCGGGGCGCGATGAAATAAATCAGCAGCAATCCAGCCCAGCCACCGGCAGGCTGCCACAACGCGGCAAAGCCATTGCGATAGGCATTTTCCGCCCCGGCAAACAAGGAGCCGGCGCCAATCCACGACGACAAAAGCGTGAACACCAGAACGAACGCGGGCAGCGAGCGGCCCGCCAACAAATAGTCCGCCTTGGTCTTGACGCCGCGAAGCTGCGACATCGAGACGACCAGCAGCACAAAAATAACGACGGCTAAAACCACGGCGTAGAGCGATGGCATGAATTCAACCCGCGCGAAACAATTGTGAGAACCCGTTCAGTGTATAGAAGGCAGCCGCGAATCGCACAGATGAAAGTGCGCGAGGGCTATGACGGCGGCATCCTCGACGCCGCGAATTTCCGCTCGATCACGGCAAGAATTGCAGCGCCGTCTCGGTCGGCAATCAACACACGTTTGTCGCGCGTGTGCTTTCCGCCGACGACCTGGACGGCGCTGCGGGAAACCTCGAAAAGCTTGGCGAAGAATCGCTGCAACTCTTCATTGGCGCGGCCGTCGACGGGCGGTGAGGCGAGCGCAAGCTTCACGCGGCCGTCAAGGATGCCCGTAATCGCGGTGCGTTTGGCGCGCGGATGAACGTGTACTTCGAACACCGCCCCCTGCGTCGTATCGCGTATTCGCAGGGCGGACTCCGCGGTCATACCGGTGGCCTGGTCCCAAAAATGGCCGTGCCAATGCGCACCAGCGTGGAGCCTTCTTCTATGGCAACAGCAAAATCGTGCGACATGCCCATGGAGAGCTCGTCGAATTGCAGCGCCGGGCGCTGTTGCGCAAGAGAGTCCCGCAATTCGCGCAGTCGCCGAAAATAGGGACGCACTTGTTCCAGGTCTTCGGAATAGGGCGGGATCGTCATGAGACCACGAAACATCAGGTTTTCCAGATCCGGCAGACGCTCAAGCAATCGATGCAAGTCGTCCGTATCAGGCGCAACGCCGTGCTTGGATGCCTCTGGACTTAGCTTGATCTCAACCAGAATGGGCAGGCGCTTTGCGGCGGCTGCGCACGCTTCATCCAGCCGTTGAGCCACGCGCAGCGAATCGACCGAATCTATCCCGTCGAAGATTTGCGCGGCGCGAGCGGATTTGTTCGACTGAAGCGGGCCAATTAAGTGGAAGTTAGCCGCGTCAGAAGACATTCCAGAGGCTTGCAATGCCGGCTGCTTGGCGGCGAACTCCTGCACGCGATTTTCGCCGAACAGCCGGATGCCGCAGCCGTAGGCCTGCATGATCATTTCTGCCGGGTGCGTCTTCGATACCGCCATCACTTGGACGCTGTCGCGGGGCCGCATCGTACGTCGGCAGACTGTGGCTATCTGTTCCTCTACGCGCGCGATGGATTCGGCAATGGACATGGAGAACGGCTCAGCGACCGTGCTCTTCCAAATATTTTTCCGCCTCAAGCGCGGCCATGCAACCGCTGCCAGCCGCAGTAATTGCTTGCCTATAGCGCCGATCCTGCACGTCGCCGCAGGCAAAAACGCCAGCTACGCGTGTGAAAACGTAATCGTGGGTGCGGATATATCCGTCGTCGTCGAGTTCAATTTGACCAGTGAACATTTTCGCGTTCGGCACATGACCAATCCCGAGAAACATGGCGCTGACCGGAAGAATAGACTCCTCCTGGGTCGCCAGATTGCGCAGACGAAGACCCGTCACCTCTTTCTTGTCCACCCCCAGCACTTCCTCCACGGTCGTGTTCGTGAGGAACTGAATTTTCTCGTGGCCGATGGCGCGGTCCAGCATGATTTTCGAAGCACGAAATTCTTCGCGGCGATGGATCAGCGTGACCTTGCTGGCGAACCGCGTCAGGAACAATGCCTCTTCCATTGCGGAATCTCCACCACCGACGACTGCAATTTCCTGACCGGAGAAAAAGAATCCATCGCAAGTAGCACAACTGCTGACGCCGTGACCGATCAAAGCTTGTTCGCTGGGCAAACCTAGCCATCGTGCGGAAGCGCCGCTGGCAATAATCAAGGTGCGCGCGTGCAGCACCTCTTTTCCAACCTGGAGTTGGAACGGTCGCTTGGAAAGATCGACGGCGGTCAGATGACCCAGGCGAAAATTCGCGCCGAAGCGTGATGCTTGCAGACGCATATTCTCAATCAACTGTGGTCCCTGAATGCCTTCCGGCCAGCCCGGAAAATTTTCAACCAGGGTGGTGATGGAAAGCTGCCCTCCCGGTTCATGCCCTTCGAGGACCAGCGGTTTCAGGTTGGCGCGAGCCGCATAAATTGCGGCCGTAAGTCCGGCACATCCGGTGCCGACGATGATAGTGTCACGAATTTCGTCTGTCATAATCTTTTCTTGTCGTAGCCGTCTCTACTCCACGCCCAACCACGACAGGTACGCGGAAGCCATTTTGGAAAGCCATTCCCGATTGCTCGCCAGAACTAGAAAACCAACGAGACTCCATCTAGTGTATCGGGGAGTGGATGCGAGCGGGAGGGTGAAAGACTCAAACGGCGCAGGTCAGCGCCACACGGCTGAAATTGCCGCACCGGCGGCGGAATCCTCCGTCCTCCGCTACTCTGCTGCATCTAAAAAGTGACGACATTCATAATTCCAGATCATGGAACAGGGTGGAGAATGGCAGACGAACGAGGAAGCATCCCGCGCAGCCCCCGTGTCGTGATTGTTGGAGCCGGGTTCGCTGGTTTGCAGGCGTCTCTCCACCTGGCCGGGGAGCCTGTGAACGTGCTCCTGATTGATCGGCGCAATCATCACACCTTTCAGCCCCTTTTGTACCAGGTTGCGCTCGCCGCACTCTCTCCGGGAGACATTGCCCAGCCAATCCGAAGCATTTTCAGGAACCGCCGTAATGTCGAGGTATTGATGGACGAGGTTGTCGGCATCGACACTAAATCCAAATCGATACAGCTTCGCAGTGTAGCGACGATGCCTTACGACTATTTGATTTTGGCGACTGGATCGACTCACTCTTACTTTGGCCACGATGCATGGGAACCCTACGCGCCGGGCCTGAAGACGGTGGAAGATGCTATTGAGATCCGCCGTCGTATTTTGCTGGCTTTTGAGCTTGCCGAACGCCAGGCCTTGGAGCATGGCTCGCATCCGCCACTGAATTTCGTAGTGGTTGGCGGCGGCCCGACCGGGGTGGAATTGGCGGGAGCGATTTCCGATATTTCGCGCCTCTATATGCGAGAAGATTTTCGCCACATCGACCCCAGCAAAGCGCACGTCATCGTATTGGAAGGAGCGCCGCGCATCCTGGCCAGCTATCCGGAAGACTTGTCGCGCAAAGCCATTGAAGAATTGCACGGCTTGGGCGTCGAGGTGCGAAACAATGCACAGGTCACCGACGTGCAACCGGGATATGTAGTTGCCAACGGTCAAAAAATCGAGTCAGTGGTGACGCTGTGGGCGGCCGGCGTGCAGGCATCTCCGCTGGGAAAAATGCTGGGCGCGGAAATGGATAAGAAGGGCACGATTTTTGTTGACCCATTCTTGAATCCGGCCGGTCATCCCGAGATTTTTGTTTGCGGCGACCTGGCAAATGTAACCGAAAACGGCCGGCGAATTCCCGGAGTTGCGCAGCCCGCCATGCAGATGGGCACGCATGCAGCGAAAGAGATTCTTGCGGACTTAGCGGGCCAGCCTCGGACGCCGTTTCACTATTTCGATAAAGGCGACATGGCCACGATTGGCCGCCACAGTGCCGTCGCGGACGTGAAATGGCCCTTCCATGCTCACATGAGTGGCCTGCTTGCATGGATGGCCTGGTTGACGATCCACATCTACTTTCTCATCGGCTTCCGCAATCGCATCGTGGTGTTATTGCGATGGATCTGGATGTACTTCGCACTTTCCGTAGGACCGCGCCTGATCACAGGCAGCCAGAAATTACCGGGATGGGGAAAGTTGATCGGCGCGGAGTCCAAGCCGGATGAAAAATGGCTTGACCCCAACTCTCCCGGAGCCGTGGAAACTCCTCCATCTTAAGTCGCCAAGCCTTGGGTTCCATCGGTGCTACGCTCTTGGCCCGCCATCTTTTTGTATAGCTCCAGAAGTTAAAAATACACGCGTGAGAGCTTACGGACGTTCCAGGGTTGTGACCGGACGCCATGCGGAGCCGTTTTCTTTTACCAGTCCTGAGGCGGTAGCCGCAACGTGGCGTAGTCCTGCCGGATTTCAAGGCAAAGGGCTTCGACGACCAACTCATGATCGTCACGTTGCGGAAGTCCTGAAACAGTCGCTGAACCGATGACACCGCAATTCGTGACGCAAATCGGAAAACTTCCACCGTGCGCCGCGTATTCTGAAAAAGCCAAGCCGTGCTTTTCAAACAAGTTGGTCTTTTTCTGTTGCAGTTCCAACCCGATCGCATACGAACTGCGAAAGAAATGGGCGACGACATTGCTCTTTCTGCGCACCCATTCAGAATTGTTCGGAGTGCTGCCTTCCAGCGCGCAATAAAAGAGCGGCTGTGTGAAGCGACGCACATCGATCGCTACTGCAAATTTGCGCTGAAGGGCTAAATCACGAAGGGTCCCGCCTATACGCCACGCAACGTCATGGTCGAAATGCGGAAGGACCAGCGCTTGCTCTTACAGCGCAAGTGTCGCAAGATCATCGTTGATGGGCAACGGCACAACCCCTCGTTGAATGTCGCAAATGTCTCGAGATTATGCCGAGACCGGCTCAGCGACAGCGACTTTGACCGGCGTCAGCCAGTTGAATCGATCCGGGCGCTGGCCTGACACGATGCCAAAATATTCTGCCGCCAGCTGCTTCGTGATTGGGCCCGCCTGTCCATCTTTAATCGTGATGCGGTCAATCGATCGAATCGGCGTCACTTCCGCGGCAGTGCCGGTGAAGAATACCTCATCCGCAATGTACAGAAGCTCGCGCGGAATTGGCTGTTCCACCACGGGAATTCCGAAGTCTCGCGCCAGCGTCAGAATCGACGAGCGAGTGATGCCCGCGAGCACGGAGCTGCCCAGGTCGGACGTCAGTAGCTGGCCTTTGTACACGACGAAAAGATTCTCGCCGGAGCCCTCGGAAACCAGGCCATTCACATCGAGTCCGACGCCCTCATCGAATCCGTTGAGCTTGGCTTCCATATGGATCAGCTGCGAGTTCATGTAGTTCGCCCCGGCTTTTGCCAGCACTGGCAGCGTGTTCGGCGCCATGCGGTTCCAGGACGAGATGCAGACATCGGCTCCGCGATCGCCGGAGACATATTTTCCCCAGGGAAAATTCGCGATGTAGAACTCGATGGGATTTTTCATGGGGTTCACACCCAACTCGCCATAGCCGCGAAACGCAATCGGCCGGATGTAACACGGCGCAACGCCATTCGATTCCACGGTCTCGACGACAGCATCATTGATCTGATCGAGCGAATAGCCCAGATCCATGCGATAGATTTTTGCGGAATCGAGCATGCGCTGCATGTGGTCCTGCAGGCGGAAGATCGCCGTGCCCTGCTCCGTCTTATAGCACCGAATCCCCTCAAATACCGACGAGCCGTAGTGGATGACGTGGGACATCACGTGGATATTTGCCTGGTCCCAGGGAATAAGTTTTCCGTTGTGCCAGATGTTTTTCGTCGGCTGTAAGGGCATGACGCGAATCTCCTTGGTGAGAGCGTGAACGCTTGCAATCAGTCTTCATTATATCGACCGCGGCCGCATTGCATTCGTAGGGTTCGAGTTTGATGTGAATTCGCCGCTGATTCGGACGTGCACGCGATGCGGAGACTCGCGAGATGCTGCGCTTTCAGGACGAATGCGAAAGCTGGCAATATCAGGAGTGGTGTTTGCCGCCAGCAATCGTATCTAGGTTGATCTTCTTATAGTCGCCCCGTTCGACGCCGGCACGAATCTGTGCTGGGGTCCAGCCTTTGCGCGTCATCTGGTAGGCGTAGAAGCCTTCTTTGGCGCAGGTGCCGCATTCGGCGCCATGCAAATCTTGAAAACAACTGCGCAGGCTGGTGTGACCGATGGCGCGGTCGCAGCGACAATAGCAGGGCAGCTGGTACAGAACATTGGAAACCTTAGCTGCATCCTTATAAACCTTCGCCTGCCAGGGCAGTTGGAAATTCACGCCGGTCAATTGTTTCCCGTGGAGAATCGGCGGCAGCTTCGCATCAGCCGGCGCAGGCGCAGCATGGAATGCAGGGACGTCGACCGTTGGATCAGTCCATTGGGCATGGCCGGCAACACAGACAAGCGCAACGATAAGGGTCAACCAAACACGACTACGCATCGATATCCAACTCCTGAAAGCGCTTCCAAAATTGTACGATCCTTTCATCGAAAAGCCGAAATTTACGTAATCACGGCAATGTGGGAATCCGCATCCAAGGGAATGGTACGCATTCGTATTCTTGTCCAGGAACGTCCGGCAACCGCGCCAAACTGAGTGTTCCCGCGCGAGTTACACCGGTAACCCCGCGGACGGGCTTGGCGAGACTCGGTTGCACTTTATCCACGTTGGAATCCGCAAAAGTGCTAGGGTAAGGACGTACCTTGCAGGCACGATTCGGTCGATTGTATACATAATCGAAACCGTCACAGGTATTTCTGCCATCGGTATCATCCGACAAAGATTTCTGCGCTGATCTTCTATGTTGAATTTCGCCCCGTTGCCGGACTTGCTGGCCCTGACAATCCTTGTGTTTGTCTTCTGGTCCATTCTGCGTCGTCGCGCGGGTGGCAAGTTGCAAGCCTGGTTGCTGGGCTGGATCTTTATTTTGCTGCACTTTGCGGCGCAGCTCTTCGGCGGCCGGCCCGGAGCCCTGCAGACCTACACCTTCGCGTTTTCTGGCATCATGCTCGAACTAGCGGGAGCCGCCTTTATCTATGCGGCGGGTGGAGCCCATTACAGCCTGCGCATGCGCTGGATCGCGACCACGGGCTTGATCGCGACCCTGCTCTATGTCCTGATCGACTATCTCGGTATCGCGACACCGCCTTTGTATTACGTCACCGTTGCGCTGCTGTTTGCCACAGTGATCGCTGCCCTGTTTCACGATCCCGACAGCCGCGCCGGCGAGAGGTACGTATACGCCTTGCTGGCATGTTTGCTGGCTGTTTTATTGGGAATCGTCGTGCATTACAAGCAGCAGGACTACGGACTCGATTGCATTTATTTTGTCCTCTACTTGATGGCCGGCATTGAGTGCTGGAGGAACTTTCCGCAGCGGACCACAGGTTCTTTAACCGCGGTGGTGGGTTTGGTGGTGTGGGCGCTGGTCTTCCCGATCAGCGCTTATCTAATGATGTTCCGGCCGGACATCCACGTTCAAGACTCCGTCTGGAACCTGCCGAAATATATTGTCGCGATCGGCGTTCTATTGACGCTGCTGGAAGAGCAAATCGATCACACCCATCATCTGGCGTTGCACGATCCGCTGACTGGGCTGCCGAATCGGCGCCTGCTGCAAGATCGGCTGACCAAGGCGATTGAGCGAGCCGAGCGCAACGGTGCTCGCGTCGCCGTGCTGCTGATTGACCTGGATCACTTCAAGCAGATCAACGACACCTACGGCCATCCGGTGGGAGATGAAGTGCTTCGGATCGTGGCCACTCGACTGCAAATGAGGATCCGCAAAGCCGACACGATCGCCCGAGCCGGTGGCGACGAGTTTATGGTGATTGTCTCCGATCTGCTGCAGCCCCATGGGGCGCGAGTCCTAGCGGCCAAGCTGGCGGCAGATTTGAACGAGCCCATCGTTTTGGGAGCGGTTCGCTTGCCTGTCGGTGCCAGTATCGGGCTGGGAATTTATCCCGACGACGCGCAGACAGTAGAGGAACTTTGCGCCAAGGCAGACGCCAACATGTACCAGCAGAAACGACTTGGGAAGTAGCTCGCCGCCTATCGTGACTAAATCGATTGCAGCTCGCGCGCCGGAAGCGTGGCGGCGGCGCACCTCGCGGCGACAACGCCGTCACGGCAAAAAAAGACGGCACGAACGGTTTATTGTTCGTGCCGGGAGGCCAGTGACGCAACTTGCCAAGGATGGAGCGCCAATCCGGTGTACTCGTCGGCGCAGCGTCATTCCTTTACAACCATAGGATGCCACAGAATCGCCCCCGGTGCACGAAAAATTTGTATTTTTCATATATTTGTCCTATTCCTTCTCCCGAATTCCATAGAAATAGATGCAGCTCACGAGCCAAGAACGCCAGTACTCTCCGCGGAAATCTCCGTTTTTCGACTGATTCTAAGATGGATAGCTGAAAATATCGATGGATGTGCCATACTTGCCAGGAAGACCAGTCGCCAACGCCGGCTGAGAAACGGAAGAGATGATGAAACTGTCACGAAAGCCTGATACGCAAGATCGCGAGCAAATCGCTGCGGTCGCCCCAATGGAGCCCCTACCCACTCGTGGGAGATGGTCAACCGCGTTCCTGATGGCGGGCTCTGCCCTTTTGGGAGCTACCGCAGTCGCCTTCTGGAATCGTCGAACCATCGCCATCATGCGCGTCCAGATTCTGGCGGAAGCAGCGAAACCGCAGCCCCGCGTGAACATGGATGAAGAGATTTTTTGAACGAGTAATCACCCCGCTGACCTCGGGTCGAGACTGTCGCGTGTTTTCAACAGTCTTCGACAGCTTTTCAACAACACTCGGGTTGCGTAAGGATTGCAATTAGAGTATGTTCATCACTGGGCGTAAAGAACTCCGCAAGCCCATTGAGATATCTACAGCAGAATTCGTAGTCCAGCAGAACGGAACTGCCTAGTCTAGGCTATTCTTGTTCGCACTACCATTCCCATTAGATAGGCAAGAAAACTTTTACCAGTAGCCTAATTGGCTATTTCGCAGATTCGGCTTCCTCAGCGGATATGCG
>JAJXZK010000038.1 GCA_021780095.1 Acidobacteriota bacterium | reverse complement strand
CCGCCCCAGTCCACAACGCCATAGATGCGGTCGCGCGTGATCCCGGGCTCGTCGCCGACGATAGAACGTCTGCTGCGGGTCAGGCGATTGAACAGCGTCGACTTGCCCACATTGGGGCGGCCAACAATCGCGACCAATGGCCAACGTGCATCTGCGGCGGGATTTCTGCGGCGGCGATCGCGCGCCCCAGCTTGCGTGCCTTTTTTTATGGGAGTCATAGGGTGGGAAACGCCGTCCTGCCAAAGCGTGGGAAAATCGCTTGGCTTCTCTATTATAGGAACAAGCAGTGTTTGGAGTGCATCTCACCCTTGCCCCTACCCTCCTCGACGGAATCTTCGACGGATCGCAAGCTACCCCGGCTGGAAGAGTTTTTCTCTCCAGGTGGAATCCTGTCACGCTCGGGATTGCCTTATGAATACCGCCCCGGACAGTTGGAAATGGCCCGAGCGATGGAGCGCGCGTTCACCGAAAAGCGACATTTGATTGTGGAAGCGGGCACCGGTACGGGCAAGACGCTCGCCTACTTGTTGCCTGCATTGCGGCTAGGTCAGCGTGTCATTATCTCGACCGGAACACGGAATCTGCAGGAGCAGATTTTCTTCAAGGACCTTCCTTTTCTTGAGTCGTTGTTGGGTCCGTTGCGAGTGAGCTACATGAAAGGCCGAGGCAATTATCTGTGCCGCCAAAAGCTCTACGCCCTGCGCGACCAGCCTATCTTGACTGGCATCGATATGGTCGATCAGTTCAATATCATTCGCGATTGGGAACAGACCACGGAGCACGGCGACCGTGCCGAACTGGCCACAATTCCGGAAAACAGTCCGCTGTGGGGACGGCTCGACGCACGCGGTGAAGCCTGCCTTGGTTCGTCCTGCCCCAACTATGAACCTTGCTTCATTACGCAAATGCGACGCCGTGCGCTCGAGAGCGACATTGTCATCGTGAACCACCATCTTTTCTTTGCTGACCTGGCGATCCGCAGGCAGGCGCAGAACGCTCCCGATGCGGGCGTGCTTCCAGAAGCCGCGGCCGTCGTCTTCGACGAAGCGCACGAGCTGGAAGAGATCGCGTCCAGTTATTTTGGGGTCAGCATCAGCAATCTGCGCTTTGAAGAATTGGCTCGCGATGTGGAGATTCTGTTGCGCGCCAAGCAGGCTTTGTCTGCTTCACTAACGGCTGCCGCGGAACTGGTGCGGGAGCGCGGTCGCATGTTCTTCGGCGCGCTTCCAGAGCCGAAAGGTGCGGATGGTCGTATGCCGTTTACTGATCGGGAGGAGTTTTTGGAGCAGTCCGGTGATGTCTATCTCGGTCTGGTGAACGTGCTGGAACGTCTGATGGGAGAACTGGAACGGTTGCGCGGAGTGGAAGAGGCGAGCGGCTTAAAAAAGCGCACGACCGAGCTCGCAAACCAGTTGACATTTTTGTTGGAGTCGACGGATCGCGGATTTGTATTCTGGATCGAGCGGCGCAGTTCCACAGGAATGCGGCAGACGGGGACGAACACTTGGCTGCAGGCCACGCCGATTGAGATTGCTTCGTTGCTCGCCAGCGATTTGTTTGAGTCGGTTCCGTCGGTCGTGCTGACCTCCGCCACGCTCACGGTGCAGGGGAACTTCGACCATATTGAGCGTCGGCTGGGACTCACCAGCGCGCGACAGCTTGTCGTGCCGTCCCATTTTCGTTACGGCGAGCAAGCGCTGCTGTACCTGCCGCCGGAAATGCCGGATCCTCGCGAGCCCGGATTCACCAAGGCTGCCGTGGAGAAAATCTGCGAGATTCTGGAGATCACGCGCGGACGTGCCTTTTGCCTGTTCACAAGCTACAGCCAGATGCGCCAGGTGCATGACCAACTGATCGCGCGTGTGGGTTTCCCATTACTGCTTCAAGGTTCCGCGCCTCGCAACGCGCTGCTGGAGGAGTTTCGCATTACGCCGAACGCTGTGCTGCTTGGAACCTCATCGTTCTGGCAGGGCGTCGATGTGCAGGGAGAACAACTCAGTTGCGTCATTATCGACAAGCTTCCGTTCGCCGTCCCCAGCGATCCCGTGGTGGCGGCGCGCATGAAGGCGATCGAAGCGGACGGTGGCAACGCGTTCGCTGAATATCAAATTCCTTCCGCCGTGATCGCGCTGAAGCAGGGCTTTGGCCGGCTGATCCGTTCGTTACACGACAGTGGCGTGCTGGTGCTGCTGGATCCGCGCCTGCAGCGGCAGCGCTATGGGCGCGTGTTTATGGAAAGTCTGCCGCCGTATCGAGTGACGCAGCGACTGGAAGATGTGCGCGAATTCTTCGAGTAACTGCGTCGCGGATCGCCGAAATTCCTTGACAATGCATCTATCCGCCGTCGAGCATGGTGGTTCCCTCCAATCCATTGAAGAGGCTCTGTGCCGATGCGACCCTTGCCTACGTTTCTCGCGATCGCTTATCTGACGAGTGTTTCGCTTGCTGGTTTCGCGCAGATATCGAAGTCTCCGCTGGCGCCGTATATCTCGGTTTCCGCTCCTGTCGTCGCGCTCACCCATGTGGAGGTCATCGATGGAACCGGAGTCGCCCCGACGCTGGATCAGACAATTGTTCTCGACCACGGGAAAATTGCGTCCTTCGGTTCGAGCAGCGGCGCGCAGATTCCCTCTGGGGCCAAGGTCCTCGACCTGCACGGGCACACCGTCTATCCCGGCCTGGTGGGTATGCATGAACATCTGTTTTATGTGGAACCCGGCAGAGCCCAGTACGGGTTGGTCGGGGGGGAAATGTTTCAGACCAGTGCGCCGCTGTATCTTGCCGCGGGAGTGACCACGGCGCGCACCACAGGCAGCATTGAGCCCTACGCCGACCTGAATATCAAGAAGTCTGTTGATGCCGACCTTACACCCGGTCCGGACTTCGACATTACAGGACCTTATCTCGACGGTCCAGACCCACTCGTTCCTCAACTGCATCCGCTCTCCGGCGCCGATGACGCGACCCGCACCGTGAATTATTGGGCCGACGAAGGCGTGACTTCGTTCAAGGCATATATGTTCATCACCCCGGACGACTTGAAAGCGGCGATTGATGCCGCGCACGCACACGGGCTAAAGATTACCGGACATCTTTGTTCCGTTGGATTTACTCAAGCCGCCGACATGGGAATCGATAACCTGGAGCATGGCATTGTCGTGGACACCGAGTTTTATTCCGGGAAGAAACCAGGTCTGTGTGCCGGTGGACGCGCCAGTTTTCAGGAGATGGCGAATAATCTGGACATGGCGAGCGCGCCGGTGATGGCAATGATTCACGACCTGGTCGTCCATCATGTTGCGGTTACGTCAACGCTCGCCGTGTTTGAGATGTCGGTTCCGAACCGGCCCCCGCTGAACTTCTTGCTGCGCGAAAAGGCTTCTATGATGCCCGAAGCCTGGACAAGTGTGCTGGAAACGCGAACGCTGATTGCGGAGCACGCCGACGAGTCCATCATGCCCGTGTTGATGAAGAAAGAAATGCAGTTTGAGCGTGAATTTGTTGCCGCCGGCGGTCTGCTGATGGCTGGCTGCGATCCTACCGGCTACGGCGCCATCCTGCCCGGCTTTGGCGATCAGCGCAATCTTGAGCTTCTCGTCGATGCTGGATTTACGCCAGAGCAAGCAATCCAGATTTATACGCAGAATGGCGCGAAATATCTGGGACGTGAGGATCGCGTTGGCACGATTGCCACGGGCAAACAAGCAGACCTGGTGGTTGTGACCGGCGATCCGACGAAAGATATTTCTGCTGTTGAACACGTCGATTATGTCTTCAAAAAAGGTGTCGGTTACGATCCGGCAAAGTTAATTGCTTCCACCCGGGGCATGGTCGGCATTCGGTGATGCCGCGCACATTCAACCCGCCCGATTCTGCTGCTACCATGGGGCAGAGCGGTGCGTTCAATCGCCGCGAGCTATCGTCATGTCGCGCAACCTCTATCTACTGTCGGCAGCATTGCTAGTGTTTGCGCTAGCCTCGTTCGGCATGTCGTGGACCCATAGCGCGAACCAGCCGGGCCTGCCCGGAGTGGCGCAGATGTGGCGCATGATCGCGTCGGCCTTGTTTGTACTCGGCGCGCTGGCTTGCTTATCTGGCACGGTGACCAACCTGTTTGAGCAGGCCAGCCGCCGTCACGAAGAGCGTGAACGCCGCCAGCGTAAGCAGCCATAGATCTTTCAGCCGGTCTATCCCCCCACTTCTGCTGTTTTCATTCTTGCTCGTACAATAGAACAGGCTGAGAAATTCTCCGCGCCGTTCGAGGAAAAGCATGTACGAAGTTACCGTGGAAGCGGGATTCTCCGCAGGGCATTACCTGCGCAATTACCGCGGCAAGTGCGAAAATCCGCATGGGCATAATTACAAGGTTCGTATTACTCTGCGGGGTCGCGAGCTGGATGTTGCTGGCCTGCTGCTGGACTTCAAGCAGTTGAAGCAGGTGATGCGGCCAGTGATCGATCGGCTCGACCACCAGATGATCAATGACCTGGAGCCGTTCACGGAACTGAATCCATCTGCGGAGAATCTCGCCCGCTATTTCTTCGATGAAACAAACGTGCAGCTAGGCGAAATGACACAGGGCCGCGTCAACGTGAAGGATTGCACCATCTTCGAAACCGACACCACCACCGCAACCTATTACGAGTGACTTTGTGGTTTTGATCGAGCTGTATGTATCCGTTCAAGGGGAGTCGAGTTTTGCTGGACTGCCGTGTATCTTCGTACGACTGGCGGGCTGCAATCTTCGCTGCTCCTGGTGCGATTCGGAATATACGTTCAAGGGCGGGGAAAAATTCACGCTTGATCAGGTAGAAGAAAAAATCGCCGCGCTTGCACCTGTCAAGCTGGTGGAGTTTACCGGCGGAGAGCCGATGTTGCAGGAGCGTGAGTTGCTGCCGTTGATGGATCGCCTGCTGGACAAGGGTTATACGCTGATGATCGAAACCAGCGGCGAGAGACCGCTGGGGAAGGTCCCCAAGGCCGTTCATAAAATTATGGATGTGAAATGTCCCGCATCCGGGGAGAACGGTCGCTTCCATCAGGAAAATCTTGATGCTCTCACGTCGCGGGATGAGGTGAAATTCGTCATCTCCGATCGCGTTGACTACGAATTTGCGCGCGATTTTATCCAGCAGCACAACCTTGCGGCACGATGCGGACAGATTTTGCTATCGCCAGCATTTTCGAAAACCCCGACATCGCAGCGGACGGTGGACAACTGTGTGCTCGATCCGCGCTTGCTGGTGGAATGGATGCTGGCCGACCATGTACCCGCACGCCTCAGCCTGCAAATTCACAAGTTCATTTGGGAGCCCCTGAAGAAAGGGGTATAGTCGCTGACAAGGACAGCATCTCCATGGAACCAACCGACCCGAATGAAGCGGCAATGTCCGCGGCGGAGGAAGCCGACCTTACGCCGACGACCGTCAGCCACTGCCCGACGTTGAACGAGGCGCAAATGCTGGTCAGCCTGCTTT
>JAJXZK010000223.1 GCA_021780095.1 Acidobacteriota bacterium | reverse complement strand
CGCGGAAGGTGTAGGTGCTCTCCATGAGTTCGCGTGTCTCCTGAAGCGGTTGTCGTACTCCAACTTCGCTCAGCAGTTCGAGCAATGCACGCTCCGGCAAGGATACCTTTGGCGCGCCAGCGCGATTCTGGAAGTGCGCGACGTGGCGTAATGCCGATGGCTTTTCCTTGAACAGCCTCTTCCGATGGTATTCGGAGGGAAACTGCTTTTGGAACCAGTCGGGCAGCACGGCTGCGTCCCACCCGTATAAATGTAAGGTCTCCTGGTGGGCAACATAGTGTCGAACGTTATACCAGCTGAGGGCTGATTTACCGCCGACATGCAATCCCTCGACTTTGCGCTCCATCAGCAGCAGCGATGCGTCCAGCGAAAGAGCTTCTGCCGACCGGGAAAAAACGCCGCGAGCTAGACGGTTTAACCATCCGGCGCGAACGTAGTGGACTGCGAGATCGGCCGATATTCCCAATTTCGCCAAGTCCTCCGAGGTCAGCGGAGTTCCGACGGGCAGATGGGAATAGAGCGTTTTTAGTTTGCTCTCCGTAGTCGTAGCCATACTACGATTATCTGCATATTTCCAGGCGCATTGTCAATTTTAATAAGAATGCATCGTCGTAGTTTCACTACGATAATAACTATTTATCCAAATAAACCACAGAGACGACCGCTTCTGCCAGCGTCGCCCGGCCACTCCACACAAACTCAATAAAGAAACACCACTGAACTTCTTCTCTTGTCGCAAATTCCTCGGCCGTGCCGAGATCAACTCTTGGAGGCTCGAAATGAGGTCGGAGGAATTCCGGAGTCAAATTCTAGAATTCGCACGCACATCCTGGCTGTACGGACTATTCCCCCAAAAGGCGGGCCGACTTCTCAACGGCTTTCTGCAGCGCCATCGAAATCTGCACAAGTAAGGGTGTGGATGCGATCTGCCTACTCGGCGAGGTATTCGATTCGGCAGCCACGCGCCGAAGCGTTGATGCGTTTGCCGAAATCCTAAAAGAAATATCGCCGAGTCTGTCTCGGCTAAAGAGAGCGAACCTCCCCCTGATCGCCATCCCTGGCATCCAGCAGCTTGAGGCGGGCGACAACGAGAACTTGACCGCGGAGTGTTGCTCCGATTAGGTTGGCACGCTCAGAGAAGGTATCGGTCATCCACTTGGCGAGTCTGGCCGAGGGCTGTGAGGGTCTGCAGAATCTCTTGAACGCGGATGCGGCTGGCTGGCTTGAAGCCAGAAGCGATTTGTTGCGGGGTCTGGAATGGCGTGGCGCGGAGCGCGTCTTTGATGACGCGGAATTGGTCGGTGAGAGTCGCCGGCCAGTGTTGCTTGCGCCGCGCCGCGGCCGGAGCTTCGACTGGGACAAGGCCGCCGAGCGTCTGCTGCATCGCCGAAACGTTGGGCGCCTGAAATTCAGGCCGGAGCCAACGGACCAGGCCCGACGCTTCTTCGGTCCTGCGCTGGGCGTTGAGGGCGACGACATTTGAAAGAATTTGTTCGGTGCTTAGAGTTGCAGGCCAACCGTATGCGGCGAAGACCGCCTCGTCCAACTCATCATGGATCTCGCGCAGGATTCCAATCAGGCCCATCTCGTAAGTAGCATGATCTTCGACAGTCAATTCCTCATTGGCCCGGAGCTTTTCGAGGACGTTGTACATTTCAGTGAGCGTGAGTGCGGGGTGAAGCTGCTGCTGGCGCTTGCGGTGCGCATCAAGGCGTTCGGCTATCTCGCGGATTGTCTGCTTCTGCGCTTCGTTCCAATTTGGAAATGGAAATGGATTGAAGCAGCGGGTCTGAATGTAACGAGGACGGTCTTCAAGTGTAGTACCAGCTTGAAGAGCCCAAACAAGATGTATCCGCGAAGACATAACGCCGAGAAATTCTGCACCTTCAAAGCCTAAATTTATGAGGGAGTCGTCTGGAACAAACCCTCCGGGGAGAAATACAAAAAAACGATGTTTTGATGTCGCCGGCGTGCTTACAAACCGCGTCAGTCCCCTCAGTGCATTGCGAAGCTCGGTGTGCCGTCTTCCAAACTGCCACCAGACTTCTCGTCTGGATACCTCATTATTCACATCGCGCTCGGGTTTGACTCGGTCATAAACCCACTGGTAAACCTCTGGGAATAGTTTGAATACTTTTTCTCTCTCCAGTTCATGCAGATCAATAACCATTAGATTTCTGGATTTGCCAGTTATATCCTTACCGCTCCTGTAAGGTAGTATGTGTTTTGCCAACTCTGTTATTCGGCCAAGTCCTAACGAAGCAGATTGCTCTGGGGTGACCAGGAAACCAGCACCGTGAAGAGCGACTCCTCTTGTGGCCAAGCCTTCGTTGGCCTTTAACGGCGTCGCGCTGGATATATCGGTACCGATGCGCAAGTCCGCGAGGATTTTCCCAGACTCTTCTGTCAATTCGACATCTGTGCCCTCAGAGCTTGTATCCCCCTCCCGCGTGACTCGGCAAAGACGGCCCAGGTGTTCGCCCTTCTCTGCGACGGTCATAGCGATGCGTACAGCGGCGTGATCGGTAGCAGACTGTCCATCGACTAAGGCGGATTTCAGCCATGGATGATCAGGAATGGCGAAGATCAACGACAATGGGTCCTTGGTTGCATTCAGGTTTTGTGCGACCACCTTGCGATTGAAAAGCTGCGGAAGACTGTTCGTGGTGATGAACCCAAAGCGGCGAATCTTGCCAGCGCGGGCGAGTTCGGCGGCACGCTGCCACCAATACATGACAAAGTCTGCGCTGTCGGGAACCTCGTCATAAGTCTTGCGCAGAGCCTCGGCATAGCCAGCACCCAAATCGTCGCGCATATACTTGCCGCCGATGAAGGGCGGATTTCCAACGATGAAATCTGCTTGCGGCCACTTGGCTTGCTTCACATCGATGTATTCATAGACCGCGATGCGTGCTTCGTCATCGGGAATGTCCTGCCCGGTCGTGGGATGTTTCTTGGTAGTGGCGCCATCCCATTGAGTTACGGCATTGCCTTGCTTATCGAGCAACGGCACTCTTTTCTTCCACGTGAGGAGCGCGTCAGCTTCGACGATGTTATGAAAGTTGCTGATGACGGGAATGGGCGGCTGGGCGTCGCCGCGCGTGCGGAAGTGCCATTGAAGATAGCCGATCCAGAGAACGAGATCGGCGACCACGGCTGCGCGGGGATTCAGTTCGAGGCCGAGGAGTTGATGCGGGTCCACGGTGAGGCCGGTATGTTCGAGCGACTGCTGCGTGTCGCCAAGAGCGTGGAGGGTTTCGAGCACCTCGCCTTCCAGCCGCTTCATGTGTTCGAGCGAGACGTAGAGGAAGTTGCCCGAGCCGCACGCGGGATCGAGTACGCGGGTAGAGCAGAGTTGGCGGTGAAAGGCACGCGCGGTTTCAATTGCCGCCTCTCTGTCACCGGCGTTGACCTGTTCGGTGATGACCGCTTGGCTACTGCGCCAGTCATCCCGAAGTGGCTCCACGAGTGTGGGAATGACGAGCAGTTCGACATAGGCGCGCGGTGTGTAGTGGGCTCCCAGCGCATGGCGTTCGTCGGCACCGAGTGCGCGTTCGAGCAGCGTGCCGAAGATGGCCGGTTCCACATCGCGCCAGCGCGAATCGGCAGCTTCAATGAGCAGGCCGAGCTGATCTCGGGTGAGCGGCAGGGCTTTGGTGGTTTCGAACAGCCCGCCATTGAATTTGAGGATGTGCGCCCGCAAGATCGTAGAAAAGCCACCCTCGTTCATGGTTTGCCAAAGAGCTTCCGCCATGGGAGGAAAGTTGCCCACATCATCGCGAAGACTTTCAAGCAGATTGAGCCAGCTGCGTTCCGGAAGCAGTTTCACATCCTCGGCAAACGAGGTGAATATGCACCGGGTGAGGAATTCTGCAACCTGTTTGGGAGGGTGATGACGTTCGAGGTTGCGTGCGAGAACGGCTAATTTACCGGCGACCTCCCGCGTGACTTTGGCTGTTTCGCGCGACGGGTCCAGGGAAAGGGGATCGAGCCAAAGGGCGCGCAGGCGATTCTTTGTTTCTGTCTGCTGCAATTGTTCATGGAGAATGCGGAAGGTGCGGGGATCGGGGAAGGGCAGATACGCTTTGCCCGTGAGGGAGAAGTCGGCATAGAGTTCGATGGAGTGGCCTACATCGACAACCACTAGAAAAGGCGGCCAACCCTCCGAAACCGGTAATGCTTTGGCGTACCGTTCGGCCTGGCCGCGCGCAGCCAGCATGGCCTCATCCCAGCCGTGTGTTCCGCGGACGGCAGTGCCGCGCTTCATGCGCCGGGGTTCCTTGGCAGGGCTCAAAGGCGCCGCAGAAGTTGACAGGGGATTGCTGCCCTGCTTGGCTTCGAGGACGAAGCAGTTGCGTTTGTACAGATCGATGTAGTTTGTTGTGGAGGAACCACTGAGGTTCTGAAAGTAAACGGCTTTGTCGATCACATAGGAATTGGCGTCCTCGTCCGCCTGGCTGGGTTCCGGGCGAGGAAGGTCTAGATAGTCGCAGAGTTCGGAGAGAAACAACGCATAATTTGCGCGCTCCGCTGCCGACGACTGTTGCCAACGACTGATAAAGTTATCGCCATTCAGTGGCAAGGCATTTTCCCATTCATTTTTCAGGTAAGCGTATTGTAGTTCGCCCGATCGGAAGTGACTTTTTGCGTTGGCAAATGGACGACTTCTGACTGGATGCTGGACGCAATGCTGAAAGCAAGTGACACTCCGGAAATTAGAAATGGTGCCCTCCGCGTTGAGCGGTCGTCGATTCGTATTATTTGACGGCCTGCTAGGCAAAGGTCCGGGCAGAGGTCTATAGGGCAGAGGTCGTGGGTTCGAGCTCCGTCGTCCCCGACCATAAGCAGATTATCGCAACATTGAGGGCGTCGTTCGATGATCCGGACACAGTGAGAATAATTTCCATTCTGCAAAGGGTCAGTCAGAACGCCGCAGGTTCCTCCCTCCGTCCTTGAAATCGTCGAATACATGCAGTGCACGGTAAGCGCTACGCGCGCCTTTTCCCCACTTCCGCCGGTCCCCGCCGTTCCCTCCGCATAAAGCCGCTACGGGCCGCCCTTCGCGGGCGCCGTCTGCGCGCCAAACCCACAGTACAGGTTTGTCACTGGCCGCGCCTGCCGCTCGTGCTACGTCCGGTCCCGGTCGTCGTTCTTTCCTGTCTGCCGTTCAGTCGTTTTTGTCTCGCTGCGCTGTGAGAAACAAAAACGCCCGACCGGGCATCCAGGAGAAAAAACAAATGCAATTCAAGAAGAAAAACCAACAGCAACCACAACGGCAGACGGCGAAAGAAGTAATCGCCGCCAACGTCCAAGCCCTCATCGAGCAGCTTGAGGCAGGGAAGAGCGAGGCGCTCACCGCCTACCTGACCGCCATGAGCCGCTTTCACAACTACTCTTTCGGCAACATTCTGGAGATCGCACGGCAGAAGCCGGATGCAACCCGCGTTGCCGGACTCTACGCATGGAACCAGCTTGGCCGT
>JAJXZK010000239.1 GCA_021780095.1 Acidobacteriota bacterium | reverse complement strand
GGCCACGATTGGTATGGCAACAATGTTGTGCAGGAGGGTTGCTGGCGATTCGCCAGCACTTCATCTACTCAAATAAGAATCCTATACTACCGAGAGAGACGATCAAAGCACAAAGCGGACGCGCCCCAATCCTTTGCGGAAGAAGAACTCTATCGATGCCGGAACTACCGGAAGTTGAAACCATTGCCAACGGCGTCGA
This sequence comes from Acidobacteriota bacterium, assembly GCA_021780095.1. The sequence goes on along the minus strand of JAJXZK010000239.1, from coordinate 5,295 downwards.
TGCGCGCGTGCGCGGACGCAACATCCTTTCCGTCTGGCTCGGCTCGAAGCCGGAACCTTTTCGTTCGGCACCGTCTGAACTCGTCAAAGCGCTGACCGGCAGCACCATCGAACATGTCCGTCGTGTCGGCAAACATATTGTTGTCGATCTGACGCGAGATTCCGCCGCCAGCCGCCGCCGCTCGACCGCTCCAGCCAGGAAAGCAAAGCCGTGGCGCGGCCAATGGCTCGTCCACCTCGGCATGACCGGACGGCTGTTGGTATGTCAGGCGGATGAGCCGACGCCGAAACATACTCACGCCATCCTACAACTCGACGACGCACGCGAAGTTCGCTTCGTCGATCCGCGCCGCTTTGGCCGCCTGTCGGTGCTCGAGCTGGCTCCCCATGACGCGCCGAAAACCGGCAAGCGCAAGAAGGGAACGGGCTCCCCCGACAAGGGATTCGTCGGCCCCGGACAAGAGCCCTTAGACATCTCAGCCGACGCGTTTCGCGCGCTGTTTCGCGGGCGTCGAACTCCCATCAAATCCGCGCTGCTGAATCAGAAGCTTCTCCATGGTGTCGGTAACATTTACGCGGATGAAAGTCTGTTTCGTGCCGGTATCCGTCCCCGCCGCCACGCCGGCCGCCTCACCGCAATGGAACTCGAGCGGCTACGCAGCGCGATACGGTCGGTACTGCAGGAGGCGATCACCATGGGCGGCTCCTCCGTCTCCGATTATGTAGACGCTTCTGGAGAAAGAGGTTTTTTCCAGTTGGAACACAAGGTCTATCTCCGCACCGCCGAGCCCTGCCTAGTCTGCGGAACACCCATTCGCAGAATTCTCGTGGCGGGCCGCGGTACTCACTTCTGTCCGAACTGCCAACACTGAACCAGAATTCAACCGAATCACTATGCGCGAATTGCACTTTTTGCCAATGAGGCTCAGTGACAACTATCTTCGGACGCATTGTTTATCAATAGCCGACTAGCCAAAAACTGTTCTGTGTATCCGCATATCCGCGGAGCAAGAGCGCTGACTCTTCAGCGATTTGCGACGGAGGGGTGCGTCCCAGGGTAGACCTTGATCGAGTGATTCCTCATCTGTGGCACCATCCTCTTGCCATCGAAATTGAACACGATGCACACGGCGGTCACGCGTTTGGGCTGCGCCGCACCCACAGTCCAATCACCGGATGGCCTGCCTTGGTAGAGACATGGTTGGCGACGATTGGGATGATTTCGCGCTAGGGACTTCCATTCGATCCGGCAGACCAGGGATCGAGAGGCTGGGTGCGAACAAAATATTGGCCCCGGCGTTTGATGGAACAATCGCAGCTCGGATTCCTTTTCTTCGAGCCTCGTTTTTACCAAACGACAATCGAGGTTGCGCTGAACAGAATCGGTGGGTGGGCATTTGAAATGTCAGTCTATGGATTTGCGGATTGGATCGGTTCTTTTCCTATGGAATTACAGAAAACCGATGGCATTTTCCTGCGTAACTCCTTTAGTTTTAATGGAATGACTTTGGTATCAAAGTTGCAATGTATTACAGCAAGCCAGTGAACGCACATTGAGCCGAAAGGCTTGAATAGATAAAAAAGTTCAGGCAATGTGAGCCGTCAGCACAGTTTCTACACGTAAAGAAACCGGCCGGCTCCACCCGAACTCAAATTTAGATAGCATCATGAAAATGGGTCCACCCAAATTCGGGAGGCCAGTGACCCGATTCTAGTTGCGAGTGTAGCTGCTGAGTCTACTTTTCCCCCAACCGTTCCTCTAACTTTCGCGTTTTCATCCTCACCGTCTTGGTGTGCTTGGAACAATGACGGGCCAAAATTCCAAAGGGTGGGAACACTGATAGACGCGGACAGCTTCACCTGATTTTAAGACCAACAAATCGAACAGGTTCTGGCCGGCGGGTACTGGTTTGTAGGATTTTGCGCGTACCACTTGCCGATTTCGCTTCTGCGGAGTAGCATCAGTCTTGCTCATCGTTTGGCTGAAGCTGCAAACCTTTCTGGGACCCGCGGCTCGCCGATACCATGTTACGGATAGGAATAATACAGAACAGTTCGGAGGCGCTTCAAGTATGCGCTCCCAGAGCGGTAACGCTCTAGAAACTGTTACGCCAGCAGGCTGCCGGCAAGCTCCGAGGCAACTTCCTGCCAGGCAAATGAAACTAGCTTGAGACAAAAATTCCATCATGCTGCTCGATAGCGTCCTCGCCGGACGGAACTGAGATCATTCCAGTTGTCGTGTATCAGCGACTCGCGCAGTACAAGTCAACGCAAGGTACAAGGAAGTGTCTGAATGACAGAAGATTCAACGCCGCAATCGGAGAACTCCTCTCCGTCTTCTCAAGGGAATCCCTCCGCTGCTGGATCCAATGCTCCCCGGCAAAAGCAAAGCTTTCGCCGCCGCCGCAAGCGTCGCGGATCGGGCGGCAATCCCGCTCAGGGCGCAAACCAAGGGCAAGCCGCCGCGAATGGACAGATCAACGGCTCCGCAGCTCCCGCGCCACAGGGAAACTCTCCCCGCAATGAAAACCAGCCCCGTAAGAAGAAGCGCTTCTTCAAAAAAAATCAGGGCCAGGGCCAGAACCAAGGGCAGTCAAATGCTCGCGGCGCGCGCGGCGACTCGCGTGGAAATTCCAGCGGCCAACAGCAACAGCGTCGTGGCAGCAAGCAGCGGCGTCCAAAAGTTTTTGTCGGCCCCATGGATCACAGCTATCGCGCTGTGAACGGAAATTATTCCGATGCGCCGCCCTCCACCATTGAATTGCAGCGCGGATTTACCAACGCCCACTACAACGGCAATGGCAACGGGAACTTCAACGCCGACTACTCCAGCCCGGTGAATGGAGGCCGTTCCGTGGACGACATTCAGGGTTCGGCAGGCGCAGCCGACCTAGCCGCGGCGACTCCTGTTCGCATTTACTGCTTCATCGACGATCTGTTCTTCATCGCGAAAATTCAGGAGACGGCGCGCAAGCTGGGAATCAAAGTTGCATTCGTGAAGAATGACAAGGACACCATCGCCGACCTGCTGGCCTTGCCGGAAGAAGAGCGGCCGACGCTGATCGTATTCGATCTGAACAGCGCCACGGCGAAGCCGCTGACGCTGATTCCGAAGCTAAAAGCAAAACTGAAGCGGGCCACATCGATCGTGGGATTTTTGTCGCATCTGCAGGGCGAGCTGAAGGCCAAAGCGATCGAGGCGGGCTGCGATACGGTGATGCCGCGCTCGGCCTTCTCGCAGACGCTGCCGAACCTGTTGCGCCGCTACGGAATCGAAGTCGAGATCGAAGACGATCAGGCCCAGGTCATCGAAGCCTAAACTTTTGTTGATTCCCCTGACGGGTGGCCCAGCTGAAACTCTAGAGCAGCCGGTTTTCCGACAAGCCTGGGTGCCCCATCCTAGCTCTGCTAGGGTGGGATTCGACACAGTTCGCCAGCCTGCGGCCGTGTACCATAGCGCATGATCGTTGTTCGTCAGGGACAGAGGGAGTGTCTGCAATCAAGTAAAAATGGACGGCCCGCATGCGCCCGGCAATAGGAATACAGCCTGCAATTCGTGCGGATCATGCCACGCAGTTCCCGCCCTAGCCAAGCTAGGACGGGGCACCCATGTTCTATCCATTGATGAACATATCGACTGAGACTTAGCATGGGCCACCCGCCAGGCGGATATGGCATCGCAACCAGCGGTGGCCCGAACTATACTCGCGCTCAGGTGTGCGCCGCCAGCTCATTTCTAAACAATGGCGTCGCATTGTCGCTTGATGCGGCGGGAATTGGGGCTGGAGCCCTTCCCGGTGGGGACCTCGTGGTAGCCGGAACACAAATGGGAATTGGTGCCGCGTCTGCCGTCAATAGCTCAGTGAAAGGGGATGCCGGCGGTGCCACAGCCAGCATTTTTGGTATTCAATTGGCAGCGATTGCGCCAGCCGCTAAGTTGGTGGGCGTGGGAGCGAGAGCGATTCCATTTGTCGGAACATTACTTGGCGGAGTTTCTCTCGCACGTGACATAGCTGCTGCAGGTGCATCCTTTGATACATGCATGAAGCCGGGGAGCTGATGGCAAGAATAGATGAAATTCAAATTCCAGACGCTAAATGGGGATTGTTGGCACTGTTATATTCATCCCCTGTAGTTATCTTGTTCGCAATCCTGGGTGATTTTCCGGGGGGACTAACTGCAGGGATTTGTGCTGGAATCTTAATCGGTATTGTTAAGACCTATTGGGTCTTTTGTCGATACGTGTGGTTTTGGGTAACGATAGCGGTTCTAGCCGCGCTACATGTTCCGCTTGTCGTTTATTTTCCCATTCCTATAACAGGGAATTTTACCGTATGGGAGCTCCTTCCTGCCGCCGTTATAGATTTCAGCATTATGTATGGATGCCTGAAACTGATGGCATCGGCGATGCACAAGGAAGAAGAACCCGTTCCTAAGGGCTAATTTCTGAAGGCGGGTGGCCCGCCCTAAACTTCAAGTCAGGTGACTCATGAACCGGGTGCCCCGTCCTAGCTTCGCTAGGGCGGGATAATGATTCCACTCTCGCGCCAATGGCCATGTAGGATGGCGCATTACCCCGTATGCCTACCGGACTGCGCAGATTTCAGAAAACCCGGCAAATGCACTGTATCACTTTCAGTTGCTATCGGCGGCAGCCGAAGCTGGGCACTCCGCATGCTCGAAATATCTTCGAGCAATCTTTAGGACGCACCCAGCGGGCCTACGAGTTTTGTGTAGCCGGATATGTGGCGATGCCTGAGCATGTGCACCTGCTGGTCACCGACCCGGAAGCAGCTCCACTGGCCACGGCACTGCAGGCGCTGAAACAGTCGGTGTCGCGCACTTTGTCGCTTCGCGCGCCCGAGCCATTCTGGCAGGCGCGCTACTATGATCTCAACGTGTGGAGCGATAAGAAGCGAATGGAGAAACTGCAATACATCCATCGCAACTCGGTTGTCAGAAGGCTAGTCGAGAATCCGGAGGATTGGGCATGGTCGAGCTTCCGGCATTATGTAACGGGAATAGAACTGGCGATTTGTTTATCCTGGGGGCCAGTGCATGGCGCGACCGCCGAGCACATGCAGATGTAAATGGTCGACGGTCTGGCCACCTTCCTGCCCGGTATTCACGACAACGCGAAAGCCTTTGCTGAGGCTTTTCTTCGCCAGCTCGGTTGCGACCAAGGTGAGATGGCCAAGCAGGTCTTTGTCCGCGGCGGTGGCCTGCGCGAGCGAGTCGATGTGCTTTTTGGGGATGACGAGGAAGTGCGTGGGCGCCTGGGGATGGATGTCGGCGA
>JAJXZK010000176.1 GCA_021780095.1 Acidobacteriota bacterium | reverse complement strand
TGGGTCAGTCAGAGCGCACTCTTGTGAGCGAACTGCGTGATTTTCGCAATCGCTGGGCGCATCAAAAGCCCTTCAATGGCGATGATGCCTACAGGGCGCTTGATTCGACAAGCCGGTTGCTCTCTGCGGTTTCCGCTCCACAGGCGGAGGAAGTCGAAAAGATCAAGATGGAGCTGCTGCGAGTTCGTTTCGACGAACAGGTCCGCAGCGAAAAGCGCAAAACTGCGAGTACCGCGATCGAAAGCCAAGCAAGCACCGGCCTGAAGCCCTGGAGAGAGGTAGTGACGCCACATAAAGATGTGGCCAGCGGTCGCTACCAACAAGCCGAGTTTGCGGCGGACCTTTGGCAAGTGCATATGGGCGAGGGTTCTGACGAATATCGAAAACCCGTGGAGTTTTTCCGGCGTACATATCTAACTCACAGCCTCACTCAATTACTTGTCGGCGCAGTTCGTCGTCTCGCCGGACAGGGTGGTGACCCGGTCGTCCAACTTCAAACGAATTTCGGCGGGGGCAAAACCCACTCGATGCTCGCGCTCTATCACCTCTTTTCGAGTGCAGCCCCTGGAGAGCTGGCGGGGATTGACGAAGTCCTGAAAGAGGCGGGCGTATCGAGACCTCCAAAGGTGAATCGTGTTGTCCTCGTCGGAAACAAGATATCGCCGGGCAATCCCGTTACTAAGTCCGACGGGACGGTGGTCAGAACGCTTTGGGGCGAGCTTGCGTGGCAACTTGGCTTTAATGCCGGCGGAGCTAAAGAAGCCAAGAAGGCGTTTAGTCGAATTCAGGCCGACGACGAGAAAGCTACAAGTCCTGGCGATGCCCTTCGCGAACTCTTCAATCAATATGGCCCTTCCCTCATCCTGATAGATGAGTGGGTTGCATATGCTCGACAGCTTCATGATCAAAGCGATCTTCCCGCTGGCGGCTTTGAAACGCAGTTTACGTTTGCCCAGGTTTTGACAGAATCGGCAAAGCTGGCAAAGCAATGTCTGCTGGTAATCAGCCTTCCAGCCTCTGATACCACCGGCTCTCCGCATACTCAAGCAGATGACGTCGAAGTAGGTGGCCAGAGAGGCCGCGAAGCCTTGGATCGACTGCGCAACGTCGTAGGACGCGTCGAATCTTCATGGCGTCCTGCGAGCGCGGAAGAGGGATTCGAGATTGTCAGACGTCGTCTCTTCGAACCACTTGTCGAACAGGCGCGATTCGTTGACCGGGATACGGTGGCAAGGGGTTTCGGTGATCTCTACCGAACACAGCAACAAGAATTTCCACCCGAATGTCGCAATGCAGATTACGAAACGAGAATCAAGGCCGCATATCCGATCCATCCCGAGATTTTCGACCGTCTCTACACGGACTGGTCAACGCTCGTGAAGTTTCAACGAACGCGCGGCGTGCTGCGGTTGATGGCCGCAGTGATCCACTGCCTATGGGAGAAAGGCGACAAAAACCCGCTCATCCTACCTGCAAACATTCCCATTGACGATCCGCGAGTGCAATTCGAGTTAACGCGCTACCTGTCGGACAACTGGGTACCCATCATTGAAAAGGACGTAGACGGCCCTAGTTCCCTGCCCCTCCGAGTGGACGGAGATGTGCCAAACTTGGGAAAGTTTGCGGCATGTCGCCGAGTGGCCAGAACGATTTACCTCGGATCTGCACCAACCGCGTCAGCGGCGAATAAGGGGATTGAGGATAGGCAAATAAAGCTCGGCTGCGTTATGCCTGGCGAATCGCCAGCAGTGTTTGGTGATGCGCTAAGGCGACTGGCGGCGACAGCAACTTATCTATACCAAGACGGTCCGCGCTATTGGTACTCAACGCAACCGACCGTAACGAAACTTGCTGATGATCGCGCCGAGCAACTGAAGCGGGATCCAGATAAGGTTGTGCACGAGCTCGATCAGCGGTTGCGGGTTGACCTGCGGAGGATGGGTGATTTCAGGCGAATTCATCCTCTCCCCGGGTCCAGCGCTGACGTGCCAGACGATCTGGATGCGAGGCTTGTAGTTCTTAGTGTTGATCAGCCTTATACCAAAGAGCCAAACAGTGATGCGGAAATTGCAGCCAAGGCAATCTTTGAGTCACGCGGGACCACTCCACGCCTCTTTCGCAATACTCTCGTATTCCTGGCCGCTGACAAAACACGGCTACAGGACTTGGACGAGGCTGTCCGGAAGTTTCTCGCCTGGGATTCAATCTTGAAGGAAGAGGAGAAGCTTAACCTGTCCCCACATCAAGTGAAGCAAGCAGAAACGCAGCGGACCGCAGCTGAGAGCGTAGTGACTGCTAGACTTCCCGAAACTTACCAGTGGCTTCTGGTTCCAACACAAGCCAATCCACAATCCCCCGTAACCTGGCAGTCAATCCGGCTTTCCGGAACTGATCCACTCGCGGAACGCGCGAGCAAAAAGTTGAAAAGTGACGAATTGCTAGTCGTGAATTTTGCCGCTTCACGACTGCGCATGGACATGGATCGTGTACCGCTCTGGAGAGGAGACCATGTCACAGTTCGGCAGTTGGTAGAGGATTTCGGACGATACCTGTATCTTCCGCGTCTGCAGAGCCCGTCGGTGTTGGTTGATGCGATCCGATCCGGCCTGGCACTCTTGACTTGGGAGAAGGACGCATTTGCGTATGCCGAAAGCCTCGATGAATCCGTTCCGAGATATCGTGGCCTTCGATATGGTATGCAGTTGACTGTCAGTGATGACGATACCGGTCTGCTCGTGCGTCCTGAAGTGGCGCGAAAGCAGATCGACGATGAAACAAAGCCAGTCGCGCCGGTCTCGGGACCCACAGCCGACTCCGGTGGAACGCCAGTGGCACCTGCTGGGCCAGAGCCCAATGAACCCACAGCGCCTGAGCAATCAGTAAAACCGAAACGGTTTCACGGGACAGTTGTGCTTGATTCCGCGCGTGTCGGGCGGGATGCCAGCAGGATCGCAGATGAGGTAATCACTCATCTCGTGGGACTCGTAGGCTCAAACGTGAAAATAACGCTCGATATTGATGCGGAGATTCCTGCCGGAGTTCCGGACCACGTTGTCCGGACCGTTACTGAAAACAGTCGAACGCTGAAGTTTGGGAGCAACAGCGGGTTTGAGAACGAGTAGAGGTGTCTTGCTATCTGCGCCTTCGTCGAGTGCGAGTTTTCCCTTTTTGCGCTGAAGCCTTTTGCTCGTCCACTTGTAATGCCTTAACGAAACATAACAGGCCAGCTTGGAAATTCTCTAAAAGAAAGCTACACTTCCCGTAACCTGTTCGACCGGCCCAGCGAGGATTGCGATGCGGTTTTCCCCCAAGCGCACCCAATCCGTTGCCGTCCTTGTCACGTGTACGGTCGCGATCATTCTGATCGTTGCGTTTGTTCGTTACCGCATTCGGCGGCGGATCGACTCAGATAGTGCCGACGCGCTCCTGCAGCGTGCCGACGATCTTGCGTGGAACGGGCAGTGGTTTGCAGCCGCGCCTTTGTTCCGGCAAGCCGAAATGAAGTACATCGCCGAGCGTAACGGCCCCAAAGCGCTTTACGCTCAGGTGAGCCAGATTCCCGCTCAAGCTGAAGCCACCAGCCTCTCAGGCACCATCTATGCCCTCACACAAGACCTGAAAAGGCCCGAGGCAGCCGATTCCGAGACCCGCCTGCGAATTCTTGAAGTGCGGGGCATGATCGAGAACAACTACGATGCGAGCCTCGCGCGCCAAACGTGGGGCCAGGTGGCCGTTCTCGCGCGAAACGGAGGTCATTTGCTTCTCGCTTCTCGCGCGCTCGGTGAAGAAGGAATTGCTGCATTCCTCCTTGGCGACACGACGACCGCGAAGAAGGAGGTTCTAACGGCCTGGGGAGTGGCGAAGGTCGCTCACGACAATCCGGCTCAGGTTCGATACGCCAGCCTCTACGGAGCTGGCCTCGTTGAAATGCACCGTTACCAACAAGGACTGGGTCCGCTCAATGACGCCATCGCTATCGCCCGCGCCCATCCGGCCGTGGCCTACCCCGCCATCGCTATCTCTTCGAAGATCGATGCTCTCCGCGGCCTCCACCGCTACCAGAAAGCATCGACTCTGGCGGATCAAGCCCTTGCAGAGATTCCGAGTCCATCTCTCAAGGGGCACTACTACCAGATCCTTACGTCGAGAGCGAGCGTCTATGAGGACATCGGTCAGTGGGACAACGCAATCGCAGATTTCAAACAGGCGCTTTCTCTCGCGACTCAGCTCGACTATTGGCGTGGCGTCACGCAGGTGGCGGGAGGACTTGCCGACGCATATGTACACCAGAAGAACCTCAATGCCGCGCTTTCCTCGATTGATCAAGCGATCGATGCCAACAAGCGGATTCCGGATGAACTGTATTTCGTTCCCCGCGACCTTGCGATTAAAGCTCGCATTCTCGCGCTGCTCGGTCGCAAAGATGAAGCCGGCGCGCTCTACCGCAAGAGCGCACTTCTGATCGACTCCCTGCTTGAGAATGTCCCAACTCCCTTTGTCGAGCGGCTTCTGCTCACCGAAACGGGCGAGGTTTACGCCGGCTATTTTGTCCTGAAGTGCCGCGAACACGATTACGATCAGGCGCTGCGGATACTGGAGGGAGCGCGCGGGCGGATTGAGGCACAGGCGCTGGAACATCACGCCTATCCGGCGCCACACGCACCCACGCCTGCCGAGCGGCATCTGAGCGTGCTGAACGTGGCGCTTCTTGACACCGACAATCCAGCCACAGGGCAGGAACTATCAGAACAGGTCCAGGACTCCGAGCCAGTGTTCGATCAGCGGTCATTGGCATCGGCCACCATTGAACATCCGGTCGGTCTCGGCCGGCTCGAATCCGATCTCGCCCAAAACGAGCTATTCGTGGAGTACGTTCTGGCTGATCCCCATTCCTATGCGCTCGCCGTGACACGCACCTCCGCGCGAGCCTACGAACTTGCTGCCAGGACCGAGATCGAAACCGACGCCAGAGAATATCGTGCAAGCATCCGGGACCAGCATGCAAATTCAGCCCTTGGCGATGCCCTCTTTCATGAACTCCTGGGCAAGATTCCCGAGTATCGGGATCATTCAACCCTGATCGTTGTGCCTGACGGAGAACTGGATCTTCTCCCGTTTGGCGCCGTCACCGACAGAGGCGTTCCCCTCGTCGAGAGCCACACCATCGCAACCTCTCCATCGGCGACCGTCTTTTCTATCCTGGAAAACAAACGGGCGGTGGGTGCCGATCCTCCGCTGCCATACCTGGGCGTGGCCGCATGGACGAAAGAGGCTAAGGTGGAGGGCCCGGTCTTTCGCGTTTTCTCCGGATTCAGCGAAGCGGGTCCCAAACCGCTCCCGGAGAGCAAGACCGAGGTGGAAACCATCGCATCCGATCTGCCCAAACCGAGCACTCTCCTCCTGGGCGGGGACGCCACCGCAAGTCGGTTCACGGGCCTGCCGCTTTCCAAATTCAACGTCCTTCACCTGGCCCTGCACGGCTACGTCAACACCGACTACCCG
>JAJXZK010000414.1 GCA_021780095.1 Acidobacteriota bacterium | reverse complement strand
AATGCCGCGCCGCACAGGAAAAATGCGGCGCAGCGCAACCGCAGCGACTCGCCGTATCAGCAACGCACGACACAGAAAGACAACCCCACACAGGTACTCATCAAGCAGGCCGTGGACTACCTCATCCAGCAGCTTGAGGCGGGCCACAGCGAAACCCTCGCCAACTATCTCGGAGCGATGGCGAGGTTTCACAACTACAGCTTCGGGAACATTCTGCAAATCGCACGGCAGCGTCCCACGGCTACCCGCGTGGCCGGTTTCGGCACGTGGAAGGAACTGGGCCGCTTCGTGAAGCGCGGCGAAAAGGGCATCCAGATTCTCGCTCCTGTGGTGGGCTTCCGCCGCCGGAAGGAAGAAGCAGAGCAGGAGACGGACGCCAACCCGCAGCGCGTCCTTATCGGCTTCCGCGCTGTGTACGTGTGGGATTATGAACAGACCGACGGGGCAGACCTGCCAGAACTGAACCACACCATCAGCGGCGACGTGGGCGGCAATCACGACCGGCTCATGGGCTTTCTCGCTTCGCAGAACATCGCGCTGGAGTTCAACGAACGAATTGCCCCGGCGCTGGGCGTCTCCTACGGCGGCAAGATCGCCCTGCTGCCCGGCCAGTCGAAGGCCGAGGAGTTCACCACGCTGGTACACGAGACGGCGCACGAGCTGTTGCACAAAGCCGAGCGCCGCACCTTCACCACCGGCACGGTGCGCGAAACCGAGGCCGAGGCCGTGGCCTTCATCGTAGGTCAGGCCGTGGGGCTGGAGATGGGCACCGCTTCCAGCGACTACATCCAGCTTTACAAAGGCAACGCTGCATTGCTGGCCGAGAGTCTTGAAGTCATCCAGCGCACCGCCTCCACCATCCTCCGCGCTCTGCGCGTGGAGGATAGCGCCTTTGCAAGCGAGGCCGTTCGGGAGGTGGCGTAATGCGAACGGTGGCCCTCATTTTGATAGAGGCCGGGGAACTTCAACCCGGCTTCCATATCCACATCGACAACCCGCCGTGGATGCCGCTGGACATCGAGGACATCGAAACCAGCGGTCCCAACGGTCTGCCCACAATCTCCGTGGCGCACTACGGGAAGCAAAACGGCGACCCTATGCGCGATCCCGAGATGCTGTTTGAAGTGCGGCGCGAGGGAGGCGAGATCGTTCTGTCTCCCTACTACTGGCGCAACGATTATCTCGGCATCGAGCAGTATTCGAGCTACCGCGACGACCAGCAAAAGCTGTTTACGCTTGCCGGTCTCAAACAGCAGCACGAGCAGTTCGCGCGGCTGTGGGACAAGAACCTCCGCGCACAGGGTTACTACGAAGCCTTTGCGCACAGCCACAGCCATTAACCCGCCATTCCACGGACGGGTACTGGCCGTGCCCGCTCACGCATTCACGCTCGACAACCTGAATAGGAGCATTCCCCATGACAACCGCAGTACAGACGCAATCCGAATTCCGGAACCTACCGCTCGACAGCCTGATCGAGTCCGGCATCAACCCGCGCCGCATTTTTGATGAGGCGGCGCTTAACGAGCTCGCCGAATCCATCCGCACACAGGGCGTACTCTCGCCCTTGCTTGTGCGGCCCATCAACCCGCAGACCTATGAAGTGGTGGCCGGAAGGCGGCGTTACCGTGCAGCGCAGCGGGCCGGGGTCGAATCCGTGCCCGTGGACATTCGGGAACTCACCGATGCGCAGTGCCTTGAAATTGCCATTGTCGAGAACCTGCAACGGCGCGACGTTCACCCATTGGAAGAGGCGGAAGGCTTCGCTTCGCTCCTGCGGCTGGAGGAGCCGAAGTATTCCATCGAGCAAATCAGCGCCAAGACCGGCAAGAAGCCCGCATATATAGCGGCTCACTTGAAATTGACCGAGCTTGCGCCCGCCGTCACCGAAGCCTTCGCCAAGGACGAGATCGGCGTGGGCCACGCGCTGCTATTGGCACGGCTCCAGCCGGACCAACAAGTGGAAGCACTTGCCACCTGCTGGCAGGAGAACTACACCAATGGCAGCAAGGCTAAGCGCATCCTGCTCCCCGTCCGCCATCTCCAGCAGTGGATTGAGCACAACATTCTGCTGGAACTTGCCGCCGCGCCGTTCCCCAAGGACGACGCGCAACTTGTGCCGGAGGCGGGTTCCTGCCTTGAATGCCCCAAGCGCACCGGGCACAACGTCCTGCTCTTCGCCGACATGGGGGCCAACCAGCCCGATTCGTGCTCGGACCCAAAATGCTATCAAGCCAAGGTGGACGCTTTCGTGAGGCAGACCGTCTCCACCAAACCTAAGCTGGTACAGATCAGCACCGCCTACGGCAAACCCGCCGAAGGCAGTCCAGTGATCCCGCGCAACAAGTACGTCGAAATCCGGCAGGACAAACCGCAAAAGAAGGAGCAGCGCGACTGGCCGGAGTACAAAACGTGCAAGTACACCGCCGAGGCCATCGTCACCGAGGGCAGCGAGAAAGGCGAAGTGAAGAAAGTTTGCGCTAATCCTGAATGCCCGATTCACCACGCGAGGAAGCAGCACCAGCGGACCCATGCCGATGCTACATTCAAGGCGCAGCAAGAGAAGCAGCGCCGCGAGGAGGCGCTGGCCCAGGCCACCGGGTTGCGCGTCCTCAAAGCCATCGGCGATGCGGTTCCTGTCCGTCTGATGAAACGCGACCTGCTGTTTGTTGTCGCACGGCTGACCGCAATGCTGGACGAGCGGCGCATTGCCGTTCTCATCCGGCAGCACGGTATGGGCAAACCGAAGGACGGCGAGGCATCGGCGAAACTGCTGGTCGCCTTTCTGCCTAAGGCCGAGGAGAGCAAGCTGGGCCGCATTTTGGTCGAGGCGATTATTCTCCTGTCCATGCACAACCAGGCCGACGCCGCGAAGATTCTCCGCGACGCCGCTCAAGCGTACAAGGTGGACGTTGACACCATTTCCGCGACCGTCAAGCAGGAGTTCGCGGCGAAAGAGAAAGGCAAGGCCGCGAAGAAATCCAAGCCGAAGTCGGCGGCCAAAGCTCAACCGAAGGTGGCGAAGAAGGCTGCCGCAGCGTAACCACCAACCCAACAGACCACTCCGCGGAGCCAGCAAGAGCGGCTCCGCATTTTTCATGTCCGGCTGCCCGTCTGCCCGCCCTCATGCGATGCCCGCGTAAACGCGGGCGACATTTTCGGCCCACCCGACGGGCACGGCCCTCTGGGCCTCCCTTCGCAGTACAGCTGCGATGCTCGGCATCAGTCCGAGACCGTCAATTCGTGCAAAAGGCGAATTCGACTTCCGCCTACGAGGGTTCTTGTGACCTGAGCCGCCCGGAGCTTGTAAACTACTGATTCTCTCGGCCGTACAGCTAAGGGGGATCTTAAGCCGGTTTATCCCCCCGACAGCCACACCTGAACAGGAGAGCTTTCGAATGAAAGCAGAAGACGTTCATCTGATTCAGCTTCTAAACGGCGCAAAGCAATTTATTGTGCCGGTCTTCCAGCGTGATTATAGTTGGGAGACGAAGCATTGCTTGCAACTTTGGAAAGACATCATGCAAGCGGGATCTATAGGGAACATCAAGGCGCACTTCGTTGGCTCAATTGTTTACATCGCGACCGACGACAACAACGCCAATATCAACCGATGGCTCGTAATCGACGGGCAGCAGAGACTCACTACTGTGATCTTACTCCTGACCGCCTTGCGCGACTTGGTTGCCGATCCGAAGACGGATCCTTCCTCCGACTTGCCGACCGCTGATGAGATAAGCGATTACTACCTCATAAACAGGCATGGCAAGGGCACCGAGCGGCACAAGCTTCAGCTGCGAAGAACCGATCACGACACCCTCGTTGCGCTTCTGGATCGGCGCGAGCTCCCCGGGACTCAAGCGGAAAGAATCGTCGAGAATTTCGCATTCTTTCAGGAGAGAGTGGCGGAAGCGAACCTCGATGTTCTGATGGCAGGAATCAGAAAGCTAGTGGCTGTACAGGTGTCCTTACTGCGTGGGCAAGACGATCCGCAGTTGATTTTTGAAAGTCTTAACTCGACGGGACTTGAGCTAGCTCAGGCCGATTTGATTCGAAATTTCGTACTCATGCGGCAGGAAGAACACGTTCAATCGAATCTCTACGACGAGTTCTGGCGTCCAATGGAGATTGAATTTGATGCCCGCTATCGCTCAGATTTCGACAAATTCGTTCGAGATTATCTCACTCTCCGCCTGGAACCCAGTAAACCCGTTCGCACAGGCGACATTTACGTGACATTCCGCGACTATTTCTATAAGCGCGGTGGTGAGCCTGCTGCAGCCAAGATACTTGAAGACTTGCGCCGGTACGCGAGATATTACGTCGCTTACACGACTGCGAAGCATGAAAATCCGGCCGTTCGCAGAGCGTTCTGCGGGTTGCGCACGCTAGTGGATGTTGCTGGGCCGTTAATGATGCGGCTCATGAATTGCGTGGACGTGATTGGAAGTATGAGTGACCCCGAGCTCGCAGAGGCCACCGATCTGCTTGAAAGCTATGTTTTTCGCCGCTCGGTGTGCGAACTCGAGACGAGGAGCCTCGGGCGAATCTTCGCTTCGCTGGCATTTGAAATTGATGACAGCAAGCCTCTGGAGAGCCTGAAGCTCACCATCGCGCTTCAGGGCCAGAACAGACGGTTCCCTGATGACGCGGAGTTCAAAGCCGCGCTCGAAACCAGGAACGTCTATTCCATGAGGCAATGCAAATATCTCCTTGATCGGATCGAGAATTACAGCAAGGAGCGCATCGATACTTCGGATTTCTCAATAGAGCACATCCTTCCGCAGAATCCACGCCTTTCGCGAGAGTGGCGCAACATGCTTGGGGATTCCTGGAAGGCGGTCCAAGAGGAGTGGGTGCACAGGCTGGGAAATATCACCCTGACGGGGTACAACCCGGAGTACAGTGATCGCTCTTTCGATCAGAAGCTGTCGATGGAAGGAGGCTTTGCGGACAGCCCACTCCGCCTCAACAAATTCGTGAAGAATCAGAGGCAGTGGACACACGTCGAGATCGAAAAAAGAGGCAAGCAGCTAGCATCCTCTGCCCTGAAGATCTGGGGCCCAATCCAAATTGATGCCGACGCCGTACGGCAGGCAAAGCTAGCACGAATGCAAAAGGAAGCTTCTGAATATACTGAAGAATCACTTGGACTGGACGATTCCATACAGCCGCTGTTCTCTGAGCTGAGAAAAGAGATTCTCTCTGTCGGCAATGACGTGTTAGAGATCTTCCGTGCAAAGAGCGTTACCTATCGGGTATTCGACTATTTCGTCGAGCTAATCCCTCGCAAACAATACCTCACGCTGCTCTTCAATATGGATTTTGAAGATTGTGATGACCCCTCACAATTAGCCCGAGACGCAAGCAACAAAGCATTTATCGTTAACGCCTCAGAACAGGGAGGGGTACTTCTCCCGATATGGAGCGTCGAGCAGATTCCAGCCGCACTGCACATAACCAAGCAGGCGTATCAACAAGTGGCCGATTGATTAGCCAGATGGAATATGGAATTGTGGAGCCTATGG
>JAJXZK010000300.1 GCA_021780095.1 Acidobacteriota bacterium | reverse complement strand
TAACTTTGCTAGTGCCGATCGGTGCGATCCGAGCCTTTCCTTTCTCGGAACGGCGGAAGGCGTAGCCGAAACGCAAATGTACAAGTTTACGGATGCGATTGCGAAGTTTCGCGCTCAGGTCAAAAAGCATCCGAATGATGCCCTAAGTCAATACCTGCTTGCCGAGGCACTTTCGCATGAAAGGAAGCCAGATAATAGCTCTGAATCTCAGCAGGCGATCGAGGCGGCCAAACATGCCTTAAGACTTGATCCCCAATTGATGGGTGCTCGAAATCTCTTAGCCGGCCTTTATCTTCAATCGGGCAAGACTGACGCGGCAATCGAGCAATGTGAGATCGCGCTAAAAAACCGGCCTGATGACCAGGAGGCCCTATACCACCTGATCTTGGCACTTCGAAAAACGGACCGGAAATCAGAAATACCTGCGTTGACAAAGCGGTTGATTGCGTTACGTCGGGCGGACAGGACAGGATCTCCGCATATGAGCTATAGGCTTGTAGAGGTTCCGGTACAAACGAATAGTAGTAATACAGGCGCACATTCCCCGGGTAATCCATGATGGCAAGTAAGTATTTGATCAATCGTAAGAATGTCCGCACTGAACAATATCTCTGGAGAGAACCATGTAACGCGAATTGCATGAGTGTTATCTGGAAGTCGAATCACACGAACGGAGACCGATGTCCTCTCTAGAACGCCGCACGTTTCTTAAACTGTTAGGTGCAGCCGGGCTTACGAGCGCGATTGACCCCGTACGAGCCCTGGACGCCGAGAGCGGACCTGCATTAGCGCAGGGCCAGTATCTTCCTGGAAAAATCATCAATGAATATTCCTTGTTTCTACCAGGAGAACAGGAAGCGCTTCAGTCTCCGCCAAAGGTCGGTCGATTTTCCACTGGTGATTTGTTGGCCAGGGTTGGATCGCAATCGGTTCAACTAAAACTCGGCGAACAGATCGATGGTTGGCGATTGCTGAGCATGAGCGAAATCAACGGGGTCATGACAGCCATCTTTGAGAAACGTGTTACTCATCGTGGCGCAATTGCCTACGTCACAGAGCTGGGTGGCACCATAGCTCTGATTCCCAAGCAGATCGGCGACATCTCTAAAATCCGTCCGCGTGCCACAGACGCTCGTCACGGAATACGGCTGGAACATTCGTATGAAGAGGGTCCTCAGTCCGACGTTGCAGGCCGTTATATTTTGCAATCTGCAGAAGATCCTGCCTACGAAAATGTAGCTGCGCTCGGTGCGGAGTATATCGGATACAGTCTGGTGGCGAACGAAGAGGCTGGCCCGTTCAAATCGCTGCTCTTAGATCCCAGCGGCAAGTCCCGTGAGCTGCGTGATCGTCCAGCAGCCGAGGGCTTATGGGCGCCGGACCAGGTTCGCCCTGTCTTCGATCCCATGGCGCTTGCCCCTGGAGAATACCCACAAATCTTTGAGTATGTTGCCGGTTATAGCAAGCGGACTATGCTTGGCGGATATTTGCCGGTTGCTGACATTGGCGTGTGGAATCCTAGATACAAAGCAGGCTACGAGGCCATAGTTCTATTGCCCCCCGGAAAGGAGGCGCAACCCATGGCGCATGTTCGCTTTCTGGTGCCCGAAGGCTATGCGGCTTCAGGCGAGAAGATTTGGCACGATTCGGATGGCCGCAGATTTATCGATCGATACTGGAATTCGTCTGCTGCGAGTTTCTATGCGGTGCTGGTTGGCATATGGAACCGCTGGCATAGTTTGTATGACGACAATATGCCGGTGGAGATCCCGGATCCATGGCTGCTCGACGCGGGCCGCGCAGGAATTACGCTTGCAAGGTGCAGCTATCGTGGCTTAAAGCCGACCTACCAAATTGGCGAGGGGGCCTACACAAAGATTCCAGAACGAAGCCATGCCTTGTTTCCGGTAGCCCAATATGAATTTATTTGGGCGCAACAGCTATGGAACCTGACTGAGCAAAGCGATGCGTACTTCCAGTATTATCTGGACAACTATATTTTGCCTGATGGGAATTTTCTCTATAACACGCAAGATCAGGTTGAAGCGCCGCTCAATGCAGGAATTTTCCTGGCGAATTCTGCACGCGCGTACTTTTATACACGCGATCTTGCGGCGCTCGACAAGCGTCTTCCTGTCTTGCGTCGCATGACGAATTACGTGCTAGCCCGATACGAATACAGTAAAGAGCACTATGCTTCGGACGACCGTCGTTATGGACTCATCTGGGGTTCGCCGGAAGCTGATTTAGGTGACCCGAATAATGATTTCCCAGATTCGCATCCGTACTATTATCAGAATGCCTCGTGGATTTGGCGTGGCTTGACGGAGCAGGTGCGATGCCTGCGGGCTGCCGCGCAACAAGCCTCAAAGCAGGAGCACGAGGCGGAAGCCGAAAAACTGGATGCGATCGCCAAGGAAATGCGCCAGAACATCCAGCGCTCGCTGGACGCGACGCTCCAGATGTGCGACACGAAAATGCGTGCGGCCGCCATCACGCCGTTTACGCCCCAGGATATCTCGCATAGCCCGACAGCGCTTTCCAGCTACGAAAATCATCGTTTTATGGAAGACTGGTTCACTTCCGACTGGGGAATTCCGGCACTCGATCTCGGTCACCTGAAACACAGAATGCTTTCCGAGGAGCAGATTCTGGGACTCGGCACGGACGGCCATGTCGCCCGCACGTCGAACTTCATGGCCCACGGAACACTTTCCGTGCACATCCGGCAGGCGGATTACCGTCCTTTCCTGCTGGCGCTGTATGGGTTGGTCTGCTTCGCCGCAGACTCTGGAAACCGGTATTCGCCCGAGGATGCCTATATTCCTGGCGGAAGCGCGGACAAAGGCAACCCGTTTTTCTCTTCGGCTGTCGTGAACAGTGTTTTGCAACCTGCGCTCGGACTCCGCTGGTTGCTTTGCTACGAAGAAAATGACCACGACATCTGCCATCTGCAAAAGGCTGCCCCCAAACACTGGTTCAAGCAGGGAAAAACCATCTCCGTGCGCAATTGCCCCACCCGTTTCGGCGCGATCCAATGGTCCACGAGGGCCGTTACGGATCGGCAATGGAAGATCACGATCGATGTCCCCAAAGGTTTCTCGGCGGATCTAAGGGTTC
The DNA here is from genome assembly GCA_021780095.1 of Acidobacteriota bacterium. Next base: position 2,426 of record JAJXZK010000300.1, on the reverse strand, counting down.
ACATCCATCCCAGCGATGGTCAGCCGATTCGCCATACGTCGATGGGATCGATAAGTGGAGATATGGTCATACTGAAGTCCTCCGATTTGACTGACCGGCAACATTTTGAAATCGATGTTTCTTGAAAGAGCCGGTACTGATTTTGTCCTCAGAATGGGGGGCGAGATTCCAGAGACTGCTTCGTAGTCGCCGCGACCGGGAAAGCGGATAAGCGATTTTTTTCAGACAGGGCAATTCAATCAATAGCAAAAGGGGAGAAGCTATGTGTTGTTCGAGACGAGCGTGGCGGATGTTGCTGATCGCACCGAGTCTGATGCTGATAATGCTTTCATGGCCGATGAGTGCTCAGGACACGGCTTATCCTCCCCAGGATGCGCAGATACCGGGCCCCAAAACGCCGGGCAATTTTCATTCATGGCTCGCCGATATCCAGCACTGGCGAAGTGAGCAGTTGGTGCGCATGGGCTATGACGACAACAATTACACCCGGCCTGAGCTGAAGTGGACACAGCGCAATTTTGTGTGCGTGCAGATGATGGTGGAGGAGCGTAGTTTTTACGACCCGGTGAGAGGCACTTATTTGGTAGATAGCTACCTGGATAAGTTGCAGAACGAGTTTGGAGGGATTGACAGCGTTCTGATCTGGGACACATATCCGAATCTTGGGGTAGACAATCGTAATCAGTTTGACCGGCTGAGGGACTTACCGGGGGGCATTCCGGCCGTGAAACAGATGGTCGCGGACTTTCATCGCCGTGGAGTGCAAGTGCTGTTTCCCGAGACCCCATGGGATATGGGGACCAGGGAAGAGGGAGTCTCCGACTGGACGGCGCAGGCACGGCTGATGGCGGAAATACGCGACGATGGGTTGCTGGGCGACACTATGGACGGAATGCCGTATGCGTTTCTGAAAGCGGCCGACAAGACGGAGCATCCACTGGCGCTGCAGCCGGAAGGGCTTCCGGCAGATGAAGCACTGGCGTGGAATGAGATGTCATGGGGTTACTGGAGCTATCCATTTGTGCCCATGATCAGCAAGTACAAATGGCTGGAGCATCGCCACATGCCGGTGTTGACCAGTGGCGGACGCCATCATCTGGATGGGATTCAGGCCGCATTCTTTAACGGTGTGGGCTATGCGGACCAGGAGGATGTGATCGGCATCCACAACGAGTTCACGCCGCGAGAGGACGAGGCACTCCGCAGAGTGATGTTAATCGAGCGCAGCTTTGCGAATCTGCTGGTAAGTCCAGGATGGGAACCGCATACGCCCACCCTTCAATACGGGGTCTTTGCCAGTAAGTTTCACGGCAAGGAAGAGACACTTTGGACGTTAATCAATCGCAACCAATATGAGCTTCGCAGCGGCCAGATAACGATGCCATTCCAGCCGGGAACGCGATTCTTCGACTTGTGGCATGGAGAGGAACTGAAGCCGGAATTGAGCAAAAATGCCCAATCAGCCACGCTGAAGTTCGCAATCGAGCCGGAAGGATTTGGCGCGATCCTGGCGACACGTTTGGTCACCCTTCCTCCATCCCTTCAATCTCTGATCGGGGAAATGCATGCCCGATCGCAGAAAAAGCTGGCGGATTACGACGACCAGTGGAATTTCTTGCCCCAGCAGATGGTCGAGATCGCGGCGACGAAGCCCGCATCTGCCGTACCCGAGGGCATGGTGCAGATCCCGGGCGGCAGGTTCGACTTCAAAGTACACGGGCTGGAGGTGGCAGGAAAGAATCAGGTCGGAGTGGATGTCCAGTATCCGTGGGAAGATTCTCCGCGGCGATATCACGATCATGTGATGATTATCAGACCCTTCGAGATTGATCGCTACCCAGTCACAAATCAGCAGTTCAAGAAGTTTCTCGACAGCACCCATTACCATCCGCGAGACGGTCATAACTTCCTGCGCGACTGGACTAACGGGTCCTATCCGGACGGATGGGAGCAGAAACCAGTGACGTGGGTATCGCTGGAGGATGCGCGTGCATATGCGAAGTGGGCCGGCAAACGTCTACCGCACGAATGGGAGTGGCAATACGCCGCGCAAGGTCAGGATGGGCGGCTATACCCGTGGGGCAGCGATTGGGGGGGTTCAGCAGTTCCGACCCCCGACAAGGGGCATACGCTTACCGGACCAGATGATGTGACCGCACATTCGAAGGGGGCAAGCCCATTTGGCGTAATGGATCTGGTTGGCAACGTATGGCAATGGACAGATGAATTTGAGGACACGCACACTCGGGCTGCAGTGCTGCGCGGCGGCAGTTACTATCAGCCACAGGGATCGATGTGGTACTTTCCGCAGGCCTACCGGTTGGATGAACACGGCAAGTATTTACTGATGGCACCAAGTCTGGACCGCTCGGGAGCGATTGGTTTTCGCTGTGTAATGGACGTAGATCGCTGAGGTTACCTTATCC